>NZ_CP014335.1:2055000-2403902 GCF_001610955.1 Geobacillus thermoleovorans
ACTGAGCGAAAGAACATTTCTTGTTAAGGAGGATGGCAGTTATGGCGTTAATTCCGTATGACCCGTTCCGGCACTTGGAATCGATTCGCCGGGATATGAACCGCTTTTTTGCTAGTGATTTTCCATCGCTGTTCACTCATATGGATGAGCAGCACTGGATGCCGCGCATCGACATGCATGAAACGGCCAACGAATACGTCGTTTCGTGCGATTTACCGGGGCTGGAGCGGAAAGAGGATGTGCACATTGACGTGCAGAACAACATGTTGACCATCAGCGGCACGATTCAACGCCACCACGATGTAAGAGAAGAACAAATGCACCGGCGCGAACGCTTCTTTGGTCGCTTCCAGCGTTCGATCACCCTGCCGGCGGATGCGGCGACGGAAAACATTCGCGCGACGTACAAAAACGGCGTGCTTGACATTCATATCCCGAAAACAACGACAGGAACGAAAAAACGCGTTGATATCGAGTTCCATTAATGCAGAAGGGAGCGGCTTATCGACCGCTCCCCTTTTCGTTGCCCTCGCTGCTTGAGCGGATGACGAGCTCTGTCGGCACGACGACCTTTTTGCAAATCGCTCGTTTCGTCGTCAACCGTTCGATGAGCAGCTCAACCGCTGTTTCACCCATAAATTCTGTGTATACTTTCACCGTCGAAAGCGGCGGGTGAAGAAATGCTGCCGTCGGAATATCATTGAATCCGACAATCGCCGCCTCTTCCGGAACAGCGATCCCGGCTTCATGCAGCGCACGCAGGGCGCCAATCGCCATCGAATCACTGGCAATGAAAAACGCCGTCGGCAAGTCGCCGCCTGAAACAGCCTCTTTCATCAGCCGATAGCCATCTTCAGCAGTGAAGGCACCGATCCATACATAGCGGGAATCATACAGCCCTTTGACATACAAATATTCGTAAAACGCCGCTTCGCGCTCATCGCGGATCGGCGTTTCCCCGTCGACATATTCACGGCCGCCGATATAGCCAATTTTCGTATGCCCCAACCGAAGCAAATAATCAAGCACTGTCACCGTCGCTTGACGCAAGTCGATGACGACTGAATCAAACCGATGCTCATCAGGCGAACAGTCGACAAACACAATTTGTTTGGCCCCGGCGGCAAAAACCTCGACTTCCTTCGGCCCGAATTTTCCGACGGCGATGATGCCATCGAGCGCCTCCATCCGTTCGATCGGATAGGCGCCGTGCTGTTTAAACAATTTGACGAGTTCGATGCCGCGGTCAAAACACTCTTTTTCCACTCCGAGGCGAATCGCCATATAATAGGGGTCATCGATTTCCTGGCGCTCCGAATACCAGTGAATGAGCCCGAAGCGAAACGATTCGCGCGCTTGCTGGCTTCGTTCCCGCAATGTTTTGTAGTTCAGCTCTTGGGCGACTTCAAAAATGCGCCTTCTCGTTTCATCGGAAACGGACAGCGTCGCATCGTAATTAAGCACGCGCGACACCGTCGCGACCGAAACGCCGACTTTTTCCGCGATTTCTTTTAACGTAGCCATAGTCTGTTTGCAATCCCTTCCTTATGTTTCATATGAAACGCGTTTTTTCGCCGCATTTAAACAAGAGACGACATGCGCTCCACAGCGTGCTGCATAAAGCGGCGAAACGCGTCCTTCCCTCGCTTGTCCCGCTTAAACACCCCGGCATGTTCCAACACGGTCACAAACCGTTGCCCGACTTCGTGCCGCAAAATGTCATGGACGTTGTCCTTCGTGATGTCCGGATAGGCCGAGTGAATGGCTTCGCACCAATCCCAATGTTTATGCATCGACTCGTCCCAGTCTTCTTTTTTTGTCCGATGCACGAGATAATCGGCCAGCGTCTCCAGTTCCACGGCAAGCCGTGCCGGCAGCACCGCCAGCCCCATCACTTCGATCAAGCCGATATTTTCTTTTTTAATATGATGCAATTCTTCATGCGGATGGAAAATGCCGTACGGATGTTCCGCTGATGTCCGATTGTTGCGCAAAACAATGTCCAACTCAAACAAATCGCCGCGCCGCCGGGCGATCGGGGTGATCGTGTTATGCGGAACATCGCCGCTGTAGGCCATAATCTCGACACTTGAGTCGCTGTACGTCCGCCATGTTTCATACAAAAAGGCAGCCGCATCCAACACGTCCTCTTTTGGTCCAGTCAAACGGATGACGGACATCGGCCAGCGCACTATGCCGGCTGTGACCGACGGAAACGATGGAAGCGGGATACACTCTTCGATCTCCGCCTTTTCCATCGCAAACGTATAGCACCCGCCTTGGAAATGGTCATGCACTAAAATCGAGCCGCCGACAATCGGCAAATCGGCGTTCGAGCCAATGAAATAGTGCGGGAACTTTTCGACGAAATCGAGCAAACGCTCAAGCGTCTTCCGCTCCATTTTCATCGGCACATGTTCGGCGGAAAAGACGATGCAATGTTCATTATAGTACACGTAGGGAGAATATTGGAAATACCACTGTTCATCCAATAACGTGATCGGGATGACACGGTGATTGGAACGGGCTGGATGACGCCACGTTCCTTCATACCCTTCGTTTTCTTTGCATAATACACATTTTGGATACGAGGATGACGGCATCTCTTTTAATTTGGCGATTTCCTTCGGGTCTTTTTCCGGCTTCGCCAAGTTAATGGTGATATCCAATTCTCCATAGATGGTTGACACTTTCCAGTGCTGATTGTTGGCGATGCGCGCCGTTTGAATGTAATTGGACGCTTGGCTCAACGAATAAAACCAGTCCGTCGCCTCCTGCGGGTCGCGGCGGTATCGCTCGTAAAAGGCGCGGATCACTTCCGACGGCCGCGGCATGACGCAGTCCATCAGTCTCGCATCCCATATATCGCGCTCGGTCGTTGTATTCGTTTCCAACAATCCTTGTTCATACGCCCAATCAATCATAGCGTCCAATACCGGGGCCGGCGAGGCCAAGGGAACGTCCTTGACCTCGGCCGGCTGCCATTCCGTGAGTCGGAGCGTTGCCAGCAGGCGGTTGCGCGCGTACACAACATCTTCCGGCGCTAAAAGGCCGCGTTGCTCGGCATAACGGATCAGTTGTTCAATCGCCGCAAAAATCGTTTCCATGTTTACACACCCCGATATCCGTTTGGCCGCGCTTGATGCCATTCCCATGCCGACGCGACGATATCCGTAATGGACGGGTATTTCGGCTCCCAGCCGAGCTCGCGCTTTGCTTTTTCCGATGAAGCGACAAGTCTCGCCGGATCGCCCGGGCGCCGCGCCACGACGCGGGCGGGGATCGGGTGTCCGGTCACTTGCCGAGCCGCTTCGATCACTTCTTTGACGCTAAATCCATTTCCGTTGCCTAAATTGTATACATCGCTGTCTGCCCCGCTCCGCAATTTCTCGAGCGCCAGCCAATGGGCATCGACGAGATCAAGCACATGAATGTAGTCGCGGATGCACGTGCCGTCGGGCGTGTCGTAGTCATCGCCGAAAATGTAGATTTCCTCGCGCTGGCCAAGCGGCACTTTTAAAATCAATGGAATCAGATGCGTCTCCGGGTTGTGGTCCTCACCGATTGTCGTGCCGTACGCCCCGGCGACATTAAAGTAGCGGAGCGAAATCGAGCGGATGCCATAGGCGCGGTCCGCCCATTTCATCATTTTTTCCATCGCCAGCTTCGTTTCTCCATACGCGTTCGTCGGTTCCGTCGGGTCGGTTTCGACGATCGGGATTTGTTTCGGCTCCCCATACACCGCGGCGGTTGAAGAAAAGACGATTTGCTTAACGCCAAATTCTCTCATCACTTCAAGCAGCACTTGTGTGCCGTACACATTGTTGTCGTAATATTTCAGCGGCTCTTCCATGCTTTCGCCGACCAATGAGTTCGCCGCAAAATGAATGACCGCCTCAATGTCGTGCTGGCGAAACACCTCGCGCAAAAAATCGCGGTCGCGAATATCGCCTTGGCAAAACACCGCATCAGGGTGAACCGCCTCCCGGTGCCCCGTCTGCAAGTTATCCACCACGACCACGCGCTCCCCTTTTTCAAGCAGACGGTACACCGCATGGCTGCCGATATACCCTGCCCCTCCGCAAACCAAAATCATCGGCTCATCTCCTCCAGTTCCGTGAGTTCTCTCGCCCCGTCACCAACTTCAACGACATAAAAGCTTGCTTCATAACCGATTTTTTCGGCATACGCGTTTCCGACCCGTTCAATGAAATCTTGAACGCATGCCTTTTTCACAATGTTCACCGTGCAGCCGCCGAATCCTGCTCCGGTCATGCGCGCCCCGACCGTTCCTTCGTGCGACCATGCCGCTTCAACGAGCGTGTCGAGTTCAACACCTGTCACTTCGTAATCATTGCGCAGCGACAAATGCGACTGTTTCATCAACTCGCCAAAGCGGATCAGGTCTCCGCGCTCAAGCGCCCGGGCGGCTTCAAGAGTCCGCTCGTTTTCCGTCACCGCATGGCGGGCCCGTTTTTGCTCAAGCGGGGAAAGAAGATGTTCATAACGGGCCAGCTCTGCGCTTGTCAGCTCGCCGAGCGAGGCGATGTTCCGCACGCTTTGCAGCTTCGCGAGAGCCGCCTCGCACGTCGCCCGCCGCTCGTTGTACGCCGAGTCCGCCAAGCCGCGCTTTTTGTTTGTGTTCGCGATGACAATCGAACAATCGTTGAGCACGAGCGGCAAATAGCGGTACTCGAGCGTCTGGCAGTTCAATAGAATGGCGCAATCTTGTTTCCCCATGCCGACGGCAAACTGATCCATAATGCCGCAATGGACGCCAACGTATTTATTTTCTACGGTTTGGCTCATTTTCACAAGTTCCAGCTGGTCAAGCCCGCGCCTGAACAGTTCATTGAGCATGACCGCGGTCACGAGCTCAATCGACGCGGATGACGACAGTCCTGCGCCGTTCGGGATCGTGCCGTAATACAAAATGTCCAATCCGGTCTCCAGCGGGCTGAGCGCTTGAAACGCAGCCAAGATCCCTTTCGGGTAGTTCGCCCAGCCGTGCTCGCTCCGGTATGACAAGTCATCGTAAGAGACAGTGATCACTCCCGTTTCCGGGAAGTTTTGGGAGTAAAGGCGGACAAACGGCTCATCCGTTTGCCGGACAAGCGCATACGTGCCGATCTCGAGCGCGCACGGCAGCACATGCCCGCCGTTGTAATCCGTATGCTCACCGATCAAATTGACGCGGCCGGGGGCGAAGAAAGTGCGGATGCCTTCGCCTAAGCCGCTAAAAAGTTCGATAAATTGTTGTTTTAAAGTTGTAATCATGAAAGAGCCTCCTTAAGATCATTTTATGATAAATATTTTAGTTAAAATTTTACTGTTCGTCAATGAAAAACTCCTACTTTTGTTCATGACTGCAGATTTCTTGTCAGAAACAAAATGCCCTCCTTGTCCGTATAATTCGTTAAAATCAACCTATCCTAAACATTAACATTTAAGAAGGAACAGGGGGCCCAAATATGGATGCCAAACTGCAGCTACAAAAAGAGTTAAAGCAAATCGAACAGTGGGAACACTCCCAAAAAGACCTATGGTTTTGGGAAAAGCTTGGCCGCTTGCCATTTCAAGTGCTGGATAAGCTGACGCCAAAAGTCGTCCATCGAAAACTCGGGCAGCTGCTTGATGAGTTGGGCAGCTATATTCAAAGCGGCGGGCAATATTTAGTGAATGAAAAGAAAATATTCACTCGGCTCGGGGTATCGTCGCTTGCGCAAGTGCCGCACTTGCCGCTTGAGACAATGGATCGCGTCTGCGATGAATTGATCGATGCGCGCGTCACGTTCGCCCAGCTGCAAGGGGCGGCAACTGGAATTGGCGGGGCGCTGACGCTGGCGGTAGACATTCCAGCGCTTCTCGGCTTAGCGCTGAAAACGCTGCAAGAGATCGCCATCGTGTACGGATATGACCCGAAGGAAAAAGAGGAGCGCGTGTTCGTCGTCAAATGCCTGCAGTTTGCCGCGGCGGACATCGTCGGGAAAAAAGCGATTTTGGACGAACTTTCGTCGTTCTCCAATGAACGCGGGCGCGTCTTTTCCGAACTGCAAGGCTGGCGGGAAGTGATGATGACGTTCCGCGACCAATACGGGTGGAAAAAGCTGTTTCAAGCCGTTCCGATCATCGGTGTCATTTTCGGTTCGCTGTTTAACAAATCGTTTATGGAAGACATCGCCGAAACCGGGAAGATGCTCTATCGGAAGCGTCGCATCATCGAGAAGCTCAAACAGTTTGAACCCGGCATCTAAGACACCGGGTTCAATTCGTTTATGACTGGTGCATAGACTCGAGCGACAGCATCCCTTCTTATCGTTGAACAGCTTTCAATCGCCACATCATGCTGATAAAATCGCCAGAGCGGTACGGCAAGGCCACTCCGGCATACATCAGCTCGTCGCCGCCGTAAACGCCAAGTCCCTCGATTTCGTAGTCTTGATTCGGGTCAAGCCCTTTTAAGCGCAGGTATGACAGCGGCGCGTTCGCTTCGGCCAGAACGCGGAAGTAGGCGACGAGCGCTTCCGAGCGGTCGGCAGAGACGAACATCCACGCCGCCTCGTTGCCTTCAAACGGGCTTAGCAGTCGATAAAACGTGCCGAACTGGACGAGACGGCGCACGTCCTTGTAAAACGCGACTTGTTGCTTAATCATTTGTTTTTCTGTTTCCGTCAATTTCGTGATATCGAGCTCATAGCCGAAGTTGCCTGACATCGCGACATGGCCGCGCGTCTTGAGCGACGTCACCCGCCCGACTTGGTGGTTCGGCACCGCCGAGACGTGGGCGCCCATTGCACTAATCGGATAGACGAGGCTCGTGCCGTATTGAATTTTCAGGCGCGAGACGGCATCGGTATTGTCGCTCGTCCACGTTTGCGGCATATAATACAGCATCCCCGGGTCAAACCGCCCCCCGCCTCCCGAACAGCTTTCAAACAAAATGTGCGGAAAGCGCGAGGTCATCTCGTCCATGACGCGGTACAGCCCAAGCATATAGCGGTGCGCCGTTTCGCGCTGGCGCTCGGGCGGCAGGGCGGAGGAGCCTATTTCCGTCATATGGCGGTTCATGTCCCATTTCACGTACGTGATCGGCGCGCTTGCGAGGACGTTCGAGATCGTCTCGATGATATAGTCGCAAACGTCTTCGCGGGAATAATCGAGCACAAGCTGGTTTCGTCCTTCCGAACGCGGGCGGTTGGGCACATGCAGACACCAGTCGGGGTGTTTCCGGTACAGTTCGCTGTTTGGCGACACCATTTCCGGTTCGACCCATAAGCCGAACTGGAGTCCAAGTTCGTTTACTTGTTTTGCCAGCCCGTCCAAGCCGTTCGGAAGCTTGCGCCGGTTGACGATCCAATCGCCGAGCGACCGGCGGTCGTCATCGCGCTCGCCAAACCAGCCGTCGTCAAGCACAAACAGTTCGATGCCTAGTTTCGCTGCCGTTTTCGCAATGTTGACGAGTTTTTCTTCGTTAAAATCGAAGTACGTTGCTTCCCAGTTGTTGATCAAAATCGGGCGTTCGCGGTCGCGGAATGCGCCGCGCGCCAGGCGGGTGCGGTACAGTTCGTGGTAGGTTTGCGACATCCCGTTCAACCCTTGGTCGGAGTAAACCATGACCACTTCCGGCGTTTGGAACGACTCACCCGGCTGAAGCAGCCATGTGAAATCAAACGGGTTGATTCCCATCGAGACACGGGCAGTGCCGAACTGGTCCACCTCGATTTGGGCGAGAAAATTGCCGCTGTACACAAAGCTGAACCCGTATACTTCGCCTTGGTGTTCATCGGCGTTTTTGGCGACGAGCGCGATAAATGGGTTTTGTTGGTGGCTGCTCGCGCCGCGGCGGCTTTCCGCCGCTTGCACGCCGGTCACAAGCGGGCGGCGCTCGATCCAGCGCTCGCGCCCCCACGCTCCGGGGAGATGGATCCAATCATAGTCAGCAGTTGGGAAATCAACGCTCATACTGAGCGCACGCAGCAGTTTCAACCGCTCGCCGCCTTTGTTTTCAAAACGGGCCGCGCGCGTGATGACGTTCCATTTTTCATACGCCGTATACTGCAACGTGACCTCTAGACCGATCAGCGCATCTCCAAGGACAATTTCGAGCGTCTCCGCTTCCTGTTCATGCTCCACGTATGTCGCCGGCAGTCCGTTAAGTCTAGGCTTCCCTTTGTAAATGCGGTGCGTTTTGTAGCGCAAATCGGTCACGGTCGAGCCGTTCTCAAGCTGCACTTGATACGCCGGAGAACGAAAATCGGTATTCCCATAGGCCGGATATTCTTGCGGCAGCGTATCGAGCGAAAACGTGCGGTCGGATGGGGCGAGATTGGGGGAAAACGCGCGATCCAGCCGCGAAAACCTCCGCTCCCCCCGAACATCGCGCACCGCTTTTCCCCAATAGATATGAGCCAAATAGCCGGAGCGGAAAAGCTGCATCACGTAGCTTGCCTTGCCCGCCCGCAAATGAAACTGCTTCGTTTGCGGATTGTATGTAACCGCCATCCTCTTCCCTCACTTTGATTTTTTATTTAAATTTTACTTAATTTTTACGAAAAGATCCATCAAAAAAGCGCCTGGATTCAGGCGCTCATCATTTCCTTCATGATCATTGGTTCACTTCGCTCCTTCCTCTGCCAACACCGCTCGTCGCAGTTCCTTGTCGAGTTCTTTCTCATACACGTCCCGCTCTTCCCCCGTCCACCCCAAATACCGCGCCATAAACGCCACAACCGCCTCTTTCTCCCGCCGGACAGAATCGATGTCAAATAACAGCGCTCCGGTGCGGCGGATGAAGTAGTCGACCGGTTTGGCCGCCATTTCTTCCTCCATGGCGTAGACGAGGCGGATGAACGTTTCGCGCGTTAAGCCAGATGAACGGTCGTATTGCTGGCTTAAAGCAAACAGCCGGTCGACATTTGTGCCGTATTGTCTCGCCAGCCGCGCTCCCGCTTCTTTCGTCAATCCATAGCGCACCGCTTCTTCCGCTTTTTCGGCGATGAAGGCAGGGAGGCGGTGCGAGCCGCCGACATCGCCGCCGGAGATCGGCAATTGTTTCGTCTGGCATGGACGGAACGTTTTCCGCTCTTCTTTTTCGAGCTGCTTAGCGACGAGGTCGACGACGGTTTCCGCCATTTTCCGGTAGCCGGTCAGTTTGCCGCCGGCAATCGTAATGAGGCCGGATGGCGATGTCCAAATCTCGTCTTTGCGGGAAATTTCCGACGGGTCTTTCCCTTCTTCATAAATGAGCGGACGGACGCCAGCCCAGCTCGACTCGACATCGTCGGCAGTGACGCCGACGGACGGGAACATGTAGTGAATCGCCTGCAATAAGTAATCACGGTCTTCTTCGGTCATGGCCGGATGAGCGGGATCATCGTCATAAAATGTATCGGTCGTGCCGACATACGTTTTCCCATCCCGCGGAATGGCAAACACCATCCGGCCGTCCGGGGTGTCAAAATAGACTGCCTGCTTGAGCGGAAAACGCTTTTGATCGATGACGATATGGACGCCTTTTGTCAGCCGAAGCCGCTTGCCGGTTTTCGATCCGTCTTTGTCGCGCAGCGCATCAACCCACGGTCCGGCGGCATTGACGACTTTTTTGGCGCGGATGTCATACACTCGTCCGCCGATCAGGTCGCGGCAGCGGGCGCCGATCGCGCGGCCGCGCTCGTCGTACAAAAACTGTTCGGCTTTTACGTAGTTGACGGCGTCGGCGCCAAGCTCGACCGCTTTTTTGATCACTTCGATCGTCAGGCGGGCATCGTCGGTCCGATACTCGACGTAATAGCCGCCGCCGATCAGGCCATCGCGCTTTAAGAGCGGCTCTTTTTCCAACGTCTGCCGGGCATCAAGCATCGTGCGCCGCTCGCTTGGCTTGACGCCAGCCAGCCGGTCATACAGCCAAAGGCCGACCGACGTGCTCCATTTGCCAAACGTCCCGCCGCGGTAAATGGGCAGCAGCATCCACTCCGGTGTGGTGACGTGCGGGCCGTTTTCATACACAATCGCCCGTTCGCGCCCGACTTCCGCGACAAGCTTCACCTCGAACTGCTTCAAGTAGCGCAAGCCGCCGTGAACGAGCTTCGTCGACCGACTTGACGTGCCGGCGGCAAAATCTTGCATCTCGACAAGCGCGACCGTCATGCCGCGCGAGACGGTATCCAGGGCGATGCCAGAGCCGGTGATCCCTCCACCGATGATCAGAAGATCATATTGTTTTTCGCTCATCGCTTGAAGAACATCGCTCCGATGTTTGCTTGAGAACGCCATGCGTGATTCCTCCTTTGAAAAAGACAAAAAGAGACCATTGCAAACACGATAAGCCTTTCGCCTACCATGCATGCATGGTCTCTCCCTGTCTCCTGACTGATGATTAACTTGTTACCTTTATTGTAGCAGACTGCGGCCGATTTGACCAGCTCAACGCATTATCCATTGTAGTGGCGCCATAATGTTTCGTTTGACGTGGTCACCGCCGCCGCCCCAGCTGCAAGCGCCCGCTCGACATCATCGACCGTGCGGATGAGCCCACCGGCGTAAATCGGTTTTCCGGTCCGTTCTTTCACTTCGCGGATGATGTGCGGCATGGCGCCCGGGATGACTTCAATGCAATCCGGATTCGTTTTGGCGATCAGCTGGTAGCTTTTCTCTAAAGCGTGGGAATCGAGCAAAAAGATGCGTTGCACGGCCAAGACGCGTTTTTGACGCGCCTTCATAATGACGCCCGCTTTCGTGGAAATGAGGCCATGAGGGCGGAACTCTTGGCAAAGGTATTCCGCCGCATGTTCATCATGACTCAGCCCTTGCACCAAGTCGACGTGAATGATCAACTCCTTGCCATGCCGGCGCGCATAGGCAAAGATGCTTTTTAACTGGGCAATATGCACCTCAAGCAACACGCCGACCGTGTAACCGCTTGACAAAAAGGCGTCAAATTGCTTCATCGTTTTAATGGCCGGAATGATGCGCTGTTTCGCTTCCATTTTCTTTTCTTCGATTCATCCTCTCATTTTGTCGATCTCATCTAAGCATGACAGTGACATCATCGTCCGCGGTTTGCATGTCGCGATTTTCACCCCGCGCTTGCGGAATTTTTCAACGAGGTGATGAATCACTTTTTTGCTTGCCGCCTCTTCCTCATGGGGATGTCCCATTGCCTCACGCTCCTCTCCTATTCCGCTTTCGGAATGGCGAGCTCCACCGTCGTTCCTTTCCCAACTTCGCTTTCCAACGCAATTTGCCCGCCGTACTTATCGATGATCTCCTTGGCGATCGAAAGGCCGAGCCCGGCGCCGCCTTGTTCGCGGCTGCGCGCCTTGTCGACGCGGTAAAAGCGCAAAAAAACGTTTTTCAGCTCTTCTTTCGGAATGCCGATGCCATAATCACGGATGGACACGATGACAAACGGCCCTTCCTCGCGCAAGGAAATCGCGATTTGTTTCACTCGCTGAGAATATTTTACCGCATTGTCAAGCAAAATGAACAGCAATTGTTCAAAATGATGTTTCGCCATCGCCGCGCGCGCAATCGGCTTATCCGGCTGGTCAATCAGAAATTGGAAATCCGGGTGCAAGACGCGGAAATTTTTGACGACTTGTCCGACAGCCGCCGCGGCATCCATCGGCGCGACCTCATCCGGCACCGTGATCGCCTCGGCGCGCGACAAGTCAAGAAGCTCGAGAACGAGCCGCTTCAGCCGCTCCGCTTCTTTCACCGCCGCCTCGAGCGATTCTTCTAAAATCTCTGGATTGTGCTTTCCCCATCGTTGCAGCAACGAAAGATGGCCTTGCAAAATGGCGAGCGGTGTGCGCAGTTCATGGGACGCATCCTCGACAAATTGCCGCTGCATGGCGAACGACCGCTCAATTTCATCCATCATGCCGTTGAACATCACCATCAGTTCCGCGATTTCATCGCGCGCCGGAGGCACATCAATGCGCCGTTTCAGCCCGTTGTTTTGAATGTCCGCCATCGTTTTGGCCAGCGTTTGCAACGGCCGGACGAAGCTTTGCGCCACGAACCGGCCGGCGACAGCGCTTGCCGCCATGGCCAAAAAGCCGATCGCCGTCATGATGAGAAAGAGTGTGTTGGTCACTTGCTGGAACCTCGCCAGCCGACGGGCGATCTCGATCGTTCCATGCAAGTTGCCGATATGAAGCGGCTGACGGAGCAGCAAAAATCGCTCATTGTTGATGAAATGCTCATCCATCTTCCGCTTGTCGGGCATCTCGCTTGGCGATAGCGACACCGCCGCCCCATTTGAAACGGAGACGATGACGTTTCCTTTCTCATCCGTAACGCGAATGAGCTGGTAGCGTTCATTCAGCTTTTCCAAAAACGCGCGGCTGCGGCGAATCCCTTCCCATGATAGATTACGTTTTTCCGCGTAATATGTTTCAATTTCCGCCACCGTTTGTTCCATCGTTTTTTCTTCTTCCTTCAGCAGCCATTGTTTGACCATATGATATTGCAAAAACGTAAACACAAAATACGTAATGAAAATCGCCCCGGCCGACAAAACGGTCAGCTTCCCTTTCAGCGAAAGCCGGCGAATCGCCTCCCTCTTCATGGCCGCATCACATATCCCGTGCCGCGCACCGTTTGGATATACCGCTCTTTATCGTGTTCGTCAAGCTTTTGCCGCAAATAGCGAACGTAGACGTCAACGACGTTCGTCTCAACCTCGGCGTCGAACCCCCACACTTTGTCAAGGAGCGCATCACGCGTCAAGACAACATTGATGTTTTGCATAAAGGCGACGAGCAAATCGTATTCGCGCTTCGTCAGCTCAATAAATTCGTCTCCTTTTTTCACTGTGCGCGCCTGCACGTCAACGACTAAATCTTTAAACGTCAACACTTGGGCGTTCGCTTCCGGATGAACGCGGCGGAACAAGGCGCGGATGCGGGCGAGCAGCTCTTCAATGGCAAACGGTTTGACGATGTAGTCATCGGCCCCGTTATCGAGCCCCATGACGCGGTCAAACACGCTGTCGCGCGCTGTGATCATGATGATCGGCGTCGATTTCGCCGCCCGGATGCGGCGGCATACTTCCATGCCATTTAAACGCGGCAGCATCACATCAAGCAAAATGAGATCCCACTGCTCCGAAAGAGCGAGCTCGAGCCCTTCGCGTCCATCGGCGCATACATGCACGTCAAAGCCTTCGTGCTTTAAATCAAGCTCCAAAAACCGGGCGAGCCCGGCTTCATCTTCAATCAATAAAATACGTCCGTTCATCAGTTGCTCCTCCTCTCTTGCGGCTGTTGCTGCTTCCACCTTTATACATCTTTAACTATACACAACAAATCGTTCACCGCCAACGGGCAGCCAGCAGTCAAAAAAGGAATGGGGCGCCTGTTAGGGACGCCCTCAAAAATGAATCGGCAAAAAGCGGCGCAGGCAGCTGTTTATGAATGGCGGTCAACGATCCAATCAACAATGGCTTGAACGATTTCAAACACTTGATAAGAAAGAAGCGACACGGCTGTTCCCGAAAAAAACAATGTCACCAGCCAATGAACCCAATGCATCGCGCCATCCCTCCTCCCGCCGCCGGGCAACCGACAGCGTTATTGATGTGCATCTCATGGATGGTGGTGTCATTATATTCCATCCGGGTTAAAACAAGATGAAAACTCTCTAAAAAAGTATGAAGTAGCTTTTTTTGCGCTCTGTACATACATTGACAGTGAATCGCTTTGCCAATCGGCAGCGTCCCGACAGAACCATTTCGCTGTTTTGAAAAAAGGAGGAGAGCGCAATGAATGAATCGTTTCAACCACCAGCCAATGGGGGAGGCCATCACCCGTTCCATCATTTGCGGAAAATGATGAATCAATGGTTTGATGAACGGCCGCTGCAAAAACTGTTTGAAACGCTCGATGACTATTTCGCACAAACGTTTGCTGCAGCGTACATTCCGATCGAGGTGAAAGAGACGAAGCACGATTACCAAATCATTGTCCGGCTGCCTGACATCAAAAGGGAACAAATCAGCTTGCAATGGCAGGAAGATGGGCTGCAGCTGATCGTCGATCACAATGAAACAATTGAATCGGCAGATCATCACGGCCATGTATACGAACGCCGCCACGCACGGCGGCGCGTGGCGCGGCTGATTCCGTTTCCGTATCCGGTCGCTGAGCATGAGGTGAAAGCCTCGTTTCAAAATGGGACGCTCACCATCCAGCTGCCGCAAAAACGGAAATATATCGATATCGATTGAAGACGATCCAGCCTGTGTGTGCGTTCAAAAACCATTTTGGCAGCGGCCAGCGCCGCGCTTGGACGTGAAACAAGCCGTTCCCTTCATGGGGAGCGGCTTGTTTCTTATCCAGCTTCTATTGTTTATGGGGTGAATTTCCGGAACGTTCGCCCTCTTCCGGCGTTCCTTTTTTGATCACCCATTCGTTGGCGATTTCCTCGCGGTGGTTCGTGTATTTGTTTTTCCGCTTCCAGTTGTCGTTGCGGTCTGTCACCGCCATCACCCCCTTATTGTTTGCCATTCGCTTGCCTTGCCGCGGCCAACACGATGCATACATACTTTCTCGGCTGACAAGCTACGCTACTGATAGGAGGTGCAAAACGAATGGCGAAACTGCCCGATTTCAAACAATTGAACGACCGACTGATCAACGAGCCGTCGGATGAGCCGATGCTTGTCATCAAAACAAACCTCGACCCGGACCGCGTGACGGAAGAAAATCCGTACGTCCAAGGCCGCACAAACACAAGCAAAGAGTTTGTCTCTTTTTTCGAAGGGGGCGGACGATGATGGAACAAACACTCGCTTACTTGCGCGAAGTGCTGTCCAACTATTTGGATCACCACGGCGACACCCCAAAACGCATTTACAAAAAACTGATCAGCAAACCATACCGAGGCGAAGGGGAATTTGTCCGCGACTTGACGCAAGAAGAAAGCGCCTTTTTGGATCGCATTTTGCCCCATGAAATCCGCTATGCGATGGATGAGCGCGATTATGAGCGCGTGTATCAGCTCAATGAAGTGTATGAATTGCTCATTTGACAACGTGAAAACCGCTCCCCGTGCAAACGGCGGAGCGGTTTCCCTTTTTCAAGCGCGCTCGACCGTCGCGCCATGACGCGGTTTCATTTTTTAAACGTACCGAGCAATCCTTTCAACACGCCATTCACTTGATTGACCGTATTGATCATTTGCCCCACGGTACTCATCATTTTGTTGATATCGTACGTTCCGTCGCTGTTTTTAAACTGGGCGAGAAACGACGGGCGCGGCGGCGGCAAAAGCGGCCCCGGCTTTGGGTATGACGCCGGATGGGGAGGCGGGGCGGCATGGGTGGACGGAAAAAAGGGCCAGTGCCCCGGCGCCGATGGAAAAGATGAACCTCCATAGTGGAAGTAAGGATGATAATGGCTGCCTAAGCCATAGGGACCATACGTGGGCGGTGGTAAAACCGGGCGCGAGTAACGATGCATATTCCTTCTCCCCCATTGTTGGTGTCCATTCCCCCTTGCCTAGAAAGCGGCTCGTACAGGCAAGATGCGGCCGTGCGCTGTTTCGCACGCAAACGAACAACATTCATGCTGATGAGCCACCAACCTTCCAGGCCGAAGAGGTGGGCTGCCACTAGTATATGTGACGGCGCCCGATGGCGTGTACGGACATGTCATCTCTTGTCGGAAGTTTTAATTTTCCGAAATCATTCTTTCTTCCTATTTTCATGGTACGATGTAAAAAAGGGGGAAGGGGGAAAAGCATCAATGAACGTGACGGAGTTAAAGCATAAGTTTATGGCGGTCAAACATTGCGAACCGGCTGAGGCGAACGAACTGCTTGATTTTGCCCGCCGTCTGTATTTGCGCGGGGAAATTTCGCTCGCCGAGTACCGTGATCTCGTGCGTGAGCTCGAAAAAGCCGGCGCCTCTCAGCCGGATGAAGCAGGGGAATACGCTGGGCTGTAGGACGATGAGGGAGCTTTTCCCTTCTTTTTTTTGCCCCTGTTCCTCAAGACGCATAAAAAACGATGTTTCTTCCCACCCTAAAGAGGCAAGAGGAATTGTCGTGCAAGGGGGGATTGGCGATGGGTCGAGGCGTCCACTTTAACCATAAATTGAAAGGCCATGACCATGAAAAGCCGAAACATGGAAAACCAGCGCCGCCCAAGCATACGGAGCGGGTCGAATACGAGATCAACACCGTCGCTACTGCAGAAGGCGGCCCTGTCTCGATCACAACAGGCAAAGACACATAAAACAAAAAAGGGGGCTGATCCAAAACGCACTCGCGTTTTGGGTCAGCCCTTTTTCCGTGCGGCCGCTTTCTCCTGCCCCGTCAAAGCCTCTCCTTGCCTGCTTCGGTCGTGTCGTCAAGCCGTTCCTTGACAAGCGCCAGCGTATAAGCGACGGCCTGGCTGTATTGCTTGATGCGGCGCTCAGGAACGGATGGATAAAATGCCTCAACGCACAGCTTCGCCATATGGTCGGCGGCGGCTTCAATTTGCCGCTCATGGACATATTTCGGCCGCGCATGGCGGACCCAGCGGGAAGCGGCGTCCTTCCACCGTTCGGCAACGGCCTGCACCTCTTCGGCCATCGGTTTCACGTCGCCAAAAAAATCCGGCTCCTCGTTCCGCTCGCGGGCGCGCCGGGCGATCAAAAGCAACTGTTCGTTGTATTGTTGCAGCCGCTTCGTCAACGCCTTAAGCTCTTTTTCCATGGCGCCTCCTCCTTATCCATGCCGGCAAATCCGGTTTGCCCATGTGCCCTATGGCCCGGAGAACGGATGCGTTTTGCCGCGATGCGCTTCTGTTTAATGATACCATACCGACCGGCTCACACCAAATACAGTTTCGACGAAAGCGGAAGTGCAGCACGCTGCTTCTCCTTCTCAAGCCGCTGTTCCACGCCGGCGATCTGCCCTTCAAGCCGCCCGAGCTGCGCTTGATTTTGCGTATAACGCTCTTCGATGACATCGGCGATCACTTTTTCCATTTTCGCATCGACCTGCTCGATGAGTGCCACAATTTCCTGCAGCTGCTTTTCGATCTCCTCTTTTTTCACGAGCCGTTTTTCCATTCCCTCTCCCCCATTTCTCGCATGATGATATTCCATTCGCGGCGGGAAGGACGACTCCTGCTGCGGCGACAAAAGTAGAACGAATTCGGCAAAGAAAGTGGCAAGCAGCCGCCATTCGACATTGACCTCCTTCGCTTGCCTTCAGTCGAAAGGAGGAAAAGAAAAAGAGCGCATATGACCGGAGCGTATGGTATAATAAAAACCATTCAAAGGAGATGAACGCGATGGCACTCAAATACCCGAGCGGAAAAGAGTATCGCGGAAACAAGCCGAACGCCGCGCGCCGGCCGGCGGCCGATTATGCCAATCGCGGCATGACGCTCGAAGACGACTTAAACGCGACGAATGAATATTACCGGGAACGCGGCATCGCTGTCATCCATAAAAAGCCGACCCCGGTGCAAATCGTGCGCGTCGACTATCCGAAACGGAGCGCCGCCGTCATTACCGAAGCCTACTTCCGGCAAGCGTCGACGACCGACTACAACGGTGTGTACCGCGGCAAGTACATCGACTTTGAGGCGAAAGAGACAAAAAACAAAACGGCGTTTCCGCTGAAAAATTTCCACGCTCATCAAATCCGCCATATGGAGCAAGTCGTCGCCCACGGCGGCATTTGTTTTGCGATTTTGCGTTTTTCTTTGCTCAATGAAACGTATTTGCTTGACGCCTCTCATTTGATCGCTTGGTGGAACAAACAGGAAGCCGGCGGACGAAAGTCGATTCCGAAACAAGAGATCGAACGGCATGGACATTCCATTCCGCTTGGCTACCAGCCGAGAATTGATTATATTAGTGTAGTAGACAACGTGTACTTCACCCGTTGAAGTGAAAACTTGTAAGAAAGGCAGGATTTGCTTATGTCTGGTGAATATCGTTCTCGCGTAGAACGAAAGCAGGCAGCGAAACAAACGAAACAGAAGAAAGCGAAAACGAAAAAAGGGATCGCGTGGCTGAAAACAGTCGCCATTGCGATATTGTTCATCATCGTGATCGCCGCTGTCGGCGGCGTGGCGGCGTTCGCCTACTTCGTCAAGGACGCTCCCCCGCTTGATGAGGCGAAAATTAAAGACCCGCTCTCTTCCATCGTGTACGATATGAATGGGAAGAAAGTCGCCGAACTTGGCGGCTACAAGCGGACGTACATTTCGTATAAAGACGTGCCCAAAGTGCTTGAAGATGCCGTGCTGGCAACGGAAGACGCCCGCTTTTATGAACATCACGGCATCGATGTCGTCCGCTTGGCTGGCGCCGTCCTCGCCAACATCAAGGAAGGATTTGGTGCAGAAGGCGGCAGCACGATCACTCAGCAAGTCGTCAAAATGACGTTTTTGTCGAGAGAAAAAACGTTGAAGCGAAAAGCGCAAGAGGCATGGCTCGCGCTGCAGCTTGAACAAAAATATTCGAAGCATGAAATTTTGGAAATGTATTTGAACAAAATTTATTATTCAGACGGCATTTATGGCGTCGCTCGCGCCGCCGAATATTATTTTGGCAAGACAGACTTGAAAAAGCTCACTCTTCCGGAAGCGGCCTTGCTCGCCGGCATGCCGCAAAGTCCAAACCGGTATAATCCGTATGACCATCCAGAGGCGGCGAAAAAACGGCGCGATACCGTATTGTCGCTCATGGCGAAACATGGCTTTATCAGCCAGGAAGAAGCGGAAAAAGCGAAACAAGTGCCGATCCAGTCGATGCTCGCTGAGCGGAAAAAATCGCAAAGCTCCGTGCCGTATGACGCCTTCATTGACGAAGTGATCAAAGAAGTGACCGACAAAGCGAACGTCAACGTCTTTGAAGATGGGCTGAAAATTTATACAACGCTCGACCAAGACGTTCAAACATACGTAGAAAAGCTATTAAACTCTGACAAATACTTTACCAATAAGAAGGATTTGCAATCCGGCATCGCCGTCGTCGACACAAAAACAGGCGCCATTCGCGCGTTAGGCGGCGGTCGCCACCGCGACCACGTCGAATTTGGCTTCAACTACGCCATCAAACCGGTCGGCCAGCCCGGTTCGACGATCAAACCGATTTTGGATTACGGTCCAGCGATCGAATATTTAAAATGGTCAACAGCGCACATTCTTGTTGACGAGCCGTATACGTATTCGGACGGCACGCCGATCCGCAACGCCGGCGGGGGATATATGGGGCCGATCACCTTGCGGACGGCACTGGCAAAATCACGCAACATCCCGGCGTTAAAAACGTTCCAAGCCGTCGGCAAAGAACGGGCGATGGAGTTTGCCAATCGTCTTGGGATGGGCTTTAGTGAAGTATATGAGCCATATGCGATCGGGGGAGTATCCAACTATGTGTCACCGTTGCAAATGGCCGGGGCCTACACCGCCTTTGGCAACAACGGGATTTACACAAAGCCGTATGCCGTGACGAAAATCGTCTTCCCAGACGGCACGGAAATGGATTTGCAGCCAAAGCCGAAACGGGTGATGCACGACTATACCGCTTATATGATCACCGATGTGCTGAAAACGGTCATCCGCTCCGGAACCGGCGTGTTGGCTAATGTCCCAGGGCTTGAGCTCGCGGGCAAAACAGGAACGACGAACTACGGCGAAGACGGCGCCAAATTTGGCCTCCAAAGAGACGATGTGCCGGACAGCTGGATTGTCGGCTATACGCCAAACTATACGGCGGCCATTTGGGTCGGCTTCAGCAAGCGAAGCAGCACGGCAAAGCTTAGTATAGAGGAACAAAAAATCCCGAAATACTTGTTGAAAAACTTAATGTCCCATACCGATGACGGCAGTGGGGAATTCAAGCAGCCGGAGAGCGTCGTCAGACTGCCGATCAAAAAAGGCACAAATCCGCCGAAACTTGCCGGCAAATACACGCCGGAAAGCGAAATTACGTATGAATTGTTCGTGCGCGGCACTGAGCCGACGGAGACGGCGAACGACGCGCCGGAAGAACTGCCGGCGGTGAAAGGGTTGACCGCTGTGTACGACCAAGCGGCGAACGCCATCTCGGTTTCGTGGTCATACGATGAGCAAACCGATGAGACGATCTTCGAGGTGCGCGTCAAAGATGGCCAAGGTCAAACGAATACGATCACCACAAAAGACCGTTCGATCACGATTTCCAATCCGACGCCAGGATGGACGTACACAATCGCCGTGTACGCAAAAGACGGCGAACGAATGAGCAAACCGGCCATAGCCAGCGTTCATGTCCCCGGCGGAGAAGATCAAACTCCCGCGCCACAACAACCGGGGGATGACAGCCAAGGCAGCGGCGGGCAAAACGGCGGCACCGATCAAGGCAACAGCGGGAATAACGGAAACGAAAACGGTCAGGGAAACAACAATGAACAAAACGGCGGCGCAAGCGGCGGACAAGAAAATGGCAACAGCGGCGGGGCCAACCAAAACAATGGCCAAACGGATGGAACAAACAACCAAGGAACGAACAACAGCGGCCAAACGAACGGAACGAACGGCGGAACAGGTGCAAACAGCGGAACGCCGCCTGTCTCCCCGCCGTTAAAAAACGGATCCGGAGCGGGTCTTGGCACCCGTCCATAACAGCTGCATTCCCAAAAAACGGATGGCTTTTGCGCCATCCGTTTTTTCATGACCGACCGACATGCTGCTGGCCCTTCTTCACCAAGCCCTTTCGCGGTTCCGTTCACTTCTGATTTGCCGCTTTTTCCTCCCGTTTTCGCATCCGTTTTTTTCCTTCACGGCATAAATGAAGAAGAGGACATGACGGACATTGCGGAGACTGCGCCTTGCAATGGTAGCGGCCAAAAAAAATCATTCGGTGGTGGGTGATCGACCATTCTTCTTTTGGAATGATTTTCATCAGCGTCTTCTCGACTTCCAAAACCGAGTCGTCCCAGCGGCAAAAGCCAAGCCGTTTGCTGACGCGCTCGACGTGTGTATCAACAGCGATGGCCGGCACGCCGAACGCAACGGACACAACGACGTTCGCCGTCTTCCGCCCGACGCCCGGCAGCTTCATCAACTCATCGCGGTCGCGCGGCACTTCGCCGTTGTACTTGTCAATCAACATCGCGCACAGCTTTTGAATGTTTCGCGCTTTGTTCCGATATAAGCCGATTGAGCGGATATCTTGCTCAAGCTCCTCAAGCGGCACCGCAATATAATCGTGCGGCGTCCGATATTTTTCAAACAGCCGTTTCGTCACCTTGTTGACGAGCGCATCGGTGCATTGCGCCGACAAAACAACCGCAATCAGCAGCTCAAACGGATTGCGGTGCAAAAGCTCGCAATGCGCATCCGGAAACATTTTTGCCATCTCATCCAAACAGTAGCGGATTTGTTGCTTTGTCAGCACCTCGTCTCCTCCTTATTGCCATATTGGCCCGAATAAAACGACGCCTTTTACCGGTTCGATTGGCCATTTTTGGACAAACAAAAACGAGAGACAGCGCCTCTCGTTACGAGTCGAGCCAATTGAAAAACGGGATCGTCTGTTTAAATTCTCCCGCCGTCTGTTTCGCCGAACGGGAGGACGGCTTGCGAAACTTTTTGCCGTAGTCGTGCGCCTGTTCAATCGTGCGAATGCCATTCTTTTTCCATTCAAACAAGATGCGATCGATGTAGCGGAAATTCAACTTCCCCGACAGCACCGCTTCGCGCAGCGCCGCTTTAATGATGGCCGGCTCATGGCCGTCTTGATCGATCCACATCGCAAGCGTTTCACACTCGAACGGGGAGAGCGGGCGGCCAAACTCCTGCTCAAAAACGGTGTATAAGCTCTCCTCTTCCTCCTGCCGGCCGAGTTCCCCCTGTTGAGCGGCTTGGGTGTACAAATGATGCACGAGCTTCTCCCAAAGCGGTTCAAGCGTATATTTTTCGTTGCGAATGCCTTGTTCATCCGTATGCTCTTCAATCGCGATCATCCCTTTTTGCAAGAGCCGACGCACCATATCCATGCATTCCGCTGCCGAGACCGTCATTCTTTCGGCCAGCTCGGCCGGCGTCGGAAACAAGACGCCTTCTTCGAAAAACGACTGCATATGCAAAAGCAAGACGAGCTCCCCCTCGCCCAACCCAAGCTGCTTGTAGTGGCCAAGCAGCAGCTTCGGGACGGCGATGCTTCCTTGCGCCAGCCATTCGGCCACCTTTTTCTTTTCCATGCCGATGCACCTCAACTATAGTATAACATGACGGCGGCGAAAAAACCCCCTTTTTGCAGGGGGTTTTTTACGGATAAAGCCGGTTGAGCAGCCGCGGGAACGGAATCGTCTCGCGCACATGTTCGACGCCGCAAATCCAAGCGACAGTGCGCTCCAAGCCGAGCCCGAACCCTGAATGCGGCACAGAACCGTATTTGCGCAAATCCAAATACCATTCATACGCTTCAAGCGGCAAATGGTGCTCTTCAAGGCGGCGCTTGAGCAGCTCATAATCGTGAATCCGTTCCGAGCCGCCAATGATTTCCCCGTATCCTTCCGGCGCAATCAAATCGGCGCATAGCACAACGTCGGAGCGGTTGGGGTCCGGCTGCATATAAAACGGCTTCAAAGAGGCCGGATAGTGGGTGATGAACACCGGTTTGTCAAAACTTTCGGCGATGGCCGTCTCATGCGGCGCACCGAAGTCATCGCCCCACTCGATGTCGGTCAATCCTTTTTCATGAAGCAGCTTGATCGCCTCATCATACGTTAGGCGCGGAAACGGCGGTTTGACCAGCTCAAGCTTCGACACGTCGCGCCCGAGCCGCCCGAGTTCAAGCCGGCAGCGCTCGAGCACCGACTGCACAAGGTAGGAGACGTACTCTTCTTGCAGCCGCAAATTGTCTTCAAACTCATAAAACGCCATTTCCGGCTCCACCATCCAAAACTCGATCAAATGGCGGCGTGTTTTCGATTTTTCGGCGCGGAACGTCGGGCCGAATGAGAACACTTTGCCGAGCGCCATCGCCGCCGCTTCCATGTAGAGCTGGCCGCTTTGCGACAAATAGGCATCCTCATCAAAATATTTCGTATGAAACAGTTCGGTCGTTCCTTCCGGTGCGCTGCCAGTCAAAATCGGGGCGTCGACTTTCACAAACCCGCGGTCGTTGAAAAACTCATACGTCGCCCGGATGATTTCGTTGCGAATTTTCATGATCGCGTGCTGGCGCCGCGACCGAAGCCAAAGGTGGCGATGGTCCATCAAAAATTCGACGCCATGCTCTTTCGGCGTAATCGGATAGTCAACTGCTTCTTGAATGACTTGCAAATCGGCAACCGACAGCTCGTAGCCAAATGGGGAGCGCTCGTCGATGCGCACCGTGCCCGTCACATAGAGCGACGTTTCTTGCGTCAATGTTTTTGCGCGTTGAAACACCTCTTCCGAGACGTTCGCCTTTTCGACGACGCCTTGAATAAAGCCAGTGCCGTCGCGCAGCTGCAAAAAGACGATTTTCCCGCTTGAGCGCTTGTTCGCCAGCCAAGCGCCGATCGTCACTTGTTGTCCTACGTATTGATTCACTTCCGCAATCGTCGTCGTTTTCACGCACTGATTCCCTCCAATAATCGACACGTCCATCATTCGCTATTATACCGTTCCGTCGGCGTCACGGCAACGACCAGCCAAAGCAGCGCAAAACGATGCTGCCCCCACCAATCGCCCTTCGGCGCAGCCGCCCGGAGCCAGCCGACAGACCGACGCGGAAAAAGCGGCTTTGCGCCAAACAAAGCCGCCCTTTTTCTTTCCACTCTGACACCTTGGCGCAAAGCGCCTTAGGCCCGCGCCTCCATAAACCGGCGGATGCGTTCGATCGCTGTCTCGAGCGCCTCAAGCGAGGTCGCGTACGACAAGCGGACGTAATCCGGCGCCCCAAACCCAGAACCAGGCACAAGCGCGACTTTCGCTTCCTCCAACAAGACGGCGACGAACTCGTCGACCGTGCGGCATTCGGCCATATCCGCCGCCTTTCGGGCGTTCGGGAACAAATAAAACGCTCCTTGCGGTTTGACGCAAGTGAAGCCTGGAATTTGCACAAGCTTGTCATAAATGATGTCAAGCCGCTTTTCAAACGCTTGGCGCATTTGTTCAACCGGCTCTTGCGGACCGCTGTAGGCGGCAATAGCGGCATATTGGGCGATCGATGTCGGATTCGATGTGCTATGGCTTGCTAAATCCGTCATCGCTTTTATGATATCTCTCGGCCCAGCCGCGTAGCCGATGCGCCACCCTGTCATCGAGTGCGATTTCGATACGCCGTTGATGATGATCGTCTGCTCCTTCAGCTCCGGCGACAGTTCGGCGATCGACACATGTTTCGCCCCGCCGTAAATCAATTTTTCATAAATTTCGTCCGAAATGATCAACACGCCATGCGCCAAGCATACTTCCCCGAGCGCTTTCAGCTCCTCGGCCGTATAAATCATGCCGGTCGGATTGCTCGGGGAGTTGAGAATAACCGCTTTTGTCCGCGGCGTAATGGCCGCTTTCAGCTGTTCCGGCGTAATTTTAAAATCGTTTTCCTCCAGCCCCTCAACATAAACCGGAACGCCGCCAGCCAGCTTCACTTGTTCCGGGTAGCTCACCCAATACGGCGTCGGAATGATGACCTCATCGCCTTCATCAAGCAGCACTTGAAAGAGCGTATACAGCGCATGCTTCGCCCCTACGCAGACGATGATTTCCGCCGGCTCGTATGAAAGCCCTTGATCGCGGGCAAATTTTTTGATGATTTCCTCTTTCAGCGCCGGCAGCCCGCCTGATGGCGTATATTTCGTATGCCCTTCATTCATCGCCTTGACGGCTGCCGCGATAATGTGCTGGGGCGTGTTGAAATCCGGTTCGCCGGCCCCAAGGCCGATCACGTCGTATCCGGCCGCTTTCAGTTCCTTTGCTTTCGCCGTAATGGCCAATGTCGCCGATGGCGTCAGCGACGCCACCCGTTTTGCCAGTTTCATCGCTTCTTCCCCCTCACGTCCTCACTGTTGAAAACTGTACCTCTTCAGGAAGGCCCCATCCGCAAAGTGAAGGTAATAAAACGAATACCTTCCTTCCGCATCAATATATGTCAACTCCCAAAGAGGCACGCCTTTTTCCATGCCAAGCGTCGCGTCGATGATGCGCCGCGGTCGGCGGTCGCGCTGCAAAATGGCGCGCGCTTCCGCCTCGCTGATGCCGCTGTCCACGCCCTTGACGACGACATTTCCCTCTTTTTCAGGCACCCAAACGACGACCGCTTTCCCTTGTTTTGTTCTTCCGATGAATACGGTGCACGCTTCGTCGCCATAATATGTATAGACTTTCTTCACATCAGCAAGCCCGGCGGCTTCCTTCGCCCGGGCCAACGCATGTTCCACCATCAGCCGTTTGGGCGCCATCGCCTCGTCATAAATCGACCATGCCTGCCAAATGAGGAATCCAAAAAAAAGCAGAGTGAACCAACCCCACTTTTTCATCGTGATCACGTCCGATAAATCGTAAAGATGGCCTGGCGCTTGTCGTTTTCATCCAAGGCAAGGCCAAACATCAAATTGTCGCGCTTTAGCGTTCGGTTCAAGCAGTCGACAATTTTGTACAAGTCGTCGGAGTGCTGAACTTTGACGGTAGCGAGCACTTCGATTTTGCTTTCCATTTTCGTCGTTTCCTCCTGTGCGGCGCAAATTTTGTTACTTATACACGCCGGCGGCTCCGGCAACAATACAAATACAGCGAAGATGACAAAAGGCGTGCTTCTTCGCACCTCTGCGGCCAAGCCGACAAAGCCAAACGGCAAGGCGCAAACTGTCATCGCAGTTGTGCTTCTTCCCTATTATAGCAGGTTTGTCCGATCATTTCATAACAAATTTGCCCGCCTACACCGTCAACGCCAATTTGCTTCTTTCCCCCCGCTTCATGCGGGGTTTTTTGCCGCCTGACACCTTTAGATTGCGCCGTTTCGTCCATCTTTATGAGAAATAAAGCCCGCTTTACGAAAGCCAAGTTTCCGCCTTGTCGAGCAGCTCAGAAAGCGCGCCTTCATGCACCGAAAGCGGCGGCAAGGAAGCGAGAAAATCCGCGCCGTACGGGGAAGCCAAAAGCCGCCGATCCAGTACAAATACGGCTCCTTTGTCGTCTTCCGTGCGAATGAGGCGGCCAAACCCTTGCTTAAAACGAAGCACCGCCTCAGGAAGCGCCAGCTCGGAAAACGGATCGCCGCCTTCTAGGCGAATGCGCTTGCTTTTTGCCTCCATCACGGGATCGTCCGGGGGCGCAAACGGCAAGCGGGCGATGACAAGCACATCGAGCGCTGAACCTGGCAGATCGACCCCTTCCCAAAAGCTGCTCGTCCCAAACAACACCGCATGCTCAAACTGCAAAAACGTCCGCAAGAGCTTTGCCGGACTGCCGCTTTGCACCCCTTGAGCGATCAAAACAAACGGCTCGCCTTCTTCCTCCGTCTTCAACGCATCAACCGTCAGTTTCAACAGTTCATACGAAGGGAACAACACAAGCACCCGCCGTCCGAGGCGTCGGGCGATCGCAAGCACCGAAGCGGCGACCGCTTCGGCGTAATCTTCAAGCGGCACGGCAGAAACGAGCGGCATGTCCGCCGGCACGAAGAGCGCGGCCTGCTCCTCGTAACGAAACGGCGACGGAAACGAGCGGCAAAGTGGATAAAAATCCTCAAGACCGAGACGCGCCGCCATATACGTGAACCGGCCGCGGACAGTGAGCGTCGCCGACGTCAAAACGACGCTCCGTTTTTTCATAAACAGTTGATCGGCGAAAAAGTCAGCAAGGTCAACCGGCTGCGAGTAAAGGCGGACAGCGTTCGCCGCCCCTTTTTCGTCCGCTTCGATCCACCGGACGACACCCGGCTCCTTTTCGGTCAGCAAACGCACGAGCGCAGCCATTTGCCGGTTGAGAGCCGCCAAATCAGCCGACAGCAAGGCGGATGGTGGGAAATCGCCACTCGTATCAGCGGATAGAAGCGGCTTCGCTTCAGCGGATAGCGCCGCCGCCAAATCGCGCAGGCGCCAGCATAACTCCACCGCCGCCTGCCACGCCCGGCTCTGTTCGTCCGTCGGCGAAAAGCGATAGCGGCAACGTCCAGCGCGAGCCGGCTTTTTGTCCAACGCATAGCGGTGCAACAGGCGGAACAGCTCGTCCCCTTCAAACTGCAGCTCCTCAAGGCGTTGCTGGCAACGGACAAGAGCCCCATTCGGTGCGTCCTGTTCTGCTTCTACCCATTTCGCGATCGTCTGCGCGATTTTGGCGGTCAGCAGGCGAAACGACACATAGCCAATCTGCTCGCCAAAACACCGGGCGGCGGCATCTTCAAGCCGATGCGCCTCATCGATGATCAGATGGCGAAACGGCGGCAGAAGCGGCGCCGGGCCGGTCAAATCATGAAGCAAAAGCGCATGGTTGGTAATGACCACATCCGCCCGTTCGGAGCGCTCTTTCGCCCGGGCGAAAAAATGATGCCGCCCGCCGTCTTCCTCTTCGCCGATGGCAAGCGCGGACAATAGGAGACGGGCGCCGGATGACACATTCAATTCGTCCAAGTCGCCGCTGTCGGTCTCAAGCAGCCAAACGAGCACCTGGCACTTCAAGAGAGCCGCATCGTACGTGTCAGACGGCTCCGACAAAAACGAAGCGAACTTGTCAAGGGATAAGTAATTTTGCTTCCCTTTCAAAACGGCAACGCGGAGCGGAAACGGCGCGATTTGCCGCAATACCGGCCAATCGCGGCGAATGAGCTGCTCCTGCAGCTGGAGGGTATGCGTGCTGATGACGACCCGCTCTTGCTGCTCACAGGCAAAAAAAGCAGCGGGAATCAAATAGGCGAGCGATTTGCCAAGTCCGGTCCCTGCTTCAATGAGCGCGTGCTGGGACGTCGACAGCGCCTCATAAACGAGCCGCATCATCTCCCACTGCCCCGCGCGCCGCTTGTAGCCGGGAAGCGGAAGGGGCGGCTCCTGTTCGCAAAAGGCAGCGAACGAAGCCAAAGCGGGGCGCCGATCGCTCTCATCTGGCTCCGGCGCCGGTTGTTTCAACGCAATGCCGCGGTATACGGCGACAGCGCGGTCGGCCGGCGCCTTGTTCCGCTTTTTGGCGATGACCGCATCAAGGAGCAAGTAAATATCGCTTTTCAAGTGGCGGGCAAGACCGCGCAGTTGCTCAAGCGTCATAAGCGGCAGACGGGAGAGCCGCTTGAGCAAGGCAATGAACAGCTTGGCGGTCACTTCCGCATCGCTGTCCGCTTGATGCGGACGATTGTGGTGGAGGCCGAGCTGCCTCGCCAAATCGCCGAGCTTATAGCTTTCGGCAGTCGGCAACACGATGCGGGCGAGCTCGACCGTATCGATCGTCGGACCAGAAAACGGCGGCCAGCCAGCCCGTTCAAGCTCGGCCTGCAAAAACGGCAAATCAAAGTCGACGTTATGGGCGACAAAGTAAGCACCGTGCATCAAGGCGGCGATCTCGCCCGCCTTGTCAGCAAACAGCGGCGCTCCTTCGACCATCTGTTCGTTGATGTTCGTCAGCTGCTGAATGAACAGCGGAATGGGCCGTTCCGGGTTAAAAAAGCTGGCAAACCGTTCGACAATCAGGCCATCTTCGACGACCGCCATGCCGAGCTGGATGATCCGATCGCCTTTTTTCGGCCCATTTCCGGTTGTCTCCAAGTCAATGATGACAAAGCGCGTTGCCATAAACGATCACCTCAAAACGAAAAGGGGCGGAAAGCCCCTTTTTGCCCTCATAAAACCGTATGCGCCGGCTCTTCGGCGATGAGCTGCACAATCCGGTTGTTTTCGTCCATAATCGCGATTTTCGGTCGATGGGCGGCGATTTTTTCCTCTGGAACGAGCACATATGAGATGACGATAATAACGTCCCCTTTTTGCACAAGGCGGGCGGCGGCGCCGTTTAGGCAAAAGACGCCGCTGCCGCGCTCGCCGGGGATGACGTATGTTTCAAAACGGGCTCCATTATTATTGTTCACTACCTGTACTTTTTCATTAGCCACAATGCCGACGGCATCCAAAATATCTTCATCGATCGTAATGCTGCCGACGTAATCGAGATTGGCCTCTGTTACACGAGCGCGGTGAATTTTGGCGTTCATGAGCGTGCGAAACATGCTTGCTCCCCCTTTCCATCCCCTTGTTCGCCGGTTTTGGGCAACTCAATCATGATATTGTCGATCAACCGGGCGCTCGCAAATCGGACGGCGACAGCGATCAGCACTGTCCCGGCGAGCGTCTCAAGCGGCGTCAAATCCGGATATGAACATACTTCGACATAATCGATCTCAGCGTGCGTATGCGCTTCAATATGCTCTCTAACCATCCGGCGGATGGCCGCTGCGCTCCGCTCTCCTCGTTCGACGGCGGAAGCGGCCGCTTGAAGCGCTGCATACAGCGCCGGCGCCTCACTCCGTTCTTGCGGCGACAAATAGACGTTGCGCGAGCTTTTCGCCAGCCCGTCCGCCTCGCGGACCGTCGGCACCGGCACGAGCTCGATCGGAAAATTGAGATCGCGGATCAAGCCGTCGACGACCGCCACCTGTTGGGCATCTTTCATCCCAAAGTACGCGCGGTCGGGCATAACAATGTTGAACAGCTTAATGAGCACCGTCGCCACGCCGTCAAAATGGCCGGGGCGCGACCGTCCGCACAGCACGTCGGCGCGCGCTTGAACGATCGCTCGTACGGTAAGCGGCTCCGGATACATCTCGTCCGCTTCCGGATGGAACAAGACGTCGACTCCATGCTGTTCGGCGATGCGCCGGTCGCGCTCGAAATCGCGCGGATAGCGGGCAAAGTCTTCGTTCGGTCCGAACTGAAGCGGGTTGACGAAAACGCTTAGGACGACGATGTCGTTTTCCGCGCGCGCCCGATCGATGAGGGAGGTATGCCCTTCATGCAAATAGCCCATCGTCGGAACGAACCCGATCGTCTTTCCTTCACGGCGATATTGGCGCATGAGCGCCTGCATCGCTGCAATCTGATCCATCACGATCATCCTTGCTTTCCTCCGTAAAGCGCCACCCATTCTTCTTCCTTCATCGTAAACGTGTGCGCCGGCTCCGGGAACTGGCGCAGTTTGACATCAGCGACGTAGTTGGCTAACGCCTCGACGATCGTCTCTTGGATGGACGCGTATTGTTTCACAAACTTCGGCACGCGGGTGACACCGTAGCCAAGCAAATCGTGATACACGAGCACTTGACCGTCGACTTCCGCCCCAGCGCCGATGCCGATGACGGGAATGGTGAGTTCCCGGGCCATGGCCGCCCCGAGCTGCTTCGGAACACACTCTAAGACAAGGGCGATCGCTCCCGCCTGCTCGCATTGTTTCGCATCATCGAGCAGCTTTTTCGCACTTTCGGCATCTTTGCCTTGCACTTTATAGCCGCCAAGAACGCCGACCGATTGCGGCGTCAACCCGAGATGGGCAACGACCGGCACGCCGGCTTTCGTCAGCGCGGCAATCATGTCGACGACTTCATCCGCCCCTTCGACTTTAACGGCGTTCGCCCCTGACTCTTGCATGATGCGGCGGGCGTTTTGCAGCGCCTCTTCTTTGGACGCATGGTACGACATAAACGGCATATCGGTGACAATAAACGTGTTCGGCGCACCGCGGCGAACCGCCTTCGTATGGTGGATCATATCATCGACCGTCACCGGGATCGTTGAATCATACCCGAGCACAACCATGCCGAGCGAATCGCCGACCAAAATCATGTCGACGCCGGCTTGCTCGGCAAGCTTCGCGGACGGAAAATCGTAGGCGGTCACCATCACGATCGGCTCGCCCGCCTGCTTCATGTGGAAAAAATCGGTTTTCGCTTTCATTTTCGTTCCCTCCTCTTTGACTGCAGAGGAGATGAACCGCCCGAAACAAAACGTCCTTCTTTCCCGCCTTGAGAAAGAAGGACGCCATAAAACCACCGTCGGTTTCGTTCATCCCTCTGTCCTAGTCCTTCAAAAAAGGATCAAGGCAGATCATTTCCTTCACCTATTCGTGCTGTCGGCCTCGGTGCAGTTCTTCTTGCGAAAGATACTGCCCTTTTCCTCGCTTTGTATTTTAACAAAATTGTTACAATTTTTCTAGTGGCAAATTAGAACTGAATATCGGCAGAATGGATGTAATGGATGTTCTTTTGCTCATCTTCAAGGATGAGCAGCCCGTCGTCAGTGATGCCGCGGGCGATGCCGCGAATCACGCCGTTCAGCGTTCTCGCTGTCACCGGCTTGCCGATCGAAACGGCGTACCCTTCCCAAAGAAGCTTAATCGGACGGAAGCCATGCGCCAAATATTGCTCATACAGCCGCTCAAGCCGGAACAAAATTTCTTGAATGAGCGGGGCGCGCTTTACGGGCCCGCCCTTTTCAATGGCCAGCGATGTCGCGATGGCCCGGATATCCTCCGGAAACTGCTCGATCGTTTGGTTGACGTTGATGCCGATGCCGATGATGACCGAATGGACGCGGTCAGGGTCGGCTTGCAGCTCCGTTAAAATGCCGACGCACTTTCTGCCGTCAAGCAAAATGTCATTCGGCCATTTAATGTCTGGGACAAGCCCGGTCACTTCCTGAATCGCCTGGCTGACGGCCACCGCGGCAAGCAGTGTCAGCTGCGGCGCCCGCTGCGGCGGGATGGCCGGCCGCAAAATGAGGCTCATCCAAATGCCCGTCCCTTTTGGGGAAAACCATTTCCGATCCAAACGCCCGCGCCCAGCCTTTTGCTCTTCCGCGACGACGAGCGTTCCTTCCGGCGCCCCTTCATACGCGAGCCTTGCCGCAATGCGCTGCGTCGAATCGACTTCGTCAAAAAAGTGGATCGTGTGGCCAAGTTTTTCCGTTTTTAAGCCGAGCTGGATTTCGTTGGCCGTCACTTTATCCGGCGTGCTGATAATCCGGTAGCCAAGGCGGCGCACTGCTTCGAGTTCAAATCCTTCTTTGCGCAGCTCCTCGATATGCTTCCATACCGCCGCCCGCGAACAGCCGAGCTGTTCGCTGATTTTTTGCCCGGACAAAAACTCGCCGTTCGCTTCGGCAAACAACTCTAACAGTTTTTTTCGTGTGTCCGATTGCGCTCCATGAGCCATGCGTAAATCCGCTCCTTCTCATTTTCGACTTCGCTGCTGACGACCGCCCGCCAGATGGCATCCAGCGTCTCTTTCACCCACGGACCGGCCGGTTTTCCAGCCCAGCGAATGACGTCTTTCCCGTTGACGGCAAGCTCCCCTTTCGTTTTGATCGGCAGCGCCGCAAAGCGGCGGCGGAGCTCCTCATGATGAGGTTCAGACGGCGCGCCGCAAAGCGCGGCGCGCACCGCTTCAACCGATAGCGCTCGCTCGAGGCCGGCCAAAAACAACTGTTCGTTCGTCCACGCCTCCGGCCTAGGGACATCATCGAGCGCCGCCAAAATGGCGCCAGCTTCATCGATTACTTTGTTGGGAAGCTTCCAGGCGCGCAAAAACGGACGAATGTCTTTGACATCAAGCGCGCGGCAAAGAAGCGCCCAGCGCTCTTCACGCTTTGTAAGCCACGGCCAGCGAAAGGCGGCGGCCGAGCGCAGCAGCTGCTCTTTTTCGGCCAGCCCAGGCAAATAAGCGAACAGCCCGGTATCGGCCAACAGCGGCAGCGCTTCGGCAACGAACGGACCGGCGAGCAGTTTTTCCATTTCCATGGTCATCCGTTCGACAGAAATGTGGGCCATAAGCGGTGCGTTTTGGACGATCGCCCGCTTCGTGTCCTCAGCAAGGGCAAATCCAAGTTGGCTGACGAAGCGAACAGCCCGCATCATGCGGAGCGCATCTTCGCGAAACCGTTCGTCCGCCGCCCCGACCGTGCAAATGAGCCGCCGCTCGATCGCCTCTTGTCCGCCAAACGGATCAATGATCGTTCCGCGTTCATCCATGGCGATGGCGTTCATCGTGAAATCGCGGCGCTTTAAGTCTTCCTCAAGCGAACGAACGAACGTCACCGACTCCGGACGGCGATGGTCTTCATAATCGCCGTCCGTGCGGAATGTCGTCACTTCGTACGCCGTTCCTTCATGCACGACGACGACCGTGCCGTGTTTCGAACCGACGTCGATCGTTTTCGGAAACAAGCGCATCACTTCTTCCGGCAGAGCGCTTGTCGCGATATCGACGTCGCCGATCGCACGCCCGATCAACAAGTCGCGCACCGCGCCGCCGACAAAATACGCCTCATAGCCATGCCGCTTCAATTGTCGGATAATGCCGAGCGCCTGTTCAAACGGCGGTTTCATCGTTTCACCTTCCTTGCCGCAAGCGAAGCGTACAGCTGTTCATACTGGCCGACGATGTCGGCCGAGCGGAACTTGCGCTCGACCGTTTGCACCGCCTGTCTTGCCATCTCAGCGTGCAACCGGCAGTCTGTCAACAGCGCCATCGCCTGTCTTGCCGCCTCTTTGACATCGCCAAGCGGGCATAAAAACCCGGTTTTCCCATCCTCAATCACTTCCGGAATCCCGCCGATGGCCGTGCCGATGCACGGAACGCCGCACGCCATCGCTTCAAGCAATACGAGCCCGAAGCTTTCTTTTTCCGACAAAAGCATCATCACATCACTGATCGAATACAGCTCTTCGAGTTTATCCTGTTTTCCTAAAAAGCGGACATCATCTTGCAGCCCAAGCTCTTTCACAAGCCGGCAGACGACGGTCATTTCCGGACCGTCGCCGACAAGCAAGAGCTTGGCTGGCACGTGCCGGCGCACGATGGCAAACGCTCTCACTACATCAGGCACACGCTTCACTTTCCGGAAATTCGAGACATGGATCACAACTCGTTCATCGTCGCGAATGCCGTACTCGCGCCGTAAATGGCCCGCTTCCCGGCGACGGTAGACGCGTTCATCGACAAAATTGTAGACGGTATGGATCGTCGCTTGCACATCGAGCAGTTCATACGTCTGCCGGGCAAGGGCGTCAGACACCGCCGTAACGATATCCGACTGCTCGATGCCAAATTTGATCATATCGGAAAGCGACGGGTCATAGCCTAACACGGTGATATCCGTGCCGTGCAGCGTCGTGATGATCGGCAGCTCGCCGACCATTTGCCGCGCCAACACCGCACAGACGGCATGAGGAACGGCGTAATGGGCATGAAGCACATCGAGCCGTTCCCGCTTTGCCACCTCAGCAATTTTGCTTGCCAATGCCAAATCGTACGGCGGGTATTGAAAGACGGAATATTGGTTGACACTGACTTCATGATAATAAATGTTGCCGTACACTTTATTCAAACGAAACGGCATGCTCGATGAGATAAAGTGAATCTCATGCCCCCGCTCCGCCAGCAGCTTGCCAAGCTCAGTGGCGACCACTCCGGAGCCCCCGACCGTCGGATAGCAAACAATCCCGATTTTCAGCTTCATCGCTCCTCCTCAAACAAATTGGAAAGATGAATCGGCGTTTTCGTCAAAAACCCTTCCGCATACGCCGCGCCGATTTGTTGACCGAACCAGCGCTCGCGGCTTTCAATCATCTCGATGTAGCCGTTGGTCAGCGGGGTGTCAACCGAGCCAGGCCGTTTTTGAAACTGGCTTTCGTACGCGCGCAGGCTGTCCAGCTTGTCATCGATCGTTTCGCTAATATCGATGAGAAAATGCGGGCGGCAAAAGGCATTGATCATATAATAATACACCGCCCGAACGCGGTGCGCATCGCCAAGCTCTCCGGCGCCATAGCGGCGGATGCCGGCGGAAAAGACCGCTTCCTCGACAAGGCGGGCGCATCGCCCGTGATCCGGATGTCGATCTTCCCAATAGGGGGCGAATACAAGGCGCGGCCGGCAGCGGCGGATGACCGCTGTGATCTGGCGGATCGCCTCTTCCTCGACATAAAGGCCGCGGTCAGGCAGCCCAAGATTGAACCGCTCGGATACACCGAGCCGGCGGGCCGCCTCGGCCGCCTCTCTCTGCCGCTCGTCGACCGTGCCGTTGGACGACAGCTCGGCTTGCGTCAAGTCGCAAATGACAATACGGTACCCACGGCGTACGTATTTGGCGATCGTCCCTCCCATGCCGATTTCGACATCATCCGGATGGGCGCCGAACGCCAACAAGTCACACGTTTCCATCATCGCTGTCACCTTTCTGTTTTCGATTCCTCCCCGCCTTTTGTTCGGCCGCGCACAATGCTGCGCCATGCCAAATCGCCGCGCTCCAACGCGCGGATGAGCAGCTCGGCCGTGCCGATGTTCGTCGCCAACGGCACGGCATAGACGTCGCAAAGCCGCATCAATGCGCTGATGTCCGGCTCATGCGGCTGGGCGGTGAGCGGATCGCGGAAAAAAATGACCAGATCCATTTCATTGCGGGCGATCATCGCCCCGATTTCTTGGTCGCCTCCGTACGGCCCCGATTGGAAGCGATGAACGGGAAGACCGGTCGCCTCCTGGATGCGCAAGCCGGTCGTGCCGGTGGCGTACAATTCATGGTTTGCAAGCACAGGCGCATAGGCGGTCGCAAATGCGACCATCTCTGCCTTTTTTTGGTCATGGGCAATTAACGCGATTTTCATTCCATTCTCCCCCGTTTGCGCAGTTTGCACACTATTCCAAAATATGCTCCAGCCCATAGACAAGCGTATGTAAATGCATCACCGTTTCCACTGCCAGCTTCACCCCGGACATAAACGAGCGGCGGTCGAACGAATCGTGGCGGATCGTCAACGTCTGGCCGTTGCCGCCGAAAATCACTTCTTGATGAGCGACAAAGCCCGGCAGACGGACGCTGTGGATCGGGATGCCGTCGTAAGCGGCGCCGCGCGCGCCAGCAAGCGTTTCCTTTTCGTTCGGGTGGCCTTGCTTTTTCGACGGTCGCACTTCGGCAATGAGCTGCGCCGTCTTCAATGCCGTTCCGGACGGTGCGTCAAGCTTTTGATCATGGTGCAATTCAATGATTTCCACATCAGTGAAATATTTGGCCGCCATGCGGGCGAATTTCATCATCAACACCGCTCCGACGGCAAAGTTCGGCGCGATGATGGCGCCGATTTCTTTCTCTTCCGCCAGCTTGGTGAGCCGCTCGATATCTTCCGGCGTAAATCCAGTCGTGCCGACGACCGGACGAACGCCGTAACGCAGCGCCAGCTCGGTGTGCCGCTTTCCGGCTTCCGGCGTTGTCAAATCGATCAATACATCCGGCTTCACCTCCGCAAAACAGCGGGCCGCATCGGTGTAAATCGGGGCGTTGACGCCGGAAAATCGGTCGATCTCCGCTAAATTTTGTCCATCGTAACGGCGGTCGATGACCGCAGCCAGTTCAAAGTGATCGGTTTGCTGCACGAGCGCAACCGCTTCTCGGCCCATGCGGCCGCGCGGCCCCGCGATGACAATGCGAATCGTCATGATCCTTCCTCCTTCCGCGTCCAGCGGTCGCGGTCGCGGGTGCGAAACTTGTCCATCACCCGGTCGTGCGCCGCCTGCAAATCAATGCCGAGCGAATTGGCGAAGCAAATGAGCACAAACAGCAAATCGCCCAGCTCTTCTTCCACCGTTTTTTCTTGTTCGGTCGCCTTTTTCGGTTTTTCCCCGTAGTAATGGTTCACCTCGCGCGCCAGCTCGCCGAGCTCTTCCGTCAGCCGCGCCAGCATGGCGAGCGGGCTGAAATAGCCTTCTTTGAATTGACTGATATAGTCATCCACTTCCTGTTGCATTTGTTTCATCGTTTTCTCCTGCATGGCTTGTCACCTCGTCTGTTTTCATGTTAGCGAAAAGCGGCGCATTTGACAAATGTTTTCGCCCGCTGTCAATCCGCCCGTTTTCGCTCGTCATTGCCTATATGGACAAGTTCCTCTATAATTAAGGGCGCCGACTATTTTTGCGGACGGAGGGACGGTATGATTTTTGGACTAAAGATCAAAAACTGCCTGTTTATTTTGCTTGGCGCCGCTATTTTCGCCTTCGGGCTCGTTCATTTCAACATGCAAAACAATTTGGCGGAAGGCGGGTTTACCGGCATTACGCTTCTTCTTTATTTTTTGTTCGGACTGGATCCAGCGATCACCAACTTGGCGCTCAACATTCCGCTCTTTTTCATCGGCTGGAAGCTGCTCGGCCGCCAAACGTTTCTCTATACCGTCATCGGCACGGTCGCCGTTTCCGTCTTTTTGTCCATCTTTCAACGCTACATGATTCATATGCCGCTTCGACATGACATGACGCTCGCCGCCTTGTTTGCCGGCGTCTTTATCGGCGTCGGCCTCGGCATTATTTTCCGCTACGGCGGCACAACCGGAGGCGTCGATATTATCGCGCGCCTCGTCCATAAATATAAAGGCATCAGCATGGGCAAAACGATGTTTGCCTTTGACGCCACCGTCATCACATTGTCGCTTCTTCTTTACCTGTCATACCGCGAGGCGATGTATACGTTGGTCGCCGTCTTTATCGCCGCCCGGGTCATTGATTTTCTGCAGGAAGGCGGCTATGCGGCAAAAGGGGCGACCATCATCTCAGAAAAAAGCGAAGAGATCGCCAACCGGATCTTGACAGAGATGGAGCGCGGCGTCACCGTGCTGAAAGGGCGCGGCTCGTATACGAAGCGCGACCGCGACGTCTTGTATTGCGTCGTCGCCAAAAACGAACTGCCGCGCTTAAAAAGTGTCATTATATCCGTTGATCCGCATGCGTTCGTCGCCGTCACCGATGTGCATGATGTGCTCGGCGAAGGGTTTACGCTCGATGAACAAAAGCGGCCGCTGGAACCATGAAAAGCCGCTGGCGCGAAAGCCCAACCGGGACAAGCCCGGCAAGCGCCGCTTGAAAGTGCCGGGGCGGTGCTTGCACAAAGCGACGGGAAAACAAAAAAGAGGGGGAAACGTTTCCCCCTCGCAAAAAGCGCCGGTGCTTAGTCTTCCGGCTGCCGCGCCCGCTTCTCTTCCTTTTCTCCTTTGTACTTCCGCCAGCCAACGTACGTCAGCGTCAACACGATCACTCCGCCAGTGGAAATCATCACCCAAATCAGCGACGGATCAGCTTCGTCCTTTTTCACCCCGGCAAACAGCGCTTCAAGATCTTGACGCGCATCGGCAAGTTGCTCGCGCTGCTCGTCTTCGCCGCGTTGCCAAAACGCGGCGGCCTGCAACGCCTCAAGATCATCATCGACCTTTGTCGCGATATCCGGCGGCACGTCGATTTTCACACTCGGCTCGATCAATGTATAGCGGTCAAGCAACTGGCGGAGGGCAGCGGCATACGCTTTCTGCTCGCCTTGTTGTGCCGCCTTTTCGACCGCGGCAAACGCCTCCATGACAGCCGGCTCCATCTCCGTCCAAAGCGGCTGGTATGTCGAATGGATGGCGTCAACAACAAGGCGAAACTGGGTGATCGCCGCCACTTTGTCTTCCGCGGAGATCGGCGCCGTCATCGCCTTGACTGCCTGCTCATGCGTCACGGTCACCGCCCGCAATTCATCGGCCGATTTCAACCGTTCTTTTGCCCCAAGGGCGAAAAACCGCTTGGAAAAATAGCGGAGCACTTCTTTTGCTTCGGCAAAACGACCGTTTTTCGCCAATTGCAGCGCCTCGTCGGAAATATCGTCCAACTGCTCCCAACCGTTTGTTTGTCCAGCCGCGCCAATGGGCGCTGGCCATAAAAAGGCGAGCGACAACAACATGGCTAGCCCGATTCGCTTCATCATCGTCCCTCCCTCATCCACTAGTACAATGTATGAAGGAGTGGACAAGAGTAGACCAGGCAACTGCTATATAGATGCAATTCGAAGCTTTACCATTTGCAGCTTTTACCGAGTATCTGATCGACTGTCGGGAGACCGAACAACGCCGCTTAAAGACCCATATATGGGTCTTTAGGGCAGGCGGTTGTTCGGTCTTCCGTCACGCCTTGGCGTGACGGAGGCAAGCCTGTGGCTTGCCTTCGACAGTCGAAAATGGACAAACCGCTTTTCCGTCAAGGATATGTTAAACTTCTTCGTTGCATCTATAATAGAAAGCTGCCGCCCAACGTTCCTCCTTGTGTTCAACGCTCTACTCTGATGCCTGCCGGAAAGACATGCCGCCCGGCAGAAGCGGCTGGCGCCGGAGGCGGACGCCAAGCTGATACGCAGCGGCAATCGATGCGATGCTCAACCAAAACGTAAAATAGCCGATTTCGTTGGCGTAGTCAGCCAGGACACTATAGCGCGGCATCATGCCAAAAACGTAGTCGATGACATCGTTATGCAGCGTCCACACGGCCGCCAGCATAAGGTGAAGGAAGCGGAATCGATAAAACCGGGCGTACAGCATTCCTTCGATCGCCATCGCCCCGTGCGAAACGATCAGCATCCACCCGGCCCAATCGAGCGTGCCGGTGACGCGCCAAACGAGCACATTCATAACGACCGCCCAAATTCCATACTTAACAAGCGTCACCAAAGCCAACGCTTCAAAAAGCGGCGCCGACCTGCCGAAAAGCCATGCCACAAGGACGACAAGAAAAAAAAGGCTCGCCGTCGGACTGTCGGGAACAAACGGCAAAAAGATGGGCGGCGTATCGGCAAGTTGATAACGATACCAATAATATCCATAGATGGTGCCGGCCGCGTTGACGAACAAGAGCAGCCAAACAACCGGCCGGGAAGCCAACAGCGCATAAAGCCATGCCATCATCTGCACCTCGCCTCGGTTTCATGTTGGCACGAAAAAAGCTGACTAACGCGAGTCAGCTTTTTCGTGTCGAAACGATTATTCCGCTTTCAGTCCAGCGATGAATTCGGACAGTTTTTTCAACTCTTCATCCGTGCCCTTAAAGACGCCGGGCGGCATGTTGCCTTTCCCTTCTCTCGCGATTTTCGCGATTTCTTCCGGTTTCAAGCCGGTGCCGATGAGCGACGGACCAGCACCGCCGGACAAGTTTTGTCCGTGGCACGATGTACATGTGTTCGCTTGGGCGATTTTATAGCCTTCCGCGTTCGTGTCAATTTTCACTTCCGCCCGAATTTTCCCTTGTTCAGCCGCTTTTTTCCAGTCGTGTGTGACGACCGCTTCCCATGTCAAATAAATCATCGCCGCAAGCGCCAACAGCATCATCCCGGTCGCGACCGGACGCTTCCAAGGACGGCGCTCTGGGCCGCGGTCCAAAAACGGCGCCAATAAGAGCGCGCCGAACGCCAACCCCGGGATGATGATCGCGCCGACGACCGTATACGGACCAGACGCATACGAATATTTGAGCAATTGGTATAAGAACAAGAAATACCAGTCAGGCAGCGGCACGTACGTCGTGTCCGTCGGGTCGGCGATCCGCTCAAGCGGCGACGGATGGGCGACCGTCAAGCATAAGAAACCGACGAGAAAGACCGATCCGACCAACCATTCCTTGAGCAGGAAGTTCGGCCAAAACACTTCCGTTTTCCCGGGATATTCCGAATAGTCCTTTGGAATATTCGGTTTTCTCACCGCGGGAACACGGGAATCGCCGACGAATTTCATTCCTTTTCCGCGATGCATTGCGTGGTTCCCTCCTTTTTTCTATCGCCTCTAAACGCGGGCCGACCGATCATAGCGGACCGGAAATGCCTTGTCTGCGAATCATTAAAAAGTGCGCTGCCATTAAGCCGAGCAAAGCGGCCGGCAAGAAGAAGACGTGAATGGCAAAAAAGCGCGTCAACGTTTGCGCGCCGACAATTTCCGGGTCCCCAGCTAACAGCGTCTTAATGGCCGGGCCAATGAGCGGCGTCGCTTCCGCGATTTGCAAACCAACTTTCGTCGCAAACAGCGCTTTCATATCCCACGGCAACAAGTAGCCGGTGAAGCCAAGACCCATCATCACCATAAAGATCAATACGCCGACGATCCAGTTCATTTCGCGCGGCTTTTTATAAGCCCCTTGGAAAAAGACGCGCAGCGTATGTAAAAACATCATGACGATGACCAAGCTCGCCCCCCAATGGTGCATGCCGCGCACAATTTGGCCGAACGCCACTTCGTTTTGCAAGTAATACACCGATTCCCACGCGTTTTTAATATCCGGGACGTAGTACATCGTCAAAAACATGCCTGACAAAATTTGAATGACCGTGACAAAAAACGTCAGCCCGCCGAAACAATAGACAAAGGCGGAAAAGTGATGGGCGGGGTTGACGTGCTCCGGAACTTCGTGATCGGCGATATCCCGCCATAAAGGCGTAATATCTAAGCGTTCATCGACCCAGTCATACAGCTTGTTTAACACGCATTACGCCTCCTTTCTTGGTTTCGCCTTGCCTAAATACAGCTTGCCGTCTTTCACTTTGTACTCGTAACGGTCAAGCGGAGCTTGCGGCGGCGTCCCCGGAACGTTCGTGCCGTCCTTCTCATAGCGCCCATAGTGGCATGGGCAGAAAAACTGGTTCGGATGCTCTTTGTCCGTGTTCCAGTCGACCGTACAGCCAAGGTGTTTGCAGATCGGCGACAGGGCGATGATCTCCCCTTTGTCCGTTTTATACACCCATGCTGATTTTGGCTCTTCCGACTCGTACCAAGCGTCTTTCACCTTCACTTTAAAGTCGAAGCGCTTCGGTTCGGTCGTAATCTCTTTGACGTCTGCTACCGCGACCATCTCCGTCCCTGCTTCATCCTTCAAGATCGGATCGAAAGCAAAACGGAGCATCGGCATCAGCATTCCTGCCGCCATAAAACCGCCGACGCCGGTCAGCGTGTAGTTTAAAAACTGACGTCTCGTTACACGATGTTTGTTGTCGCTCATCGTCTTCCCCCCTCTATGCAAAATCAAGTCCGCACCGGACGATTGTATGTATAACACATATGGAAAACTAGGACATTCTAATGATAGCTCAATTGCTGGACAAGGTCAATATCGCAGGCGGCAAAACGTCGGACTTTGCCGCGTCTACTCTTGCGCCCATCGACCGATGAGAAAGCGGAGCAACTCGGCGGCCTGCTCTCTGACAAGCTCGTGCTTGTACGATTCACCCATGCTCTCGAGCGGAACAACCGGAACGAACCAAACGCGGTCAGCTTCTTCGCCCTCTTGCCACGCACGGTCGCACGTCACATAAAACAGATGCTTCATTCCTTCCCGCTTAAGCCGGTTGGTCCAATCCGCCAGCCTTTCGGTAAGCAGCGCCCGCGGCTCATCGGCAAAATACACAAACGACGGCATCAAAAACAACCGGCCCTTCAGCTGCCGCTCGACCTCGGCCGCGATGAGCCCGACAAGCTCCCCGCCGGAAGCGAGCCGCTTCGCTCCTTGGCCGAAAGCCACCGGCAAAAGCGGAAGGAGCGCCGTGTCGATGTAGTCGCGCTCTCGTTCATAGAGGGCGACGTCCTCACCTGTCCACTTCATTCGTACTCTCCTTTTCCTCAAAGTTTCTTCCCTTCATCACCATACCATATTTTTCGGCAAAAGAAAAACCTTGCCGGCGGCAAGGTTTTTACAATTTGTTTAATTCATCGGTCAGGCGGCGGAACGCCTCTTCATCATGGCGGTCAAGCGCCTCATCGATCAGCTTCATGAGCCGCCCGCGCCGGAATTCGTAAATGGAGCGTTCCAAAAACTGCTCGGCGAGGCGCTGGTCGTTTTCGCTCACTTGCGCCTGCTTCGGCGCATACGGGTTTTCCTCAAGCACAGCGACATATTGTGGCGAGTGAAAAGAAGCGCGGAAATTCAGTTGAATGTAAATATCTTCGTCGCGGTTTAAACGGATGTCATGGAACGATTTCTCTGCATCGGTTGTCATCACATTGCCTTTGTAAAAACGGAACGGCACATCGTCGACGCAGTGAGTCGACATAATGATGCCGCGCGGGCAATATTGGGCATTCTCGACAAAATGCACCTTTTGCATGAGCTGGTCATGGCTCATCAAATAGTTTAAAATCCAGACACACTCGCGCCGCTTCAACTGATAGTGGCTTAAAAACCAACGGATAAACTCTTTTTTCTCATTGACGGATACGTGCGTCATTGTGCGCTTCCCCCTCGATCGGTTTCCAAGAAAGAGGTTGGGCCACCGCTTCTCCCCTACTCTTCGAGCTCAAGCAGCATCTCCGCCGCCTCCGTATGGGTTGGGTCGAGACGGACGATCTGTTGAAATATTTCTTTCGCCGCCGCCCGATTTCCTTCCTCGATGAGAAAATATCCGTACTCTTCGAGGAACTCGACATTGTGCTTAAAGAAATTATATGCCTCGCTGTAATGATTTAATGCATCGTCGTACATCTCAAGCCGATGTTTGGCGCGCCCAAGGTCCCATTCAAACTGCGGATCGTACTCGCCATCGGCCATCGCCTGCTCAAGAAGCGCCACGACATCCTCATAGCGCTGTTCGTTTAGCCAAAGCGCCGATAAAACCGTGAGCGCCTCGATGTACCCGCCATCGATCTCAAGCGCTTTTTTCAAATGTTCCTCTGCCTCCTCCGGCTTGTTCAGCTTGAGCGCCAGCTTGCCTGCGTAAAGACGGAGCTCTTTGTTCCATTCGTCGACGCCGATGCCCTCAAGCGCCGTCTCATAGCTTTGCACGAGCCGTCCTTCTTGTTCATACGCTTTCGCCAAATAAAGGTAAAGCGGAGTGTAGTCCGGATCGAGCTCTTTTAAAGCGCTGAGCTTATCGATGGCCGTTTGTGTATAGCCGGCCTGCAACGCGGTGAATCCGTAGGCGAACAGCGTCCGACTGTCCATTTTTTCATTGAGCGCCTCCTCATAATACGGAAGCGCCGCCTCGAATTCCCCGGAACGGCTGAGCGCCTCAGCGATCCGCTCAGTGATCAAGACGCCGGCCATCTCCTTATTCGTCTTCCGCACCTGTTCATAAAGCGGCACGCTTTTTGAGTATTCCCCGTGCGAAAAATACAACTCAGCCAACGCAAACTGCACGATCGGCTCATCTGGAGCTTTCTCGTACGCTTGACGCAGCTTCCGCTCGCTCACTTCCGCCAGCCCTTGCATTTCGTACAAATCGGCGGCAAGAAGGCACGCGCGGACAAACTGCGGATCGTCTTCGTCGATCTCCGACAAAATGGCGAGCGCTTCCTCTTCGGCTTCAAGCTCCGTATACACTTCCGCCAAAAACAGGCGAATGTCGCCGTCATCCGGATAGCGGGCAGCCAGCTCCTCAAGCAGCTCCTTCGCCTCTTCCGGCATTCCCCATCCGTACAAGCAGTCGGCAAGCGCGTATTTTTCTTCATCACTTCCATATTTTTTCACTTTCGGCACGAGCGCCAACGCTTGGTCGACGTTTCCGTTTTCCACTAAGCGAATGATTTGTTCGACGCGTGTCATCGTTTCGTCAGCCCTCTCTTGCGGCAGGCGGCCATCCGCCTTTGCCATTCAAATCGTTATGTACTGTTACAATGGGAACATGAATGATGATAATCGATCATGGCCGTTTCCGCAACCAAACCGCTCGCCGTCTGGAAGGTGCGTCGTTTTTTCATCCAGAAACAGGAAATGTATCCGCTTTCAAAAAATACGGAGCCCTTCCTCTCACTGACAATATATGAACGAACAACGCAAAATATGACCGCCCGCCCGCTTGGGGCGGGAGGCCTTTTACAGCAGCGAACGGAGGTCGGCAAAAAACGCCGGATAGGAAACGGCGACCGCTTCCGAACGCTCGAGGCGGACCGTCCCTTTGGCGATGCAGGCAGCAACGGCGAGCATCATGCCGATGCGGTGGTCGCCATGGCTGTCGACAACAATCCCGTCGGCATAAAGCGGCGTTTTGCCGCGGATCATCATGCCGTCGTCGGTTGCTTCGATGTCAGCGCCGAGTTTTTTCAACTCGGTGACGACCGTATGGATCCGATTCGTCTCTTTCACCTTCAGTTCGCTCGCGTCTTTGATGACGGTCGTTCCTTCCGCCTGCGTCGCGAGCAAGGCAATGATCGGAATTTCGTCGATCAATCTTGGAATCAGATCCCCGCCGATTTCAACCGCCCGAAGCGTCGACGTGCGGACCGTAATATCACCGACCGGCTCGGTTTCCTCGTGGCGGACGTTGTCAATCGCAATATCCGCCCCCATTTGTGTAAGCACATCGATGATGCCGGTCCGCGTTGGATTTAAGCCGACGTTTTTCAGCGTAATTTCGCTGTTCGGCACAATGGCGCCGGCGACAAGGAAAAAGGCGGCTGACGAAATATCGCCGGGAACGTAAATGTGCGTCCCGCGCAAGCGTTGCGGACCGGCCACCGAGACGGTCAAGCCATCCACATTCACTTCACCGCCAAACAACCGAACCATCCGCTCGGTATGATCGCGCGAGCGGTGCGGCTCAGCAACAGACGTCACGCCGTCAGCGAATAAGCCGGCGAGCAAAATGGCCGATTTTACTTGCGCGCTCGCCACCGGCGAAGTGTAGCGAAGCGGGCGAAGCGCGCCGCCGCGGATGGAAAGCGGCGTATAATTGCCGCCCTCACGCCCGTCAATACGCGCTCCCATTTCGCGAAGCGGTTTCGTCACCCGCCCCATCGGTCGCTTGGCGATCGATTCATCGCCGACAAGGCAGGCGTGAAACGGCTGGCCGGCCAAAATGCCGAGCAACAGGCGCGCCGTCGTTCCCGAGTTGCCGACATCAAGCACCGCAGCCGGCTCGCGCAGCCCGCCGGGGCCGGCTCCTTCGACAACGACTGTCGTCCCGTCCTGGCGAATGTCAACGCCGAGTTTCCGGAAACAGTCGATCGTGCTTAAACAGTCCGCCCCAGGCAAAAAATGGTCAATCACCGTCCGTCCAGAAGCAAGCGCCCCGAGCATGACGGCGCGATGGGAAATCGATTTGTCGCCAGGGACTTCGATCATTCCTCGGAGCGACGACACGTTGGTTGGCAACTGCATGCAAAATCCCTCCATTGTTTTTCCTTGCTACCCTTCATAGGTGGCATAGTTCGTATGTTTGGCGAGGCACGCTTTCGCCCGCGCCCGATCGTCTTCGCTTTGGAAGCTGAGGCGGAGCACGCCGTAAATTTCTTCGCGCGTCTCAATGATGCGGATGTTCGTGATGCTGATGTTTTCTTCGGCCAAATAGCCGGTCACTTCGGAGATGACGCCCGGATAATCCGGCACGTCGACATACAAATCGTAAAACGACGGAATCGCTCCTTTCGTTCTCGACGGCAGCCCGTCGCGAAACTGTTTCGCCTCCAAAAAGTAATGGTAAATAGCGATGCTGTTTTCTTCTTCGACAAACGAACGCAGCCGCTCCATTTCGGCGATCCAGCGGTCAAAGAGCGCAAGCAGTTCATGCTTGTTATGGATAAAAATATCGCGCCACATTTCCGGATTGCTCGACGCGATGCGGGTGATGTCGCGGAAGCCGCCGGCCGCCAGCCGGCTGACGAGGGCGTTTTCGCACTCGTATTCGCGCGCCTGATGAACGAGGCTCGCCGCAATCAAATGCGGAAAATGGCTGATTACGCCAGTGATGCGGTCATGCTCTTCCGGCGTTAAGATGACAAACTGCGCTTTCGTTCCCGCAAGCCACTGTTTCAACGCCTCGACTTGCTGCGGCGGCACATCGTCCGTCGGCGTCAAAATGTAAAAGGCGTTTTCAAACAGATGAGCCCTTGCCGCCGCCACACCGCTTTTATGCGACCCGGCCATCGGATGGCCGCCGATGAACGCTACGCCATGATCCAACAGGCGGCGGGCGCCTTGGACGATGCGCTGCTTCGTGCTGCCGACATCGGTAACGATAACGCCGCGTTTCAACCGCTCGAGCGGCATCGACGAAAGCAGCGCCTCCGTCTGCATGACCGGAACGGCCAGAACGATCAAATCCGCCTGTCCGTATCCGTCTTCGGGCGAACGGGCGGCTTCGTCGATCACCTTGAGCGAGCGCGCCAAGCCGAGCTGCCGCTCATTGACGTCGTAGCCGATGATCATCGCCTCCGGATGCGCTTTTTTAATCGCCAATGCAATCGATCCGCCGATCAAGCCGAGGCCGACAATGAACACTTTTCCTTCCAATCGTCCCACCTACTTTATGTAAACGTGCGCCCGCTGCTTTCGAAAAGCAACGGGCCGATCTTTTCTATCCATCCCGCCGCTGAACGGTCAGGCGAGCTGTTTTTCCCGAAGCAGTTGCGAAACGAGTTCCAACATCCGGTCGTTTTGCTCTTTCGTGCCAACAGTCACACGCACGCCGGTCGGCAGCCCAAGCGCTTGGCCAGAGCGGACAATGACGCCGCGCTCCAGCAAATAGCGGAACACTTCGTCGCCATCCAACCCGAAATCAATGAACAAAAAGTTTGTCTGCGATGGGTAATACTTCAGGCCGTTCTCCTCGCAAAAGCGATAATACCGCTCAAGCTCAGCGCGATTTCGTTCGACGCAGGCGCGGATGAACGCTTGATCGTCAAGTGCGGCCGCCGCGGCCGCTTGGGCGATGGTCGACGTGTTAAACGGCTCGCGCGCCGGCTCGACGGCGCGGATGAGCGTCTCACTCGCCACGCCGTAGCCGACGCGGAGCGCAGCGAGCCCGTATGCTTTCGAGAACGTGCGCATGACGACAAGCTGCTCGTACTCGTTTAAAAGCGGCACCGTTTGCGGGTAGTCGGGCGCCGTCGCATATTCGTAGTACGCTTCGTCCACGACGACGAGCACGTGCGGCGGCACGCGATCCAAAAAGGCGCGCAGCTCGGTGTCATTCACATACGTGCCCGTCGGGTTGTTCGGATTGCAAATCCAGACGATGCGCGTGTTTTCATCGATCGCCGCAAGCATCGCCTCCAAATCATGACGCCCATCAACAAGCGGCACTTCGCGCACCTCGGCCCGCTCGATGATGGCATTGTGCCGGTATTGCGGGAATGTCGGCGCCGCCATCACTGTATTCGCCCCCGGCTCTAAAAAGGCGCGGCAAAAAATTTGCACCACCTCATCCGAACCGTTGCCAAACAGAAGCTGTGTTTCCTTGACGCCAAGATGCTTCGCCACCTTTTCGCGCAACGTGCGGGCGTAGCCGTCCGGATAGACGGCGAGGCGGTCAAGCTCAGCGGCGATGGCCGCTTTTGCCGCTGGCGACGAACCGTACGGATTCTCGTTAGAAGCAAGTTTGATAATCTCAGGCAAGCCATATTCCCGCTTGACTTCTTCGATCGATTTTCCCGGCTGGTACGGAGAAAGACCCCGGAGCGATTCCTTTACTTGCATGATTGTCGCCAACTCCTTCAATCGGAACTTTTAGCGCGAAGAACACGGCTCCCGAAGCGGCGCGGCAAGCGAACGGGCGTAGGCAGAAAACTCGGCGACGGCCGCTTCCCTTTCGTCCGGCGCCTGCAACCTCGGAGCCAGCTGCTCGACTTTTTGCACGAGTGCGCTGCCGACGACAACGCCGTCGCACACCTCTTTCAACATCGCGACTTGCTCCGGCGCCGAAATGCCAAAGCCGACGGCGACCGGGACGCGGCTATGCCGCTTCACTTCGCGGAGGAAATCGCCGAGCGTCTCCGGCAGCGTCTCACGCACGCCTGTAACGCCTAGCGAGGAGACGCAATACAAAAACCCTTGCGCCGCCGAAGCGATCCGCTCGATCCGCTGCTTCGACGTCGGCGCAACAAGCGAAATGAGCGGGAGACCAAACCGTTCGCCAAGTTCGCGGAGCGGACCGCTTTCCTCAAACGGCAAATCGGGAATGAGCACGCCGTCGGCGCCATTTTCCTGCGCTAAAGCAAAAAAGGATTCTTCTCCTAATTGTAACACAGGATTGTAATACGTAAAGAGAATAATCGGAATGTTTACCCCTTTTTTTCGCATCTCGCCAATAAGCTGAATGGCTTTCGGCAGCGTCATGCCCCCGTCAAGCGCCCTTGCGGCGGCGCGTTGAATCGTCGGTCCGTCAGCGAGCGGGTCGGAGTACGGCACGCCAAGCTCTAATATGTCAGCGCCGGCCTCCTCAAGCGCCAAGGCGAGATCGATCGTCACATCGGGAGCCGGATCACCGGCAACGATAAACGGGATAAATAGCGGCGGATTAACGGACAGTGGCAATGTCTTCACCTTCCCTCGCACCAAGATGGCGCATCATCGTTTGCACATCTTTATCTCCGCGGCCGGACAGGCAAATGAGCACCGTTTCATCCGGCGGCATCTCGCGGGCGAGCTCGACGGCTTTCGCCACCGCATGGGCCGACTCGATGGCCGGAATGATGCCTTCCGTTTGCGCCAACAATTGAAACGCAGCGACGGCCTCGTCATCGGTCGCGCTTTCGTAGCGGACGCGGCCAATGCTCGCCAAATACGCATGTTCCGGGCCGACGCCGGGGTAATCAAGGCCGGCTGAGATCGAATACGGTTCGAGAATTTGTCCGTACTCGTCTTGCAACAGGTAGGTCATCGCCCCGTGTATGACCCCTTTCGTCCCTTTTGTGATTGTCGCCGCATGGTGCGGAGTGTCGATCCCTTTGCCGGCCGCCTCGACGCCGACGAGGCGGACGTCATCTTGCAAAAACGGGTAAAACATGCCGATGGCGTTGCTGCCGCCGCCGACGCAGGCAACGATGACATCCGGCAGCTTCCCTTCACGGGCGAGAAACTGTTCTTTCGCTTCATCGCCAATCACGCGCTGAAACTCGCGCACCATTTTCGGGTACGGATGCGGACCGACGACCGAGCCGATCATGTAAAAATGGTCGTCGCAGTGGGCGACCCAATAGCGAATCGCTTCGTTCGTCGCATCTTTCAACGTTCGGTTGCCGCTTGACACCGGCACGACTTCGGCGCCCAACAGTTTCATGCGAAACACGTTCAGCTCCTGCCGCTTGATGTCTTCTTCGCCCATAAAAACGATGCAATCCATGCCAAAATGGGCGGCCACCGTCGCCGCGGCGACGCCGTGCTGGCCGGCTCCGGTTTCAGCGATCAGCTTTTTCTTGCCCATCCGTTTTGCCAAAAGCGCCTGGCCGATCGCGTTGTTGATTTTATGGGCGCCCGTATGGTTTAAATCTTCGCGCTTTAAATAAATTTTCGCGCCGCCGACTTGCCGTGTCAAATTCGGCGCGAACGTGAGCGGGGTCGGGCGACCGGAGTAATACTGCAAAATGCGGATGTATTCTTGTTTGAACGATTCATCGGCAAGCGCTTTGTCAAGCTCCGCTTCGATTTCCTCAAGCGGAAGCATGAGCGTCTCAGGGACAAACTTGCCGCCGAAATCGCCAAACCGGCCGTATTCATTCGGAACGCGTTCCATCATCTAACCCCACCTTCTCCTTCATATAAAGTTGAAAGACGAAGAGCCGCATTTCTTCAGAGAGCCTGCGTTTGTTCATCGTCCGAGCGTCAGCGCCGTCTTTTGGCCCTTCGTTTTGTTATTTTTTTTATCAGGTGTGTTGATGAACCAATAAAAAGTCTGTCGAGAAGGCTCTAGTCCGAGCTTTTCTGCCGTAGTCGGCAAGCGGCTCGCTTGCCGACCGGGCATGCTGCCGCATGCCCCCTCGAACAATGAACGCTTTGCGGGCAAATGTCATTCGCCCGCCGGCGTTCTTGTTCGAGGGAAAAGGCAGAAAAGCTTGTGTTCAGCCATATCATTCTGTGTTTTTTCGTGCATAAAACGGATCATCGACACCCGTGATTCTTTATTTTTTCTTCGATTTGTTTCATCTTCGTTGGATCTTTGCGTCCGTCCGTTTCAATGCCGCTGCTGATATCGATGCCATCCGGGCGGTAGACAAGCAGCCGCTCGATATTGTCCGGAGTGATGCCGCCGGCGATGAAGCACGGCACGCCTTGGCGGGCCGCCTCTTCCAAATAGTGCGGCACCGCCTCCCAATCAAAAGCGACGCCCGTCCCCCCCCAGGCGCCGGCGGCGCGGCTGTCAACGACGTAGCCATCGGCAATGCCAGCGTACTGCCTCATCGCCGCAAGCGCACCGTCGCCATGGTGGATCGCCTTCCAGACGGAAAGCGGCACCGCCTCTTTCACCGCCGCCAGCTCCGCCGGCGTTTCACGGCCGTGGCATTGGATGACATGAAGCGGCAGCTCGGCGGCGACAGCGGCGATCCGCCTAACGGGGGCGTTGACAAAGACGCCGACAAGCTGCTTTGCGCCAAGCTTATGGGGCTCAAGCCATTGCTGCACTTCACTCGGAGAGACGTTCCGCCTGCTTTCGGCGAAAATAAAGCCGAGGTAATCAGCCTCGCTCGCGATAGCGGCCTGCACGTCTTCAGCCGAACGGTTGCCGCAATATTTAATTCGAATCATCCCCATCTTCCTCCCCAAACAGCCGGTAGACCGCTCGCTCCACATCATCTTGGCGCATGAGCGACTCGCCGACGAGCATGGCCTGCGCTCCGTACGATTTGACCGTCTTCACATCATTGAAGGAACCGATCCCGCTTTCGCTGACGATGACGCACGATGGCGGGATGAGCGGAGCGAGCGTTTTGGTCGCCTCAAGTGTTGTCACAAAGGTATGCAAGTCGCGGTTGTTGATGCCGACGATCTCCGGCGTAAACCGATCGAAAATCCGCTCGAGCGTCTCTTTTGCATGCACCTCGACCAGACATTCGAGCCCCAAGCTGTACGCTTCATGATAGAGCTCCTCGAGTGTTTCCGGCGGGAGCGCCTCGCCGATCAATAAAATCGCATCCGCCCCGAGTCGGACGCTTTCCTCGACTTGCCGCCGATCGATGATGAAATCTTTGCGCAGCACGGGAACGTTAACCGCTTCTTTCACCGCTCGCAAATAGCGGCGATGCCCTTGGAAATACCGTTCATCCGTCAGCACGCTGATCGCGTCGGCACCGGCGCGCTCATATGCTTTCGCGATGGCCACCGGGTCAAAATTCGGGCGAATGATGCCTTTTGACGGCGACGCTTTTTTCACCTCAGCGATCAAGCCAAGCATCCGCCGCGGCCGACGGAGCGCCGCCGCAAATGGCCGGCGCTTTCGCTCTGGCAATGGCGCCGGCAGCGTCAACGTTTCCACTTCTTCCCGTTTGGCTGCTAAAATTTGCTCAAGCATCATGAACCACTTCCTTCGCCCGCAGGCGTTGCAGTTGTTCGTATGCGGTTTTGGACAAAATGGCCTCTTTCGCCATCGCCACTCCTTCGGCAATCGTTTCGGCTTTGCCGGCGGCATACAGGGCGGCGCCGGCGTTCAGCGCAACGATATTGATGGCGCTCTCCGGCGCTGTTCCCGCCATCACCGCCTCAAGAAGCGCGGCGCTCTCTTCCGGATCGCGCACTTGCACATCGGCAAGCTCGCCGCGCGGCAAGCCGGCGTCTTCTGGTGCGATGACAAAGCGGCGGATCGCACCGTCTTTCAACTCCACGACATCCGTTTCTGCAGCGATGCTGCATTCATCAAGCCCATCGCGCCCGGTGACAAACAACACATGTTCCGAGCCGAGGCGGCGCATCGCCTCCGCCAATTTCTCAGCGTAGCAGGTCGAATAGACGCCGACGACTTGCCGCTTGCAGCGCGCCGGATTGGCGAGCGGGCCGATCAAGTTGAAAACGGTGCGGAAACCGATTTCCTTCCGCGGCCCGGCGGCGTGTTTCATCGCCGCGTGATAGAGCGGGGCGAACAAAAACGCCAGCCCTTTCGTTTCCAACGCCTGTTTGGCGGCCGACGGCGACGTTTGAATGTCGATGCCGAGCCGCTCGAGCACATCAGCGCTGCCGCTTTTTGACGAAACAGCGCGGTTGCCGTGCTTGGCGACTTTGACGCCAAGCGATGAAATGACGATCGCCGCGGCGGTGGAAACGTTGAATGTCGCCGCCCCATCGCCGCCCGTACCGCACGTATCGATGACATCATCACTAGCCTCAATGGCAGTCATCCGGTCGCGCATCGCCCGCACAAATCCGACGAGCTCATCGACTGTCTCTCCGCGCAGGCGGAGCATGGACAACAGACTTGCGATTTGACTGTCCGTCGCCTCGCCGGACATGATGATATTCATCGCCGCATACGCTTCGTCTTCCGTCAACGCTTTCCCTTCCGCACATTTCGAAAGCAGCTGCTTCAACATACGGCCCTCTCCCCTTTAGCAAATAGTCGTTCCGCTTGTTCAATCGCATTCATCAAGGCGCTCGCCTTATTGCGCGTCTCTTTCCACTCCAGTTCCGGAACGGAGTCGGCGACAATGCCGGCGCCGGCTTGCACATAGGCATAGCCGTCTTTCACGACCGCTGTCCGGATGGCGATGCACGAATCGATGTTGCCATCAAACCCGATATAGGCAATCGCTCCGGCATACAGCCCCCTTGCTGTCGGCTCGAGTTCCTGCAAAATTTGCATCGCCCGCACTTTCGGCGCCCCGCTCACCGTTCCAGCCGGAAAGGCGGCAAGGAGTGCATCGATCGGGTGGACGTTGTCGTCCAGTTCACCGACGACCTTGGAAATTAAGTGCATCACGTGTGAAAACTTGCCGATCTGAAGCAACACCGGCACCTCGACCGTTCCGTACTTGGCGACCCGGCCGATGTCGTTGCGCGCCAAATCGACAAGCATATAATGCTCAGCCCGTTCTTTCGGGTCGTGGTACAGCTCATCAGCCAGCCTCTCGTCTTCCTCCGGCGATCGGCCGCGCCGCCGTGTGCCGGCAATCGGATCGATTTCAACGCGCCGACGGTGCACTTGAATCAGTTTTTCCGGCGAACTGCCGACAATTTCCACACCGTCAAGCTGGAAATAAAACATGTACGGCGACGGGTTGATGTATCGGAGCAGCCGATAAATGGCAAAGCCTCCGGCTTGAACCGGCACGCAGAAGCGCTGCGACAGAACCGCTTGAAACACATCGCCGGCCGCGATGTACCGTTTCACGGCCTCCACATCGCGCAAAAACTGTTTTTTGTCATAGTTGGACACCGCTTTGGCAAACGAGGCGGTCCGCCCCGATTCGCTTTCCGCCGGCAAGAGCGGCTGCTCGGCTTGAGGGCGGGCCGCTTTCGCCGCGAGATCGGCCATGCGCCGTTCGGCCGCGCGGTACGCTTCGATTTTCTCTTCCTCCGTTTCGTTGCCGCTCAACCGAATATAGTGAATGACGAGCAACTCACGCTTTTTTTGGTCAAACGCAAACAGCGATTCACAAAACACGAAATAGGCCGTCTTCATAGGCACATCGCGGTTTTTGTGGCGCGGCACTTTTTCGATGGCGGAAATGAAATCGTAGCCTAAAAACCCAACTGCACCGCCTGTAAACGGCACCGTCTCGGCAAGCGGCTTGACGGCAAGCGTCCGCTCGACCCATTGAAACGCTTCTTTCAGCGTCGGTGCGGTGATTTGTTCGTTCCCGTTTTCGTCTTTCACCGAAAACGTTTCGCCGGTTTCGCTCTCCAGCGTCAAAAACGGCGCCACACCGATGAACGAATAGCGCGCCCACGGCGATTCGTCATCCTTGCTTTCAAGCAAAAACACGGCTTCCTCGCGCAAATTGGCAAACACGCCGAGCGGCTCAATGACATCGGCTACAAATTTGCGCACAATCGGGATGGTTCGAAATTCGTTCGCTTCCGCCAAAAAAGCGGCCAGCCCATCAGCAGACATCACTTCTCCTCCCTTCATGATCAGCGGGCGGAGAATGAGGGTTTATGAGGCGAAAAAAGAGAGGGAAAATAAAACGCCCAAAGACGACCGTCTTTGGGCAGATGTCGGCGAATGAAAAAACGCTCACCTCAGCTAAACTCGCTCATTCTCATCTACCCTACGCTCGCTCTCTGCTCTCGCTCCACTTCTAACGCCCCCGATGTCTCAGGGGGCAAAGAGGTTATTTTAACTATATTACATTTCTGTTTTTTTTGTCAACGACAAATCCGGGCGCAGCACGACCGCCCCTTTTAAATACACGTGGCAGATCTCTTCTTGCTGTTTCTCAGTCGCCACCGTCATCATGACGCGAATGCAGCGCGGCAATGAACCGGGCACCGGAATTTCCCTCGTGCACATGACCGGCACATATGTCCAGCCGTCCAAACGGCGCAGCGCCTGCGCCGGAAACGCGGCGGTGATGTCGTCGGTGACGGAAATGAGCACAAACGACACATCAGAAGCGGCGACATCGTTTGCGCGGATCATTTCACGAAGCAACGTTTCAGTTGCCGCCACGATTTCCTCGGCGTCATTTCGATCCACTGTAATCGCTCCGCGAATGCCGCGAATCATTCTTTTCCCCCCTGTCTGGCAAACTCGTCCAGCCACGTGAGCAGGTTGTCGTCTTCGAGTTCCACCACTTCCACGTCGCCGATCTCAAAGAGAAGCACCATCCGCACTGTTCCGGCGTACGCTTTTTTGTCGCCTTTCATCTTCTCAAGCAGGCGGGGCGTCTGAACCGTTGTCGGCAGCGACACCGGGAAGCCGTATCCGGCGAACCAGTCGGCCAATCGATGCTCAGCGAACGACCGGCCGTAAAACCGTTCGCTGACAAAGACGGCAAACAGCATGCCAACCGCAACCGCCTCCCCGTGAGTGAGCGCGCCGTAGCCTAACTCGCTTTCCAGCGCATGGCCGAGCGTATGGCCGAAATTCAAATGGGCGCGCACCCCGGTTTCTTTTTCATCCTCACGCACGACGGACGCCTTAATGTCAATGCCCTTTTCAATGCAATAGGCGAGTTTCTCGCCGCGCAAGTCGGCGAGCGTCTTGATTTCCGCGCGCAGCCAGTCGTAAAAGCAGCGATCGCGGATCAGCGCATGTTTGATCACCTCGGCAAACCCGGACCGAAGCTCGCGTTCGGGCAGCGTGCGCAAAAAGGAGGTGTCATACACAACTGCTTCCGGCTGGTGGAAGGCGCCGATCATATTTTTGCCGAGCGGATGGTTGATGGCGACTTTGCCGCCGACGGCGCTGTCATGGGCCAAGAGTGTCGTCGGCATTTGAATGTAACGGATGCCGCGCATATAGGTGGCGGCGACAAACCCAGCCAAATCGCCGACAACGCCGCCGCCAAGCGCAATGATGACCGAGCGGCGGTCGAGGCCGCACTGCAATGCCGCTGTCTGGCAAGCGTAATAATGATCAAATGACTTGGCCGCCTCCCCGCTTGGAATGACGTAGGCGTACACGTCATACTCAGCGGCGGCGAGCAACGCCCGCACCTCATCCAAATAAAGAGGCGCCACAGTATCGTCGGTAACGATGAAAAGTTTTGTCCCTGGCGGACAGGAGAGCGACCGAAGCAAGCTTGGCAGCACGCGGGCCGCCCCATCGCCCAGAAGAAGCGGATAGCGCTTCGTCGCCGTTTCAATCGTCCGTTCGATCATCGTCAAAACTCCTTTGCATAGCGGCGGGCGCGTTCCACATTTTCCTTAATCAAGTCCATCCGATCCTGCCCAAACTGCTCAACGATCGCCGCCGCCACTTCCCAGGCGACAACGGCCTCAGCGACGACGCTCGCCGCCGGCACGGCGCAGCTGTCCGATCGCTCAATGCTTGCCGCAAACGGCTCTTTCGTCTCGATATCCACGCTTTGAAGCGGCTTGTACAGCGTCGGGATCGGCTTCATCACTCCGCGCACGACGATCGGCATCCCGGTCGTCACCCCGCCTTCAAAGCCGCCCGCCCGGTTCGTCCGGCGCGAAAAGCCTTGTTCTGGGCTCCAAATGATTTCATCGTGCACTTCGCTTCCCGGGCGGCGCGCCGCCTCAAAGCCGATCCCGAATTCAACGCCTTTAAACGCGTTGATGCTGACGATCGCGGCCGCGATTTTCGCATCAAGCTTTCGGTCGTAATGGACGTAGCTGCCGACTCCGGCCGGAACGCCTTCAACGATCACCTCAACGATGCCGCCGATCGAATCACCGTTTTTCTTCGCCCAATCGATCGCTTCCATCATTTTTTGCCCCGCCTCCGGGTCAAAGCAGCGCACCGGCGATTCTTCCGTCACTGCCTGCAATTCTTCAAGCGAACGATAATCGAGCTTCTTTGCGCGCACGCCGCCGATTTCGATGACATGCCCGGCGACGCGGATGCCGACCTCCTCCAAAATGCGTTTCGCCACCGCTCCAGCCGCCACGCGCACCGTCGTTTCACGCGCCGACGAGCGCTCCAGCACGTTGCGCATATCGCGATGTCCATATTTCAGGGCGCCGTTTAAATCGGCATGCCCTGGGCGCGGACGCGTCACTTTCCGCTTCACTTCCGCTTCGTCATCAATCGGCTCAACCGCCATAATCGTTTGCCAATGTTTAAAATCGCGATTCTCGACAACGAGCGCAATCGGCGAGCCGAGCGTTTTCCCGTGCCGAACGCCGCCTGTGATTTTCACTTCATCTTTTTCAATCTGCATGCGGCGGCCGCGTCCGTATCCTTTTTGCCGGCGCGCCAGCTCTTTATTGATGTGCTCGGCGCGCAGCTCAAGCCCGGCCGGCACTCCTTCCAAAATGGCCGTCAATTGCGGCCCATGCGATTCCCCTGCCGTCAAATACCGCATGTTTGTCTCTCCCTTCAGGTCTTTAACGCGTTTAAGTAAAAATATATCATAAATTCGAAAAATGAAAATAGTTTCAGGAAAAAAAGAAGCCGGCGCGAGCTATTTTTTTCGGTAAAAAAACGTCTCTTCGACTTCAAAACCGTACAGGCCGGGATTGAAAATCTGCTCGGTGCTGCCGACAAACAGCACGCCTCCCGTCCGGAGCGCGTCGTGAAATTTGCGATACAGCATCCGCTTCGCCTCTTCCGTAAAATAAATGAGCACGTTGCGGCAGACGATCAAATCCATGTTGCGCGGAAACGGATCCGCGAGCAAGTTGTGTTTTTGAAACTTGACCGTTTGTTTAATCTTTTCGTCTATTTTATAATACTCGCCTTCTTTCGTAAAAAACTTTTTTCTCATTTCCTCGGGCAGCTCTACAAGCGACCGTTCGCTGTACAAACCGAGGCGCGCGCGGGCGAGCGCATTATCGTCAATGTCGGTCGCCAACACCGACACGCGGTGAAGCGGCAATCGTTTTGCGAGCACCATCGCGAGCGTATACGGCTCCTCGCCGGTTGAGCAGGCAGCGCTCCACACGTTCGGGCGCGGGTTTTCCGCCAATAGCCGCGGCAAAATGGTGTGCTCAAGCACCTCCCAACGCTTGGCGTTCCGGTAAAACTCTGAGACGTTGATCGTCATCCGATCCAAGCATTCATGCCATAGCGCCGGCTCTTTCTCCATCGCTGCAAACAGCTCGGCAAAGCTCTTTAGCCCTTTTTTCATGTACAACGACGCCAAACGCCGCCTCATCTGGGCTTCCTTATATAGCGATAAATCAATGCCTGTTTTTCGCTTCACTTTGGCAATGAACTGCGCATAATCGTCCATCGTCGCCTGTTCCTCTCTCCTGTCAATGTACAAAAACGGCAAAAACCGGCCGAATGGCGGCCGGTCTTCGCATCAGTACAGCCATGCATTGATCTGTTTCGAATAGCTGACGAGCTCTTCTTCTTTAAAGAACAAACTGATTTCGCGTTCAGCGCTTTGCAGCGAGTCGGAGCCGTGGATGACGTTTTTGCCGACCGTCAAGCCGAAATCGCCGCGGATCGTGCCAGGGGCAGCCTCCTGCGGATTCGTTTTCCCCATCATTTGCCGGGCGGCGGCGATCACGTTCTCGCCCTCCCACACCATTGCAAACACTGGCCCCGAGGTGATAAAGTCGACAAGCTCGCCGAAAAATGGGCGCTCTTTATGTTCAGCGTAATGTTGCTCGGCGAGCTCGCGCGACACTTGCATCAGCTTCGCGCCGACAAGCTGGAAGCCTTTTTTTTCAAAACGGGCGACAATCTCGCCGATCAAATTGCGCTGAACCCCGTCCGGTTTCACCATGATGAATGTCCGTTCTGCCATTCGCTCTCCACCTCTACTGTCGTATGTACTGGGAAACGGATTCCCACCCATCATAGTATCATTGTTTTCCGCCGTTGGCAACAGCGTCCTTGAAAGCGCTAATAATCCCTTTTCCCAATGTAGAGGGCGAGATCATGAAGCAGCGTGCGCGCTTCGTTGGCCGGCAGCTCGCCAAGCAGGCGGAGCGCCTTTTCCAAATAGCGATCGCTTAGCGCATACGATCGTTCGATGGCGTCCGTCTGTTTAATGGCCGCTAGCACCGCCGCCATCTCCTCGGCATCCGTGTCCGCGTTGACGGCCGTAATTTTTGCCCGCACCTGTTCATCACAAAGGGCATACAGCACGGGGAGGGTGACGTTTCCTTGCTGCAAGTCGCTTCCAGCCGGCTTGCCGAGCTGCTCTTCCGTGCCGGTGAAATCGAGAATGTCATCGGTAATTTGAAACGACATGCCGACGCAATGGCCGAACCAATACAGCTGGTTGGCCACCGCCTCCGGCGCGCCGGCGGCAAGGGCGCCAAGCTGGCAGCTGGCGGCGATCAATAGCGCCGTTTTTCGGCGGATGCGCCGCAAGTACGTGCGAAGCGGCTGATCAAATCGGTATTTATCCTTGATTTGCTCGATTTCCCCGTGGCACACTTCAACGATCGTTTTCGCCAGCACTTGATGAGCGCGGGGGCTGTCAAGCTCCGCCATCCGCTCAAGCGAACGGGCGAAGAGGTAATCGCCTGTATACATGGCAAAGCGGTTGCTCCATCTCGCCTTGATCGTCGGCCGGCCGCGCCGCACGTCGGCGTCATCGATGACATCGTCGTGAACGAGCGATGCCATATGGATGAGTTCGAGCGCTACGGCTACATGTTTAATCCGTTCGAAATCATAATGACCAAAGCGGGCGGACAGCAAGACAAAAACGGGACGGATCCGCTTTCCGCCCGCTTGCAATAAATGGAGCGCCGCTTCCCCGAGCGGCCCGTATTCGGATCGGACCGTCCGCTCCAGCTCCTCTTCGACCGCCGCCAAATCATCGCTTAAAAACGAATACATCGCCTTTAACTTCATGGTGTTCACCTTGACTCATCGTTTATAGCCTAAATGCATGGCCGCTACGCCGAACGTGTACGGTTTGACCTCGACATCGACGAAACCGGCTTCGCGGAACATCTCAGCCAGCTCGTCCCGCCCTGGAAATTCGCGCGCCGACTCCTGCAGCCACGAGTATTCCTCATAGCTTTTCGCCAACAGCTTGCCAAACAGCGGCATAATAAACCGAAAATAAAAATAGTAAAGCTGGCGGAAACCAAACAACGTCGGCTGCGACGTTTCCAGACAGACGGTCATGCCGCCCGGCTTGGTGACGCGGTGCATTTCCTTAAGCACCGTCATATAATCAGGAACGTTGCGCAAGCCAAAGCCGATCGTCACATAATCGAACGAATTGTCGGGAAACGGCAGCTGCATGGCGTTGCCGTGAATGAGCTTGACATTGCCGAGGCCGCGCGCCTTCACCTTTTGTTCGCCGACTTTCAGCATGTTTTCGCTGAAGTCAAGGCCGTACACTTCCCCCTCCGGCCCGACCGCCTCAGCCAGCGCGATCGCCCAGTCGGCCGTTCCGCAGCAAACGTCGAGCGCCCTTTTCCCTTTTTGCACATTCATCCTCCGCATGACGTCTTCGCGCCATTTCAAATGGCGGCGGAAGCTGATGACAGAATTCATCCGGTCATAATGTGCAGAAATTTTTTCAAATACGCGATGGACTCGCTCTTCTTTCGATTGATGCATCGTTCTACCCTTCTTCCACCGACTTTTTGACGATGGCTTGAAATCCGCCGGCAAGTTCCGCCATGCGAAACCGCAGCAGGTCGTTCATCGGCAAATTCGCCGCCAGCAGCGCTTCCTTGCAATGGTCAATATAACGCTCGCAAAGGCGAAGCAAATGCCGCCTTTGTTCTTTCGTCAGCCCTTTGGCCCATGGAAAGGCGATATGCGCCATTTGCTCAAACAGCATGGATGACCCCGTGCGGACGAACGCTTCCTGCTCGAGCAGCAAGCGCCGCAACAGCAAGTAATGGCCGGAAAATCGCCCCCATTGCGGCGCCCCGATGCGCTCGGCAAGCTTCGCAAGCAACGCCGACTCGATCGTGCCGACCGCGGCGAACAGCGTCTCGATCCGCTCCACCTTTTTTTCATACAGCCGCACTTTTTGCTCATTAATCTCGCGGACCGCTTCGGCGAACAAACGGATGAGCGCAACATCGCCCGAGCGCGCCAGCAAGTCGTAATAAAGCCCGCTGTACAAGTCGCCGGCCAAAACGACAAGCTGCCGCGTCCGCAAATCGCCGCCGCGGTCTGTCACCTGATCATGGGTGTCAAGGGCGATTTGAATGAGCATCATGGCGATGATGCACCGGTCCGGCTCATTTGGCGCCGCCGGAGCATCAGTCATCATCGACAGCGAAAGCAGCAGCCGGTCTTCATCAACAGCCGGCGCCGGCACATGCGCGCGCAAATACGGATGGTCAAGCAGCCGTTCGATTTGTTCCTTCAATGACGCCAATTTCACCATGATGTCATTCACTCTTCTCACCCTTGTCCCCCAAAAAATATCCGCACCGCCATGACGGACTCAATTATAACATAATTTTGTCGAAAACGCTCTAGTTTGCTAGAAATTTGCTGGTTTACTTTTTCCCTTCCGATTCAACCACACCGTGGCGCGTTTGAATATACGCTTTTCCTCTCACTTTGATCGCCGACGTATGTTCCGTGAACTGAGCAATCAACACTTCGCCTTTGTCAAGCTTTTCCGAATGGTGAAATCTTGTGTCCGCGCCGCGCGTCAGCCCGATGACGTTCACCCCGTCTTCGAGCGCTTTAATGACGACAAAATCGCTGTTTGTGTACATCCTCTTCCCTCCTTACGCTTTGATTAACGAAAGCACTTCAGCGCGGGCGTTGGCATCTGTTTCAAACACGCCGCGCACCGCTGTCGTCACTGTTTTGGCCCCCGGTTTTTTCACCCCGCGCATCGTCATGCACATATGCTCCGCCTCAACGACGACCATCACCCCATGCGGCTCAAGCGCCTCGACGATCGAATCAGCGATCGTTGCCGTGATGCGCTCTTGCAGCTGCGGGCGGCGCGCCACCGCCTCAACGGCTCGAGCGAGCTTGCTCAGCCCGGTCACTTTCCCTTCCCGCGGAATATAGGCGACGTGGGCAGCGCCAAAAAACGGCACTAAATGGTGTTCGCACATCGAATAAAACGGAATATCTTTGACGAGCACAAGCTCCTCATGTTCCTCGCTGAATACGGTTTGAAAGTGCTGCTTTGGGTCTTCCTGCAGCCCAGCGAACACCTCGGCGTACATTTTCGCCACCCTCTTCGGCGTATCGACGAGCCCTTCGCGGTTTGGATCTTCCCCGATCGCCTCAAGAATGAGGCGGACCGCATATTCAATTTGCGCAAAATTGATCTCTGGCATACAAGCAACATCCTCCTGCATCATAAAAGCTGCATGTAATCCGATTCTAGCATAGGGAGCCAAAAAAAACAAAAAAGAAGGGCCGGTGGATCACCTGCCCTTCCCTCCTGCGCTCCTGCTATGTAGGCTTACTTGACGGCATCTTTCAATGCTTTGCCCGGTTTGAATGCAGGAACTTTGCTTGCCGGAATTTCCATTTCTTCGCCCGTTTGCGGGTTGCGTCCTTTCCGGGCGGCGCGCTCGCGCACTTCAAAGTTTCCAAAACCGATTAATTGCACTTTATCGCCTTTTCGCAGCGCTTCTGTAATCGAATCAAACACCGCATCAACGGCTTTTGTCGCATCTTTTTTGGAAAGACCGCTTGTTTCAGCGACCGCGTTGATCAATTCCGTTTTGTTCATGCCATTCACCTCCTCCCAAGGGGCTGGTCTTGTTTACTACCATTTGTGCACACTTTTCTGCTTTTCTATACATAGACATCCAATTCCAGCGGCAAGAAGGCCCGCGCGCCGCGCCGGCGCAGCCAATCATTCTATGTTTGCCTCGCGACAGTCCGCAGGAGATGCGCCTATGCCGCCGGCTGAAGCCCCTTCCCAACAGTTTGGGCTCCTCCTGTTTTCGCCGGGCGCAAACGAAGCCAAGGGCGAGGAAAGCCGCCTTCTTCCCGCCAACAGGCGGTGACATGCCTAATCTTAACCAATTGACCGCGGAAATTCAACATCTTTTTTCGCAAAAACGGCCAATTTTAGGCATATTTCACCAAAACAACGATTTCAGATAAAAGATTACCATAACGCCATGCCTATAATCAAGTGCCAATCCTGATTTCTCAAGGGTTTTGGCGATTTTTTCCCTTTGCCGCTTAGCAACTGAAAAAATGGCATCAAAAAAAGCTCCCTTGTCGGGAGCTTGGCGCGCGGCCTCCGCTTTTCTTTCTGTCTAGCTGCGGCCGCTAGCTCCCTTCCGCAAAATAACCTCCGCCCTCGAAGTGCAAGCACTTCTGCGGGCGGAGAACATTTTGCCTCGGGAGCTTGCGCGCGGCCTCCGCTTTTCTATAAAATAATCGCGATGAGGCCGCCGGAGCCTTCGTTGATGATGCGCTCAAGCGTTTCTTTCAGCTTGTAGCGGGCGTTTTCCGGCATGAGCGCAAGTTTTGCTTGGATGCCTTCACGGACGATGGAGCTGAGCGAGCGGCCGAAAATGTCAGAGTTCCAAATCGACAGCGGATCGTCTTCGAAGTCTTGCATTAAATAGCGGACGAGCTCTTCGCTTTGCTTTTCCGTGCCAATGATCGGTGCAAACTCCGATTCGACGTCAACTTTGATCATATGAATCGACGGCGCCACAGCTTTCAAACGGACGCCAAAGCGCGACCCTTGGCGGATGATTTCCGGTTCGTCAAGACTCATGTCAGACAAAGCGGGCGCAGCGATGCCGTAGCCGGTTTGTTTGACCATTTTCAGCGCGTCGGCGATTTGGTCATATTCCGCTTTCGCATGGGCGAAGTCTTGCATGAGCTGAAGCAGATGGTCTTTGCCGCGAATCTCGACGCCGACGATTTCTTTTAAAATTTGATCGTACAGCTCATCCGGTGCATACAAGTCAATTTCGGCGATCCCTTGCCCCATTTCGATGCCGGCAAGCGCCGCTTTTTCGATGAAATCGTACTCGGCAAACTGCTGCACAACCCGGTCGACGTCGCGCAGCCGTTTGATGTCTTTGACGGTGTCGCGCACCGCTTCTTGATAGCTTTCGCGCAGCCAATGATCTTCGCGCAGCACCATCACCCAGCTCGGCAAGTTGACGTTCACTTCAAGCACCGGGAATTCATATAATGCTTCACGAAGCACGTTATACACGTCGGCTTCGCGCATGCTTTCCACGCTCATGGCGAGCACCGGAATGTCGTACTTTTCGGCGAGCTCGCGGCGAAGCGCCTCGGTTTCCGGATGGTGCGGCCGAACGGTGTTGACGATCATAATGAACGGCTTGCCGACTTCTTTGAGCTCGCTAATGACCCGTTCTTCCGCTTCGACATAGTCTTGGCGCGGAATTTCCCCGATCGTGCCGTCCGTCGTAATGACGACTCCAATCGTCGAATGTTCTTGGATGACTTTTCTTGTCCCGATTTCCGCCGCCTCTTGGAACGGGATCGGCTCTTCATACCAAGGCGTGTGGATCATCCGCGGCCCGTTTTCGTCTTCATACCCTTTTGCGCCGGGCACGGCGTAGCCGACGCAGTCGACAAGACGGATGTTGACTTCAAGCCCCTCATCCACTTTCACCGTCACCGCCTGGTTTGGCACGAACTTCGGTTCTGTCGTCATGATCGTCTTGCCGGCGGCGCTTTGCGGCAGTTCATCTTGGGCGCGCGCTTTATCGGCTTCGTTTTTAATGTTCGGAATCACGACCAACTCCATAAACCGTTTAATAAACGTCGATTTTCCGGTGCGGACGGCGCCGACGACCCCTAAATAAATGTCGCCGCCGGTCCGCTCGGCGATATCTTTAAAAATATCGACCTTTTCCAAATAACTCCCCTCCAGTCCTTCGGTCGTTATAAGAAACAGTGGAATGAGCTAGCATAGTCGGACACTATATGCATATGATGTTGTCCGATTCGGTTATGACTAAAATAGAAAAAATCCCTTCTCTAGAATGTATTTTCCTAGAGAAGGGAAGATGACTCATTTTGTAAAAAAAATCGGTTCATTCGTCTTGGCGTCGATCGTATAGGGCAACGAATACGCCGGCACAAACAGCGAATGGTCGGTCAAAATCGGGCGAATATCGTCACCCGGCTTGTAGTGGTGCGGATATTTTTTCAACGCCGCATACAAATCAGAACGGTAGTCAATGTAAATTTCTCCATTCCCGTCGATGACAAACGGCAAGTTGTTGCCGGAAAACGGGCTGACGACATAAGGCGGCTCTTTATAGCCGAGCTTTTTGTAATCGAGCGTAAATACGCCCGGCGCAACGACGTCTTGAAACGGCGGATATTTATGCTTGTCCGTGTACATGCTAAGCCGCAGCTTCAGATCACGGATGCGTTCGGCTAAGCGCAGATCAAGCAGCTTGACCGTCGGGTTCGTTTCCGCATCGATGATCATATACTGGAAGACGCCCCCGCTTTCATAGGCGTTTCCCGGCGGCTCCTGCATATAGCGGGGAACGAGCTTTTGAAAATCGACTGGATACTTCAAATACATCGGCGTGTTCATGTCGCGTGTTTTAATCGGCAGAAGCCCGCCGGTCGCCTTCCGGTACTCATCCACCGCCGATTGGACGGCCGCCACTTGGTCTTTGTAAGGAATTTGGTTTTGTTTCAGCCGCTCTTGTGGATACAAGCAGCCGGAAAGCAGCGCCAAACATATACATGACAACAACAAGCGAGCGATTCGTTTCATCTTTCCCACCTTTTTGCCTATTGCGGTGTCGGTCCGCTGAATACGACGAAAATGATGATGATGCCGGCGAAAATCAAAAGAATGTAGGCGACGAGCGCCAACAGAAAGCGAAGCCATTTCATCTTGACTTTGTAGCGGCTTAAGTAAATGAAGCCGACGGAAATAAACATAAACACCATCGAGGCGATGGCGATCCACATTTTCGCTAACGCCGGTGACATGGACGCTCCTCCTTTTTTCGACAACTATAATTATAGCATTGGCAAAAAAAAAGCTGAAGTAAAGCGGGGCTTTCTTTACTTCAGCATCCCCTCATACCCTTCCGGAAGCTCAAGCCGATGATGGTTCGCCATATTGTATGCAGAACGAAGACGACTTGTACCGCCATTGGCCTATTTTCATCATTCTTGTTCGGCAAAAATGTTGTTTAAGTCATCCATTTCCTCTTTTTTTCCGCGCGCCATGAGCGAATCGACCGCCTCTTTCGGGTCTTTTCCCGCAAACAATACGTCATAGAGAGCTTCGGTGATCGGCATCTTCACACCAAGCTCTTTCGCCAGCTCATAGGCGGCTTTTGTCGTTCGCACCCCTTCGACGACCATCCCCATGCTCTCAAGCACCTCGTCCAGCTTTTTTCCTTGGCCGAGCATGTAGCCGGCCCTCCAGTTGCGGGAATGGACGCTCGTGCACGTGACAATCAAATCGCCGACTCCCGTCAAACCAGCGAATGTCAACGGATTAGCGCCGAGGGCGCAGCCGAGGCGGGCAATCTCGGCGAGCCCGCGCGTGATGAGGGCCGCTTTGGCGTTATCCCCATAGCCAAGCCCGTCGCTGATTCCAGCGGCCAAGGCGATGATATTTTTCAGCGCCCCGCCGACTTCGACGCCGATTAAATCCGGGTTCGTATACACGCGAAAATAGTGATGGTTCATAAAGATGTCTTGAATGCGGCGCGCCGCTTCCATATTTGGCGACGATACCGCCACGGTCGTCGGGTGGCGGAGCACGACTTCCTCGGCATGGCTCGGCCCGGAGAGAACGACAACATCTGCAAGCCATTCCCCCATTTCCTCGGCGACCATTTCCGACACCCGCTTATGCGTCCCTGGTTCGATTCCTTTGCTGACGGCAACAATGGTGATCGGCTTGGCCAAGCAGGCGCGCACGTCCGCAAGCACCGAGCGGATCGCTTTAGTCGGCACGGCGAGCACAACGATCGCAACGCCGTCAAGCGCAGCGCAAAGGTCGTCATAGCCGATAATGGCGTCCGGCAGGCGAACGCCTGGCAAATATTTTTCATTTGTCCGCTTTTCGTTGATTTCGCTGATCTGCTCGGTCCGATGACCCCAGAGCCGGACGTGGTGCCCATTGTCAGCCAGCACGAGCGCCAACGCCGTTCCCCAGCTTCCAGCCCCCAATACGGCGATGTTCTCCATCGTTTTCCACTTCCTTTATCCGATTGTCGCAACCTTGAAAAATAGCAATCGCGCCGCCTCTTCGCTCCTGTTCGTCCGACTTTCGCGGCGGCGACACATGGCTTACGCTCCTGTGACACCACCCACACAGAACCAAGCTTTCCTTGGTTCGAGCCTCTTCGCCGGCCTCGCAACGCGTATCGCCGATGGGCGCGCGGCCTCCGCTTTTCTTCCTGTCTAGCTGCGGCCGCTAGCTCCCTTCCGCAAAATAACCTCCGCCCTCGAAGTGCAAGCACTTCTCGGCGCGGAGAACATTTTGCCTCGGGAGCTTGGCGCGCGGCCTCCGCTTTTCTTATTTCCGCGGGCGGGCGATGATTTTAATCGGCGTGCCTTCAAAACCGAATGCATCGCGGATGCGGTTTTCCAAAAACCGTTCATATGAAAAATGCATCAGTTCCGGGTCGTTGACAAACGCGACAAACGTCGGCGGTTTGACGGCGACTTGCGTCATGTAATAAACTTTCAGACGCCGCCCGTTATGCGTCGGCGTCGGATTCATCGCCACCGCATCCATGATGACTTCATTGAGCACATTTGTCTGGACGCGCATCGCATGATTGTCGCTCACAAGCCGGACGAGCGGCAAGAGCTTATGCAGCCGCTGCTTCGTTTTCGCCGATACGAACAAAATCGGCGCATAGTCCAAAAACGGAAAATGATCGCGAATCTTCCGCTCAAATTCGACCATCGTTTTGTCGTCCTTTTCAATCGCATCCCATTTATTGACGATAAGAATGACACCGCGACCCGCTTCATGCGCGTATCCGGCGATTTTTTTGTCCTGCTCGATGATGCCTTCCTCAGCGTTTAACACAACAAGCACGACGTCCGAGCGCTCAATGGCCCTTAACGCGCGCAAGACGCTATATTTTTCCGTGCTTTCGTAAATTTTTCCTCGTTTGCGCATCCCTGCCGTATCAATGATAACATATTCCTGCCCTTCGCGCACAAACGAGGTGTCGACGGCGTCCCTCGTCGTACCGGCGATGTCGCTGACGATGACCCGCTCCTCACCTAAAATGGCGTTGACAAGCGACGATTTGCCGACATTCGGCCGGCCAATGAGGCAAAACTTAATGACGTCTTCTTCATACTCTTGTCCACCGCCCTTTGGAAAATGACGGACAACAGCATCAAGCAAATCGCCAAGCCCTGTCCCATGAGCTCCGGAAATCGGATACGGCTCCCCAAAGCCCAGAGCGTAAAAGTCGTAAATCAAATCACGCATTTCCGGATTGTCGATTTTGTTCACCGCGAGCACAACCGGCTTATTCGACCGGCGGAGCAGCTTGGCCACCTCTTCATCAGCCGCAGTCACACCGTCCCGGCCGTTCGTCATAAAGATGATGACATCCGCCTCATCGATGGCGATTTCCGCCTGCTGGCGAATTTGCACAAGCAGCGGCTCGTCGCCAATGTCAATGCCGCCGGTATCGATCAAATAAAACGAATGGTTCAGCCATTCGGCTCGGCTGTAAATGCGGTCGCGCGTCACTCCAGGCACGTCTTCGACGATGGAAATGCGTTCCCCGACAATGCGGTTGAAAATCGTCGATTTTCCTACATTTGGACGGCCGACAATGGCCACGACTGGATTTGCCATGCTACCACCCTTTATCTTCGTTTTCTCCTTACCTTTGTCGCTGAAAAAAAACGCCCTTTTCGGAAGGGCATCGGTCCATCAACGCCAAGGGCACTTGACTGCGAGGCTAGGAAGGAAATGACTTTTTACCAATCAAGTGCATCTTTTAGCGATGAACCAGGGCAGGCTACAACTGCTTTATTTTATCAAAAAGCGAAACGCTCAACAACTAATGTTTGACGATAATAAGAAGCCCCTCGCCCACTTCATGGGCGATGCCATCCAAAATCGCCTCTAAATTCGCGGCGATCTGTTCCATTTCCTCTTTCGTTTGGCAAATAAAGATCGGCGCACCGCCGGCGACGCGCCCGCCGTTCATCGTAATGACGGCCAAAATTATTTTTTCATGCGTCATCGCCGCTCCACCCCTTCCGCTTCCAACGCCGTTTCTTCGGCATGCGGATGGCGCTCTCAAGCACCGGCACGTTTTCGATGACAGCCTTCGCCTTCTCGACATCCTCGACTTGCGGCAAAATAAAAATGCCGACGCGTCCGTCATTCAAATCGCGCTTGGCGAGCGGCACGAGCGCCGGCGTTCCCGAGTCGCGGTAAATGCCGAGGGCGGTCGATACATCATGCAAAATCGCCTGCCGCTGCCCAAGATTGGCGATCGTCGTGCGGGCGTTGAAATTTTTCGGCGTTAAAATAAACCCCATTCCATAGCGCAAAATTTCTTCGCGCCGCGCCGGCAAGCCGATGTTCATGATATAGATGTTGTCAACATACAGCCCTGCCCCTTCAAAATGCGGCTTGACATATTGGACCTCGGCAATGTCTTTCAGCCGGCTTCCGCTCATAAACCGCCGCGCCGTCATAAGGCCGATGATACTGGCGGCAAGCGCGGCCCAAATGTCCCATACTAAATAAAAGAGCGTCGATAAAAAGGAGACGAAAATGACTAAATAGTTCCGCCCTTCAAACACAATCGCGATGCCTTCGATGTATGTTTTTCCTCTCGGCACCAGCTCATACTGATCCAACTCGTTCAACGTATTGCGCTCCATATTGCGTACGTCGCGAAATTGTGAGGCGGCCAAGGCCAAAAACGTGATCGCTGCGAACTCTTTTTCCATAATCGCCGGCACGGCGACCGTTCCCAAGCCGGCGGCAATGGCCCCTAAGGCGATATGGATTGTCCGACCGTGCAAATACGTCGGGTATTGCCGGTAATCGGTGCGCAACAAATAAATCCGCGTCAACACCCCAGCGGCAACACCGTATAAAATCGGAAACGTGTATTCGTTCACGGCTGCCTCGTCCTCCTTACAGGCCGTTTTTCCTCAAGCTGCAGCGAGAAGAAGCGGATCGATTCCCAAACGAGCAAAGATGATGCGCTAATGGCGAGCGCATCCAAAAAGGAAAACGACCCAAGCACATAACCCGGCGCCATGCGCAAGATGGACATGGCGTACACCACTTCCCCTTGACAGCCGCCGAGCGCCAGACAAAGAAGGCGGGCGGATATGCGGCGGTGGAACAGACTGCTGATCAAGGCCATCCACCAGCCAAGCATCCATTGGCCATCAAGCCAAATCCAGACCGGATCAAACAAGGCAAGCAGACGAAAAGCGGCATAGGCAAACGCCAAGCCGGACGCTGACAGCGCCATCCGCAGCCATCCGCATGGCCGCTGTGTGACCGCCACGTAACAAGAGGAGAAAAAAAGCACAAAAAAGGACGCCGCCATATGAATGGGACTGATCTTCACCGTCATCGAGGCCGAACTGATCATGAAAAGCGAAAATGCAGCCAGCTTCGTCCGCTCGACGGTCTTTTTCATCAAAAATGTCGCTGCAATCCATAACGCCCAAAAAAAGAAATAAAAATAAGCTCCTTCCATCTTTTCCACTCCTTATTATGTTCATTATGTCATCTTTTATGAACGTTCATTCCCGTATAGAAAAAACAGCATTCGTTCATAGTAAAAATGATCGCTGTACCGAAGCAGAAAGGAGCCATGGCGAAATGGGAAAAGATCGACAGGAAAAAAAGCTGAAGCAATCGCGGCGCGTCGAGTCAGATCGAGATCAGTCCCTCTCCTATAAAGGAGCGGCTCGGCTCGACACGCCGGAGGAAGCGCGGGAACGGAACGAGCACTAAAAATGACGAAAGGCCTTTCTCTACAACCACTCTGTTCGTTTGATTCCAAAAAAACGGCATTTCCATTGCCAATGATGAAAAGCTAGCCGCGCCAATAAGGACGGCTAGCTTTCGTTTACGGCGAAAAAACGATTTCGAACGAAAAATGGTCTATTCTCCTCTATGTGTCAAGGATCTTCCTTAAAGATTGAACATTCGTTTTTCGGTGTAGTCTACCGCAACCTCCTTCCCGATGCAAAACAAACAACTTCTGTTGATGGCAGGTTCAACTAGATAGAACAAGGCATCAACTTTTGGCTAAACAAAAAACCCCACCTTGATGGCGGCTGCCACCAAAATGGGGTTGCTTCACAGTTCGTCATTTCAATTTTTTCAGCTGCTCGCCAATCACTTCGCCGAGCTGAAAGCCGCGCGTTTCCGACGTTCTTGTGTATTGGCTGTAATCCTCGGCCGGCGCGGCCGCCTCTTCCTCAAGCAGCGCGCGGATGCTGAGGGAAAGGCGGTGATCCGCTTCGTTGACGTCGAGCACTTTCGCCTTCACCACGTCGCCTTCTTTCAGCACTTCATGCGGCGAGCCGATGCGGCGGTTGGCGATTTGCGACACATGCACCAATCCTTCGACGCCTGGGAAGACTTCCACAAACGCGCCGAATGAAGCGAGCCGTTTCACCGTCCCGGTGACGACATCACCCGGTTTCACTTTTTCGCCGAGGCCTTCCCATGGGCCCGGCAGCGCTTCTTTGATCGACAGCGACAGGCGGCCTTGTTCCGGGTCGACAGCCAACACTTTCACTTTCACCGCATCGCCTTCTTTCACCACTTCCGACGGATGAGCGACGCGCGTATGGGAAAGCTGGGAAATATGTACGAGCCCATCAAACCCGCCGACATCGACAAAGACGCCGAAATCGGCAATGCGGCGGACGACGCCATCCAACACTTGCCCCGGCTCAAGGCGGGAGAGCAGTTCTTTTTGCTGCCGCGCTTGTTCTTCCTCAACGACCGCCCGATGCGACAAAATGACGCGGTTTTTCTCGCGGTCAAGCTCGACGACTTTCACGGCGAGCGTTTTTCCTTTATAATCGGAAAAATCTTCGACGTAATGCGGCTCGACAAGCGACGCCGGGATGAAGCCGCGCACTCCGACATCGGCGACAAGACCGCCTTTGACGATGTCTTTAATGACTGTTTCAAATGTTTCGCCGCTTGCAAATTTGCGCTCAAGATCTTCCCACGCCCGCTCGGCGTCCACCGCTCTTTTCGATAAAATGAGCAACCCTTCTTCCCCGTCTTTTCCTTCTTCCACTTTTTTGACTTTGGCCGTCACTTCATCGCCGACAGCGACGGCATCGCTCGGTTTTTCAATATGCAAGTTCGACAGCTCGCTGATCGGAATGATGCCGCTTTGCTTGCTGTTTTCCACCTCGACCAGCACTTGCTTGTCCTCAAGCTTCACCACTTTGCCGCGGACGATATCGCCCACTTCATACACATTGACTTGCACATTCATCTCTTCTGTCATCGCAAAAACCCTCCTTCATCGACTGACAACTGTCAAAAGCGCGCCTCGCGCCGAGGCCGCGGCCGGCTGTCGGCAAAATAAGGACGCTTTTCTAGTTAGTATACCATATTTTCTCAATCAACATGTACTATAATGCTCATTGAGGCGGCGGAAGGGATGCCTCGAACAGCATATTCCTTTCATGCTCGCTGATGCTCTTCCAGCAGCCGGCGGATATGATCCATAATGTAATCGGCCGCTTCTTCCGGGCTCGCTTTCCGCGCGCGCAGCGGCGCCATATCGATCGGCGCTCCGTACACAACCTTAAGCGGCACAAACGGACGGTACGGGCCGACAATGGCGCACGGGACAACGGCGGCCTCGGTGCGCAAAGCGAAAAAGCCAACGCCGGGCAGCGCCTTTTTCAGCCGGCCGTCTTTGCTGCGCGTCCCTTCCGGAAAAATGCCGAGCACTTCGCCTTGCTTCAGCACCTCAAGCCCCGTGCGCAGCGCCTGGCGGTCGTTCATGCCGCGCTTGACCGGAAAGGCATGCAAGCTTTTGACGAGCGTTTTCACGACCGGAGCACGAAACAGCTCTTCTTTCGCCATAAACCGAATCGGCCGCGGCGCCGTAATGCCGATGACCGGCGGATCTAGGTTGCTGATATGGTTGGCGCAAAGAAGCACGCCGCCTTCCTTTGGAAATTGTTCAATCCCGATCGTTTGAATGCGGTAAAAAGGGGTGAGCACTCCCTTGACGATCCCCTTGGCGAATGAATAAAAGTCCACCGTCATCCAATCCTTTCGTTGACAATCTCCATAATCCGCTCCACCACTTCCTCAACCGACAGCGATGTCGTATCGATTTCCACCGCATCCGGCGCCTTGCGAAGCGGCGCTGTCTCCCGTTCCGAATCGAGCCGGTCGCGGCGGGCGATCTCTTCTTTCAGCTTTTCAAGATCGGATGGAAAGCCGCGCGCGAGATTTTCCTCATGCCGGCGCCGCGCCCGCTCCTCGACCGAAGCTTTCAGGAAAATTTTTACTTCGGCGTTTGGCAGCACATGCGTTCCGATATCGCGCCCGTCCATGACGACGCCGCCCCCTTCCGCCAAGGCGCGTTGGCGGGCGACCATCTCCTCGCGCACAAGCGGATGCTTCGCAACAAGCGACACCGCATTCGTCACCGCCTCACCGCGGATGATGTCGGTCACATCGTCGCCATTGACTAGGACGATCTGTCCATGCGGCGACGGTTTCAACTCAATCGATGTATCGCGAAGCAGCGACAGGAGCGCCTGCTCATCATGGATGTCGACGCCGCATGCAAGCGCCCGGTACGTCAGCGCGCGATACATGGCGCCGGTATCGATGTATACGTAGGAAAGCCGCTCAGCGATCCGTTTGGCGACCGTGCTTTTCCCCGCCGCGGCGGGTCCGTCGATTGCGATGCTGATTCGTCGTTTCATCATTTCCTCCTAGCTTTACCGAAAATCGCTTGATGAGTGCACAAAGAAAAATGCAGGAAAACCCTGCATGTCTCCATGTTCATTGTACCATATCCGCCGTCAACGGTCGACGGCCGTTTCAACTGTTTTCGTTTTTTCTGGCTTGGCTACACCTTCGTATTCATACACCTTGCCGATATACAACGCCGCTGGCGTGTACAACACAAGCCATTGGGCGATCAACAGGCAAATCGTCTGGATGACGACAAGCTTCCACAACAGCTGTTCGATCCGTTTCATGGCGCAAGCCTCCTGCTTTCCCATTTTTTCTAGCAGTATTCCACGCGCCCAGCTCATTTATTCTGTTCGTTCTCCCATTTTCTCTCCTCAAGCTGCCGTTCAAAGCTGTAGCGAATGAGCCGAACGCGGTCTTGGGGGGCGAGGTTTGTGAACTCCACCGACATTTTCGCCATGCCGCGTTCGTCATCAGCCATGCGCACAATCGACGCCTTCGTTTGCACGTAATGGTATTCGCCGGAGCGCATCGCCAACACGAGCCAAAGCTCGACCGCCATGCCGGGGCGAAGAAGCGGAGCGTGCGCCGGCGGCACAAGGAGGGCGGCACCGCCGGCGCTGATATCCACCGTCTTCGTCACAAACGGAGCGAACTCGCTGTCAGACGGATGGACGGCCGCATCGACATTGGCTTTCACCCGTACATAACGGCGGCGCTGGATGCGCACGACGTATTCCTCGCCCGGGTAAGCCAAGACGACCATCGGCAACGGATCGCGGATTTTCCCCTTCACTTCGGTATCAAACATGTATAAACCGCCGTCTTGCCCGACAAAAGTCGCTTTAAACTGCATCCCGTTCAACAAATAAACGGTTTTTCCGCTCTGTTCATCGATCGGATAGCTGATATGAACCGCCCCGTCAGCAACAGCGAGCGCTTTGCTTCGGTATTGCCGCGCTGAGCCGTCCGACGGCTCAAGCCGGATCGAATCTCCGATTTTGATCATCATGTTTCCTTTTCTCCTTTTCAGTCAGCTGCCGAACCGGCGATCGTTTCGCTGACCCGCATGATGTCCCATGACGATTATACCATACCGTCCGACTGCCTTTGACCAAAAAAAGAGGAAAAGCCGACAGCGCCAGCTTTTCCTCCCTTGTTTTCATCTGTAATTCGGCTCCACGCTTTCGAGCTTCTCGACTTTTTCTTCAAGGCCGGTTGCGGCGTTAATGAACAGTTGATACGTTTCATCGCCAAGCGTTCCTAAAAACTCATAGCAAAGCACCGGTTTTTGCAAATCGTTCATAATGACCGCCTGGCGCTCTTCCATCACTTTCAAATGTGGGTTTAACTTTTTCTTCGCCGCCTCGACGGTGAGCGTCGGTTTGGGCAACGGACGCGGAATGGACGATGACAAATAGTCGCGCGCCGTAAAGCCGACGACATGGCCGTTGTCAAGCGCCACTTTCATTTGGATCGCTTCCGGGTAAATGCGGACGCCGTTTTCGCTTTTAACAAACGTCAGCACGGCGACATTATCGTATTGCGTGCTGTCGTACAACTCAAAGCCGGCGAATTGATGCCGTCGCAAAAACGCCATCCCGCGGTTGGCCGCCTCATGCAAGCTGACCTTCGGCTTGCCGATTGGCCGGCTGTTTAACGCCCAAATCGGATATCCGCCGTTTTTCGTCACATCCATATAAATGTCGCCCTTTGTTTTCGGATCGTGAATCGTTAAACTGTAAAAACGCTCATCCGCCCCATTGCCGCTGTCCGTCACCTTGATTTTCTCTGTTCCTTTTAAGCCGAGAAACTCGCGGGCGATCCGTTTCGCCTCGTCTTTGGAAATCGGGCGCCCTTTCGCGCGGACAAAGCCTTTTTCCTCGTTGGCGAGGCCGATGAACGACGGGCCGAACTCGGACGAACTTGAGAATGTATCAACATTTTTCTCCACCGCTTTTAAGCCGTCAATAATGATGTTGTCGCCTTTCTCGTCGTTCGTCGCCAGCGCCAGTTCGACGTCCATCCAGCGCAAATTGTTTTCCAGCACTAAATGCTGCACGTTGCGCAATTCTTGGCGGATCGCGCCGGCGCTTTTGTACAGCGCCTCGAGCGTCTTGTGCTCTTCTTCGGTCAACGGCTCTTTTTCCAAATCGCGCACGGCCGTCCGGTAGCTGAACTCGCCGATTTTCGATAAAAACTCTTGCGTCTTGTTAAACGGCAAAAGCGACAGCGGCAGTTGGCCGACATCGGAATGGGCTTCAGATGCGATTTTCCACACTTCGGCGAGCGCCGGCGACAATGAGGCGTGCGAATTCATCGCCAGCGTCGCTCCAAGCTTGTCATGCAGCAAATCGATCTGGTAGGCCAAATCGTGGAACGCGCGCTGGTAATTGTTTTCCGCATGAATTAAGATCGCGTTTTTTTCCTGATGCTCCCGGTAGCCCCAGTAACCAGTGCCGACGACAGCGACGACAAGCGCTGCAATCAGTAAGTTTCGCACCATCTCGTCTCCCTCCTTTTATTTGCAAAAAATATGGTTTCCAATCCGCTTGATTTGCGGGCGGCTCCAAATCCAAGCGCTCGTCGCCGTGGCTGGGTTAAAGTAGTAAATCGCTCCGCCGGTTGGGTCCCAGCCGTTGATCGCATCAAGCACCGCTTTTTTCGCCGTTTCATTCGGCGTCAGCCAAATTTGCCCATCGGCGACCGCGGTAAACGCGCCTGGCTGAAAGATCACCCCGGCGACCGTATCCGGAAACGACGGATGCTCCAGCCGATTTAAAATAACGGCGGCAACCGCCACTTGTCCGATGTACGGCTCCCCGCGCGCTTCCCCGTAAACGGCGTTTGCCATCAGCCGAATATCGTTTTGCGAAAACCCTTTCGGCACGTTCGACGCCGTCGTTTTCGCTGCCCGCGACGATCCTCCGCCGCGTTTTTTCACCTGCTGGCTGAGCGGAATGCCGCCGTAATGGGTGAAATCGTTTCCTTGGCGGATTTGCTCTTTCACAAACTGCTCGTAATATTTTGAAGCGTTCACAAGCTTCCGTTTCGTCTCCGATCCGGCTAGTCCATCGACCGGCAAGCCGTATTCGTATTGGAAATTGCGCAGCGCCCAATACGTTCGCCAGCCAAACACGCCGTCAATTTTGCCGTTGTAAAACCCAAGGTATTGCAGCCGCGCCTGCAGTTCAATGACATCATCGCCAACTGCTCCACGCTGAATCACTTGCGGGGAAAACGCGAAAGCATGGCCTGATGGGTAAATGCACGTCCAAACAGCCAATGCGATGAATAGAACCCATTTTCTTGCCATATGTGAACCTCCCGTCAACACTCACCGTTTTTACCCCTATTTTCCTTCCGTTTCCCCTTTTTTATGCGAAAAAAAGAAAAAGCCAAAGCTTTTACGCTTGGCTTTTCACAGGCGGCACCGCTTGAGGGCGGGCGTATCCTTTCGCTTGTTTTACTTTGCGCAACGCCGCCCACCATAAGGCGAGCATAAACAACCCCATGTAATAGCCCCATCGCTCTTTGGCGAGCAACAGCCAGTCATAGACGCCATGAAGGAAAAACGGCAACAAAAACGACGCCCATAAATAATAGCGGCGCTTTTTTACGGCAAACTTCGCCTTGCCGAAATAAAACCCCATGATGACGGAAAAGAGCGCATGACTGGACACCGGCAAAAGCGCACGGGCAATGGCCGTCTCCACTCCGTTGGCCAACAAGTACAAAATGTTTTCCAGCGTCGCGAACCCAAGCGAGACGCTGGCGCTGTACACAATGCCGTCATACGGCTCGTCAAATTCGTCGTGGTCATACACAAAAAAATAAACGACAAACCATTTGACAAACTCCTCAAGGAGCGCAGCGGAAAGAAACGCCTCGGCTGCCGGCGACGCGACGATCCCTTCTGCCGCCAGCACGTATTGGATGAACATGATCGGAAACACAAGCAAGACGCCGAACAAAAACATGCGCAACACAAACGAAAGCGGCTCAGCCTCATACTCGTCCTTTAAATAAAAATAACTAAGCAGCGCCACCCCGGGGGCGACGCCGGCGGAAATCAACGAAAACATCCTCGATCCCCGTTTCTTTGGCATTTTTAACTTCATCGTACCACGAAACAGGGGAGAAAAAAAGAGGAATTGCTGGGCCGCTTGTTGCCTAATAAGCGAACAAGCCATCAACGGCGGCGTCGGCAGCAAGAGCGACAGCGAGCTTGATGCGCGCCTTTTTCGCATCGTAGTCGCTGCCAAGAATAACCCCTTTCTTATGCAAATCGTAGGCGCTGCCGGGGTAATCGTACGTTGTATACACCGCCCCTTCCTCGGCGCTCGTCGTCACAACGACTTTGATCCCCGCTTCGATGGCTTTGACGATTTCATCGACCATTTTTGGCGCCACTTGCCCGCGGCCGACCCCTTCGAGCACAATGCCAGCGACGCCGCTTTCTCGAGCCGCTTTAATGAACTTGCCGTCCGCCTCCAAGTAGCATTTCACAATGTCCACCGGCGGAAGCGGGCGCACAAGCTTGTAATATTCGCGTCGGATCGGCTTTTGGTACACGTACACCTCATCGTTGTCAATGATGCCTAAATAGCCGAAGCCGAAAGCGTTGAATCCTTGAATGTTCGAGGCGTGTTCTTTTTTCACGTATTTCGCGGCAAAAATGCGTTCATTGAACACAACGACCGCCCCCGCCCCACGCAACGACTCGGCGCACGCGGCGTAAATGGCATGGCGGATGTTGATGTACACATCGCTGCCCAAATCAGACGGCGCCCGCTGCGAACCGGTGACGACGATCGTCCGCGGGTCATCGATCGTCAAATCAAGGAAATAGGCCGTTTCTTCGAGCGCATCGGTTCCGTGAGTGACGACGATGCCATCAACGGATGGATCGGTGAAATGCGCCTCAATCCGTTTTTTCAGCTCAAGCCAATGCGAAAACGTCAAATGCATGCTTGGCAATTGAAATACGCTTTCCACGATGATTTCAATTTCTTTCGGCAAATGGCACATCGCCGCAAGTTCTTCACCGCTTAGCGCCCCGGCCCGCAGGCGGCCGGAGCGTTCGTTTCGCTTGCTCGCAATCGTGCCGCCGGTTGTCAGGAGCACCACTTTCCGTTTCGTCACGCAAGCCACCCTCGCTTTCTCGCTTTAGCATCATTACACGAATGTTGATTATCCATTATTTTACTAAAAAACAAAGAATGGTATGGCTGAACACACGCTTTTCTGCCTCTTCCCTCGAACAAGAACGCCGGCGGGCAAATGTCATTTGCCCGCAAGGCGTTCATTGTTCGAGGAGGGCATGCCGTCATATGCCCAGTCGATGTATTGGCCAAGAAGCGCTACTGCAGCTGCTTGGCCGACCCCTCCCGTTCGCGCTTGGCGATGCAGGCGGCAATAGCGTCTCCATGGAAGCGGCCGTTTTCGATAAAAATTTCATTCGCATCGTTGCCAGCGGCGATCACCCCGGCGATAAACACCCCCGGCACGTTTGTTTCCATCGTCTCTGAATCATAATGCGGCCGGCCGCTTTCCGGGTCGATCTGCACCCCGATGTTCATCAAGAAGCGATGATCCGGATGGTAGCCGGTCATGGCAAACACAAAGTCGTTTTTGATTGTTTTCGTTTCCCCGTCCACTTCATACACGACCGCATCTTCGGTAATTGCTTTCACATGTGCGCGAAACTCCATGCGGATGACGCCTTTCTTCACAAGAGAGTCAAACTCCGGCAAAATCCACGGCTTAATGCTTTTCGAATACTCGTTGCCGCGATACAGCACTGTCACGCGCGCCCCAGCTTTCACAAGCTCCATCGCCGCGTCGACGCTCGAGTTTTTCCCGCCGATGACAACGCAGTCGGTGTTGAAGTACGGATGCGCTTCTTTAAAGTAATGCATCACTTTCGGCAGCTCTTCCCCCGGCACGTTCATATAGTTTGGATGGTCGTAATAGCCGGTGGCGATGACGACGTACTGCGCGCGGTACGTCCCTTTTGTCGTTTCAATAAGAAATGCTCCATCTTCCTGCGGCTTGACGGTTTTCACTTCTTCAAACGTATTGACGCGCACTTGCTTGCGAACCACGACTTCCCGGTAATAAGCGAGCGCTTGATTTCGCGTCGGCTTCCGGTTTTCCGTGATAAACGGCACGCCGCCGATCTCCAACCGGTCGCTCGTGCTGAAAAACGTCTGATGCGTCGGAAAACGGTAAATCGAATGGACGATGTTTCCTTTCTCGATCACCAGCGGCGAAAATCCGGCGTCTTGCAAAGCAATCGCCGCCGCCAGCCCGCACGGACCGCCGCCGACAATAATGATTTTCTCCTCTTTCATCGTTTTTGCCACCTCGCATGAAGCAAAAAATCCCCTATCTTATGATAGGGGATTTCACCAAAGCTTGCAAACATCGGCGCTTGCTCGCCTCACACCCAGCCGCGGAACCGGCACGCTTCCGCCATTTTGCGGACGCCGACCATGTAGGCGGCAAGGCGCATGTCGACGCGGCGCGTCTGCGCCATTTCATACACGTTGTTGAACGCTTTGACCATCACTTTTTCAAGCCGCTGTTCCACTTCTTCTTCCGTCCAATAGTAACCTTGGTTGTTTTGCACCCATTCGAAGTACGACACAGTCACGCCCCCAGCGCTTGCAAGCACGTCCGGAACGAGCAAAATGCCGCGCTGCGTCAAAATTTCCGTCGCCTCAAGCGTCGTCGGCCCGTTCGCCGCCTCGACGACGATGCTCGCCTTAATGCGCGGAGCGTTTTCGGCCGTAATTTGGTTTTCGATGGCCGCCGGCACCAAAATATCGCAATCGAGCTCAAGCAGCTCTTGATTCGAAATCGTATTTTTAAACAGCTTCGTCACCGTGCCAAAGCTGTCGCGCCGTTCAAGCAAATAGTCGATGTCGAGCCCGTTCGGGTCGTACAGCGCGCCGTACACATCGGAAATGCCGACGACTTTCGCCCCGGCGTCGTGCATAAATTTGGCCAAATAGCTGCCGGCGTTGCCGAACCCTTGAACGACGACGCGCGCTCCCTTGAGCGACAAGCCGCGTTTTTTCGCCGCCTCGCGGATGCAAATGGTCACTCCTTTGGCCGTCGCTGTTTCCCGGCCGTGCGAACCGCCGAGGACAAGCGGCTTCCCGGTGATAAACCCTGGCGAATCAAACTCGCGAATTCGGCTGTACTCATCCATCATCCACGCCATAATTTGCGAGTTCGTAAACACATCCGGCGCCGGAATGTCTTTTGTCGGTCCGACGATTTGGCTGATGGCGCGCACGTAGCCGCGGCTTAGCCGCTCGAGCTCGCGGAACGACATCGTGCGCGGGTCGCAGACGATGCCGCCTTTGCCGCCGCCGTATGGCAAGTCAACGATGCCGCACTTTAAGCTCATCCAAATCGACAGCGCTTTCACTTCTCGTTCCGTCACATCAGGATGGAAACGCACGCCGCCTTTCGTCGGACCGACCGCATCGTTATGCTGCGCGCGGTAGCCGGTAAAAATTTTCACCGACCCGTCGTCCATGCGCACCGGAATGCGGACTGTCAACACGCGGATCGGCTCTTTTAACAGCTCATACACTTCTTCCGGGTAGCCGAGCTTTTCCAACGCTCTATGTATAACAATTTGTGTCGACGCCAGCACGTCGTATTGTTGTTCTTTCTCTTCCGTATGCTTATCGGCTGCCATACGTAAACCTCCTATAAGCTCGCTATAGTAATTTGTCGCCTTTCATGTCATAGTATACACCTTCTGTGGCCGGATGCAAAGGAAAAATGGCGAAGCGGCGTCGAACAGTTGGCGCAAAAAAATAGACTCCTTGTCCATTTCAAGGAGCCTTTCTATACCTTTAATTGGCGCGGAAATAACGAACGAGCTGTTCGATCGCGCGGCGTTCAATCAGCCGCTTCCCATATTCTTGCACACGATGTATCGTTATCGTAGCCGGGTTGCCAAACTCGGCCAGCAAGGCGACAAAGTTGTCGAGCGGAATTGGGGGCTCTTCGGGAACATGCAAGTAAAAGCGGCCTTGATAGGAATAAAGCGTGCCGTCGAGGCAACCGACCGCATGCAGGCGATGAGCGAGCTGGATGACATCTTCAAACGTTTGGAATTCGTAAAATATGTCATCGCTCTCATCGAGCGTTACTTGCATTTCGATATAATCGTCGGCGAATTCTTCTTCCATGTTGTCGTAGTCGCCTTCGTTCGTAACGATAACGACCATGCCCTGCGCCGGTAAAGAGTACACTTCGACCGCGATCGATCCGTTCACTTCAAAACCGAGCTCTTCGCTTGCTTCCTCGATCATATCGCGGAACAGCTGATGGACTTTAAACGTATCTTTCCATAAATCGTCTTTCGTCAACCCGCGGTCCAGCAAATCGTCAAACGTCAGGAAAATTTTGATTTTGTTGTGGGTCAAGCGCTCAAGACGCATCGGCACCCCTCCTTACCTACAGAGCCATCTCTTACCGTTATTGTATGACGCAAGCGGCAATTGGTTCGTTTGTTGTTATTAATGAGTTTACATCGTTTTCCCCGTTTTAGACAAGCATTTTTTCTCGGTTGCTCCCCGATCAGCATACTTCCTCCTGTCATGGCCAGCGATGCGGCATCGTCTGGCGGCTTCTCAACGTCATCATACCATAAAAAAAGGAAAAAACGAAAAAAAGCGCCGCCAGCCGCCAATGGAACTGAAACGCCCAATAAAAATGGCCGAGCGCCGCCAAGCTGAACAACCATTGGCCTAAGCGGAGCCGCCGGCCGGACAACAAACGCACCGTCCCGGTTACAGCGATGCTAAGAAGCGCCCCGTTGGCAGCGACGCCGAGCAAAAAACAAGCAAAAGCAAGCCATGTTCGAAACGGGGAAAACAACAGCTGCGTCAAAAACAAGGTTGGGGAAAACGGCTCAAGGGGCGGCAGCCAGCGAAAAAACAAATACGTGCACAAGACAGCGACAAAGGCGATCATCCATAGGCGGCCCATTTTTTCCTCCTTATTATTGCCATGATTCGCCATGACAAACAGGCATGAACGGTACTGCTCTATCATAATATAGACTGAACTTTGCCAAAAAAGGAGGGGTTTCATGTTTACAACGCGCAAACAATATGAGCCGTATACAAGCCCGTTTGACCCATGCCCGCCGATCCGCGTGAAAACATACGTCACCGCACCAAACTTATACGTCGGATTCCAGCCGCCCAACTTGCCGCAATTCCCTCTTCGTGAAGCGTTGATGAAAGGGACGCTTTGGCAAGTGTTTTACGATCCGTACTACAGCCCTTACGAAACAAAGACAAAAGGTGATGGCTCATGAAACAAATGCCAAAGGAGTATTATGAACAGCTTGAAGAGCTGCAAGCCGTCGACTTTGCCCTCGTCGAACTGACACTCTACTTGGACACCCATCCGACCGACTATCAAGCGATTCAACAATTTAATCAACTCGCCAAAAAACGGAAACAGCTGAAAAAACAATTTGAAGCCGCCTATGGTCCGCTTGAACAGTTTGGCCATAGCTATTCCAACTACCCGTGGAACTGGGACGACACGCCATGGCCTTGGCAAGTGTAGCCGATCCATCACGAACGCAAGGGGGGAACGGATCATGTGGATTTATGAAAAAAAATTGCAATACCCGGTCCGCGTCAGCACGTGCAATCCGCGGCTGGCAAAATATTTGATCGAGCAATACGGCGGGGCAGACGGGGAGCTGGCAGCGGCGCTCCGCTACTTAAACCAGCGCTATACGCTGCCGCCGAAAGTCATCGGGCTGCTAAACGACATCGGTACGGAAGAACTCGCCCACCTTGAAATGATCGCAACGATGGTGTACAAACTGACGAAAGACGCGACGCCTGAGCAGCTAAAAGAAGCCGGGCTGGAGCCGCATTACGTCGACCATGAGCGCGCCCTCTTTTACCATAACGCCGCCGGCGTTCCATTCACGGCGACGTACATCCAAGCGAAAGGCGACCCGATCACCGACTTGTATGAGGACATCGCGGCCGAAGAAAAAGCGCGCGCGACATATCAGTGGATCATCAATATGAGCGACGACCCGGATTTAAACGACGGACTCCGCTTTTTGCGCGAGCGGGAAATCATCCATGCCCAACGGTTCCGTGAAGCGGTGGAAATTTTAAAAGAGGAGCGCAACCATAAAAAGGTTTTCTAAGCCAGCAGCTGAGCGGAACCCCCGCTCAACTTTGTTCATAATAAAGATTGATGCCATACTCCCGCTTCATCCATTCAAACAGCCGATGGCGCCCGTTCCACTGTTCTTGGTCCTGCCATAAATCGATGCTTTTTTGAATGATCTCACAGCGAAGGGCGTGAAAATCGTCTTCCGCCTTTTCGCTTTTTCCTTTGTAGTAGACGGCTGCCCAATAAACGGTGCTTAAAAGAAGCAGAATCAACACATGGGCAGGCGCAGCGAAAAACCAGGCGATCCGCTCTCCCCACGTCCCGAAAGCCGCCGCCTTGGCCAAAAGATAAAGCAGGAAAACGGCCAAACCGGAAAACGCGGCCGCCTGCAAGAGCAACGTCCGCTTTTCGAGCCGCTCCCATTTTTTCTTTTTTTCGATGACGGCCATCAACATTTCCTTCGCCACTTCATCGAGGGGAAATTCATCTGGAAAATGGACCATCTCCTCTCCCCCTTGTCCTGTTTTTATTGTCCATCATATGCCGCAGAAGGCAGCATTAGAACAAAGAAAGGGGAGCGGCAGACAATGCTTTGTTTCGCTCAATGGTTTTCGTCAAGCGGAATGCGCAGCGTTTGCCCTGGCTGAAGGCGGCCCGTCGACAAGCCGTTTTCCTTTTTAATGAGATCGATCGCATCAGGCGTGCCGTAATATTTCATGGCGATGCTGTAGAGCGTCTCATTGGCTGCGACGACATGGGTGATGATTTTTCCTTGTTCATCATCGGTCTTCTTTTCCCGGCCGCCGACGCTTCCTCGGTCGGCGGCGCTCTTCTGCTTCGATTTGGCCGCCTGTTCTGTCCTCTTGACTTCGTCGTCTTGAATAATGCGCACCGTCTCGCGGCCGCTTTGATCTTCATGACGAACGACTGTGACCGTGTCGGACTTCGATTGGACATGGTGGATGGCCAGCACGACTGCCGGCAACGCCAAAAACAAGAACACGAGCAGGCGGGCCGGGACGTATTTTCGCTTTTGTTCTTCTTTTTCCCTCCGCCGTTTGATGCGCGAGGACGGCGCGCTCTCATCGATCCGCAAGCGCCGCCCAGCTCGGCGCTCCTGTGTTCCTTTCATCGCTTCACCCCTTCCTCCCGCTGCAACCGAATATGCAAAGCGAGCACCACATCGATCAAAAAGTGGGCGACAACCGTCACCCATAAACTCCCGGTCTGTTCGTAAAGCGCACCGAGAAACAAACTGATGAGCACAACCATCAGAAACAAAAACCATTTTTCCAAATAGCGCACATGCAGCACAGCAAAAATGACGCTTGCCGCTCCAAGCCCCCAATGCGTCTGCACAACACCGCGAAACAGCCATTCTTCCGTCACAGCGATGAGCGCACATAAAAAAAAGAGATGCGGAATCGAGCGGCCGCGGAATATTTTTTCGTTCACCCCGCCGTCGTCATGCCAATCATCCGGCAAATAGCGCATGGCCAAAAAATCGACCGCCAGCACGAGCGCCGCCCCGCCCGCTCCGTATAGCAGCACATCGGTGAGATCGAACCGCCAAAGCCGGCGCCACTCCGCCCAATCGAACAAAAAGAGCGAACAGCCGCCGGCGGCAAGAAGCAGCAACCCTTGCGTTACATAAAGATGAAAAAGCAGCTCGCGCTCTGTCATCTGCCGGATTTGTTCACTTTGCCGTTTCATTCGTCCGCCCCCCCGCCAAAAAGCATGTCCCACAACTCCTCGCGCCAATGGCGAACCGGCGCCTCCTCCGGACGGCGGACGGCTCGTTCATAGCCGTCAAGCGAAAGCCCGCAGCGATCGCAGCAGACATTCTGCTGATCCGTCAGCTCCTCGCCAAACGCGCGGACAAGCGCTTGACGCCGGCACGAAGACAAGTGCACCCATTCATCCATTTCCTGCAGTTTTTTCCGCTTCCAGCGCCGCCGCGCCTCGATGGCGGCTGCCATCCTGCCGTACAGCCGCTCTTTCGCCTCCGCTGTCAGCCAACCAGGCATCGCCCGTTGTTCCCGTTCTAAAAAATACGCCAACAGCCGCTTTTGTACGTCGGTGAATCCGGCAGCCTCGAGCGTCGCCATCGCCGCTTCCCATCCGGCTCCTTCCGGCAGCCGCCAACACCACTCACGCAGCTCGCGCGGACTTAACAGCTCGGCCTCCGCCACCGCCTGGGCCATGGCCCGGTCGCCGTCCGCATAAAATAACACAGCAAGGCTTGGCGCTCCGTCGCGCCCCGCGCGCCCGATTTCCTGCACGTACGCCTCGAGCTGGGCCGGCATATGAAAATGAAGCACAAATCGGACGTTTTCTTTGTTCACGCCCATGCCGAATGCGCTTGTACAACATACGATGTCAAGCTGACCGTAGACAAATTGCTGCTGCACGAGCAGCCGTTGCTCCCCGTCCATGCCGGCATGGTAATAGGCGACCCGCCCCGCGCCGCACTGTTCGAGCCGGCGCGCCATCTCTTCCGCCCATTGACGGCTCGAAAAATAAATGATTCCCGGGCCTTCGAGACGCTTGGCATAATCGGCCAAGCGCGCCGCTTTGTCCTCCGTTGATGAACAATGCTCCACGCACAAGGCGATGTTCGGGCGATCGACGGAATGAATATGGCGGCGGGCGCCATCCATCCCGAGCGTGCGAATAATATCCTCCTGCACCTCGGGCGGCGCCGTCGCCGTCAACGCCAAACACGGCGGGGCCCCGAGCGCGCGCCGGATCTCCCCAAGCTTTAAAAAGTCCGGGCGAAAGTCATATCCCCATTGAGAAATGCAGTGCGCTTCATCGACGACAAAAAGCGAAATGCATACGCGCCGAAGCGCCGTTAAAAATTTTGCCGACTGCAGCATCTCCGGCGACGCGTAAATAAAGCGAAACTCCGCAAGCGAAGCGAGCGCCTGCCATTTTTCTTCGGCATCAAGCAGGCTGTGAAAAGCAATCACTCGCTTTTCCCCGCGCCGGCGCAACTGCTCGACTTGGTCCTCCATGAGCGACACAAGCGGCGAAACGATCAGCACACTGCCTTGAAGCAAATACGCTGGCAGCTGATAGCAAAGCGACTTGCCGCTTCCGGTCGGCAGCATCGCCAGCACGTCGCGCCCAGCAAGCACATCTTCCGCCACTTCCCGCTGACCCGGGCGGAATGAAGCATGTCCGAACTTCATGCGCAGCGTTTTCGTCAACTCGTCCAACGTCCCACTTCCTTTGCCAACACGAGCCGAATTTCGAAATAGCTGACTTTGCCATCAAGCGCCTCGCGAATCTCTTTCAATTTCCTCGTCCTAAGCGCCTGCGCCGCCGCTCGAATGGCCGCCGCCTTTTCATCGTCGACAAACGGGGCGATCGAAAAACCGGACACATTGGCAGCGATTTCGACAACGTGATCCTCAATCGTGCTTCGCTTCAAGCGGCGAAGATTGGAAATATCTTCTATCGTTTTTCCTTTCCGCAGCCATTCGTACGTTTTTTGCGCCGATTGTGTCAGCACCGCCGGCGCCAGTCCGCTCATCAATTCGGCCATCATCGGAACGCGTCCAGCCTCAGCTTCCGCCATGATGTAATGAAGCACGTTGCGGAATTGAAACTGCACGTAGAGCGCGTCCTTTTGCAAATAGGCCGCGATTTGCTCCATCGTCCAGCCGATGCGGACCGCGCTCGTCAAACGCAGCGTAAAGATCACCGCCGCCTCCTCCGAAACCGCTTCAAGCAGCCGGATGAGCTCTTGATACAGCGTCTCGGCCAACATTTGGCGCGATCCTTTTGCAAGCAAATATTGCTTCACCCATTGAAGCGTCCGCTCGTCGCGGCAAATCGGTGCAAAACGCCGCCCATAGACGAGGTTTGACAATGTCTGCCCGATCAAGGAAAGACGCTGCCAAAACAGCGGTTCCGCCTCATGATAGCGCCAGCCGTTCAGATGGCGGGGGAAAAGCGCTGCTTGCTCGGCAAGCCATTCTTCCCCTGCCGCGGTCAACGTGTATGTCCGCTGTTTCGCGGATAAAGCGAGTCGCTGTTCGACAAGCGCCATTGCCGCTTCCTCGAGCGCCGCCAGCGTCACATTCTTCCATGTGCCAAACAGCGGCTCAAGCTGAAACCATTTGCTGTCTTGGAGCGTCTGCGCCGATTTTTTTCCCGAAAATAAATGATACACCGCCGCCAGCGTCCGTTCGCCGTTGAAGCGGCGCAAGCAATGGGCGAGCAAAAATGAGGCATAGCCATGCCGCATCCTGCGTTCCTCCCTCGCCTCTATTGTAGCAAAAATCGCCCAACCGGTCGGCAGAAAAAATCGATCGGTTGACAGTTCCGCCATATGATAACAAAACTAAATAAGATGCATATGTGTAAAAATACAAGAGAGCGATTTTTTTGTTGAAAAGCCGGCCGTACGGTCTTATTATTAAAAGTGAAAAGTTCATTTCCGAGCAGGCAACACGGAGATGGCCCGTCCGTTTCCAATAAACTTGGGGAGGTTCGATTTTTATGCCAAAGTATACGATTGTGGATAAAGAGACTTGCATCGCCTGCGGAGCTTGCGGCGCCGCCGCTCCCGACATTTACGACTACGACGAGGACGGCATTGCCTACGTCACCCTTGATGACAACCAAGGCATCGTCGAAGTGCCGGAGATTTTGATTGACGATATGATGGACGCCTTCGAAGGCTGTCCGACTGAATCGATCAAAGTTGCTGACGAGCCGTTTGACGGCGATCCGAATAAATTCGACTGACATTCCCCCTCTTGCCTTGCCGGCAAGAGGGTTTTTTGATGCAAGCGTGAAATCACAAGTGGCGCATCTTGAACGAACGTGCTACAATAAGATTGGCTTGTCCGCCGCGCCTGCTGGGTGGACAAGTTTTCATGTATACATAACCAACAAAGGAGGAACGGGTTATGGCATTCGAAAATAAAATTGTCGAAGCGTTTATCGAAATTCCAACCGGGAGCCAAAACAAATACGAATTCGACAAAGAACGGGGCATTTTCAAGCTCGACCGCGTCCTATATTCACCGATGTTTTATCCGGCTGAATACGGCTATTTGCAAAATACGTTGGCGCTGGATGGCGACCCGCTCGACATTTTGGTCATCACGACAAACCCGACGTTCCCGGGCTGCGTCATCGACACGCGCGTCATCGGCTATTTGAACATGGTCGACAGCGGCGAAGAAGATGCGAAATTGATCGGCGTTCCGGTCGAAGATCCGCGCTTTGACGAAGTGAGATCGATTGAAGACCTCCCGCAGCACAAACTGAAAGAAATCGCCCACTTCTTTGAACGCTACAAAGACTTGCAAGGGAAACGGACGGAAATCGGCACATGGGAGGGGCCGGAAGCAGCCGCCAAATTGATCGACGAATGCATCGCCCGCTACAACGAACAGAAAAACAAGTAATCCGTCCAACATCTCATTTCACCAGACGCCGTTTTTCTATTTCCGAACAATTTTGCCCATGTCGTTTGATATGGGCGCTTTTCTTTTTCAAACCCCGAACATTCCTGCTCAAAAAAACGTTTTCATTGGTATGACTTCTTTTTCCCCCATTGACAGAAACCGCTTTCGCATGTTAAATTATCAGAAATTTAACATCCTTGAAACAGAAAGGGGCACCCACTGTGTTTCGCGTACTCGTTTCCGACGCCATCAGTGAAGAAGGTTTGGCGCCGCTCTGCGCATCGGCGCAGATCGACATCGTGCAAAAGAAAACAACCGAAGCGGAAGAGGAATTGCACACCTTTGACGCTTTGCTCGTGCGCAGCGCCACCAAAGTGACGGAAGAACTATTGGAAAAAATGCCGAACTTAAAAATTATCGGCCGCGCCGGGGTGGGCGTCGACAACATTGATGTCGATGCAGCGACGAAACGCGGCATCGTCGTCATTAACGCGCCAAACGGCAATACGATTTCGGCCGCTGAGCATACCTTTGCCATGATGGCCGCCCTCGTCCGACGCATCCCGCAGGCGCACATTTCCGTCAAATCGAGGGAGTGGAACCGCTCGGCGTTTGTCGGCAACGAGCTGTTTGGCAAAAAATTGGGCATCATCGGCTTCGGCCGCATCGGCTCGGAAGTCGCCAAACGGGCGCGCGCCTTTGGCATGAGCGTGCACGTGTACGACCCATTTTTAACGAAAGAACGCGCCGAAAAACTCGGCGTCTCGATTCACTCGCTTGACGAAGTGCTGGCCGTGGCTGACATCATCACCGTTCATACGCCGCTCACGAAAGAAACGCGCGGGTTGCTTGGCACGGAAAACTTGGCGAAAACGAAAAAGGGCGTCTATTTGATCAACTGCGCCCGCGGCGGCATCATCGACGAACAGGCGCTCATCCCGTTCTTGGAAAGCGGGCATGTCGCCGGCGTCGCCCTCGACGTCTTTGAACAAGAGCCGCCAGGGGATCATCCGCTTTTAGCGTTTGACAATGTGATCGTTACGCCGCATTTAGGGGCGTCGACCGTCGAAGCGCAGCTGAACGTCGCCACCCAAGTCGCGGAAGAGCTGCTCCACTTTTTTGAAGGGCGGCCCGTCACCTCATCGATCAACTTGCCGGCGTTGTCGAAAGACGTCTATGAAAAAATTCAAGCATTCTATCATTTAGGCCGGAAGCTCGGCTTGATTGCATCGCAGTTTATGAACATCCCGGTGCAAGAGCTGTCGGTCACCTACGCCGGCACGGTCGCTGATCTGGAGACGACGTACATCACCCGCAGCCTGCTCGCCGGCTTCCTGCGGCCGCGCGTCGCCTCAACCGTCAACGAGGTGAACGCCGCCATGGTCGCCAAAGAGCGCGGCATCACATACGGCGAAAAATTTTCCGATGAAACGCACGGCTATGCGAACTGCATTTCGCTCACCGTCCATGGCGAAAACAAAACGTTCACCATCAAAGGGACGCACGTGCCGAACTACGGCGACCGCATCGTCCATTTTGACGGCGTCGCCATCGACTTTGCCCCGGAAGGCCATCTCCTGTATATCCAGCACCAAGACCGGCCGGGGATGATCGGCAAAGTCGGGAACGTGCTTGGGGCGCACGATGTCAACATCGCCACCATGCAAGTCGGCCGCCAAGAAGCGGGGGGCAAGGCGATGATGATCTTATCGCTTGACAAACCGGTTGATGATGAGGTATTGCAGGCGTTGGCGCAAATTGATGACATCGAAACGGTGAAGCGGCTCGAAGCGTAACCACCCGCTTCTGCGGGCAGATCATACAAAAAACGCAGGCCTTCCCAGAAAGGAGCCTGCGTTTTTCGTTCGAGCAAGCCCCACAGCAGCCATTCGCATCGTATAGTTCCCTCTTGCGAAAAGGCGATGATCATGACCCAAAAGGTTGTTTTTCCTTAAACCAAACACAATGCATCGTTTCTTCATGATTGTTTTACGCCTACATACTAAGAAAGGGTGTCCCGATCCTTTTGGGACACCCTCGTGTTTTGTCAGTTCCGTTCAGCCGAGCGGCACCGCCTTCCGCTCGCCTTTCGAGAACGTCATCAGCTCGGTGTAGCCGACACTGCGGGCGAGTTCCACCGCCTTGTCAAAATCGGCGCCGACATGCTCAGGCACGTGCGCGTCGGACGACAACACAATCGGAATGCCTTTGTCATAGCACATTTGGAGCAGGCGCGGATCCGGATACAGTTCGCCAACCGGCTTGCGCAGCCCGGCGGTGCTGATTTCGACGCACGTTTTCGAATTGGCGAGCGCTGTTGTCGCCCGGTCGTATTGTTCAAGCAAAAATTCCTCATCTTCCGGGACGTATTTAAAAATTTTCACCAAATCGAGGTGGCCGATAATGTCAAACAAATTCGACTCGGCGAGCGTCACGACTTGATCGAAATATTTGCGGTATGTATCGTACAAATCGCGCCGTTCCCACTCGTGGCGATATTCGGCTAAGTCGATGCCGAAATCGTCGACCCAATGGATCGAACCGATGACATAGTCAAACTCGTATGAGCGGATAAAGGCGGCCATTTCCTCGTGTTTGCCCGGCGTATAATCCATTTCGATCGACATTTTCACATCGAGGCCCGCATCCCACGCTTCGTGGAACAGCCGGACATAATCGTCCATATCGTAGCAGCGGCGCGCGTCGACCCACGGGTTGGACAAAATGTTTTTCGTTTGGTAAAAATGGTACGCGTGCTCGGAAATGCCGAAATGCTGGATGCCTTTTTTGACCGCTGCATCCGTGAACTGGCGCAAATAATCAAGCGTCAACGCCCCTCGTTCCAAATGGTTATGATAATCGGTCAACATCGGTGTTTCTCCTCTCCTGCTGTTTTTCTCATTATAACGCATTACCGCAAGAAAGGACAACCGTTTTGCGAATATTCATCCAATCATCCGTTGGCGCCGACAAGAAACAACAGTCCGACGCATACCGCCACACCAGCCACCGCCAAGAGGCGTCTCATCACATCGCCCATTTCCATCCCTCCTTGCCTATGTCGCACCATATATGTCTTATGTCAAAACGAACGCCGATAGAACGGCCTCGCGTCGACATTACCAAAAATTTGACACTCCGCACGGCTAAAGCCGTGGGATTCTTGGGTCGCTCACGTCCTCATCCATTTCTGGTTCAGACCACGCCCAAGATCAGGGGTGTGTCATCACCCCGTCCCATCGGGTTAGAATGTACCCCGATGGGCGGCGCACCTGTGACCAGTGCGCTAGGTTAGGCGGCGAAGCCCGAAATCGCTTTGGCGATGTTGATGGCGCCATTCAAGTCGGCGTGGAGGGTGTATCCGCACTTTTGGCATCGGAAGCGGATGCCGTTTCGATTTGCTTTCTCTCGATGCCCGCATCGGCATGCTTGGCTCGTGTAGGTCGGCTTCACCCACTCCACCCGAATGCCCGCCATTTCCGCTTTATAGGCGATCATCGTTTGCAGTTGATGAAACGCCCAAGCATGAAGGCTTCGCCCCGCTTCTTTTGCGGAAGTTGCTCGTTTCCGAATCCCCGTCAACTCTTCCATCCGAATCACGCCAACACCGTTGGCGAGCGCAAAATTCACGATTTGACGGCTGATTTTGTGATTTTGATCCTTCATCCAGCGGGACTCTTTACGGCCGATTTTGCGAATCATATGGAGCTTCTTGGCTTTTCCTAATCTCCTTCGCAAAGCCGCATATCGTCGGCGTACAAAGGCGCATTGGTTCCCTTTGAAAAACAGTGATTTCGTTCCCACGCTGGCAACGGCGATATAACGAAGTCCCAAATCAACGCCCATTACCTTCGTTTCTTCCCGTTGTTGGACTTCAACTGTGATCGCAACAGCCAAGTACCATTTCTTTCTCTTTTTGTAGAGCTTGGCTGCCCCTTGTTTGGCGGTTCCGTTAAGCAGCCGATTCAGCCATGCTTCTTGATAGGGACGCGTGACCACCGGCACACCGACTCGCTTCTCTAATGTTGGGAATGAAACGGTGTAGAACTCTCCTTTCTTTTCCACCTTCACGTTTTGATTGTTAAAGCAACACCATAATGTTCGAAACTTCTTTGTTTTCTGGTTTTTCTTTTGGGACTTCACTTCTCGAATCGTTTGATTCACGACGGCGGAAGGAAATCGTTGTGACGAAAACGCTTTAAAAATTTTACTCGTCGCTTGATTCAGTTCTGGATGATCCAACAGCCAATTCGCAAACTCTGTGTTCACTTCTGTCATCCGTTCATACATTTCCTGTTTGACTTTCGTTGGGTTGTGCAGTTCCAGCCTTAGTGTGATCGTCGGCATGGGTTCACCCCCTTTTCTTTTGAGATTCCACATAATGTTTGATGGTTTCGCTTGATCCATTCCCTGCTGTACTCACGAAGAAAGAGCGTGTCCAAAGACTTGGCAGATGAGACAAGTGTTGAAATTCTTCCCTTCATCGTCGGGAAGTCACTCCTTTCACTTTTGCCATCATATCTGATGGAGAATCAGAAGGGAGGCCATTCAAGAACAAATGACAATGATCAGGCATCACTTCCATCGCAAGGATGACCCCATCATTCTCTTGGCAAATTTCTTCTACTAACTGCCTGAATCGCTCTTCCACTTTGTTCACTAACACGTTTCTTCGATAACGCGGGCAAAAAACAAAATGATAGTGAATCAACGATACAGTTGTTTTCGTTCTTCGATATTTTTGTTCCATATTATTAATTGTATCAGTTTAATGGTCATACTCAAACAATTAAAGATAAAAAATGGTTGCTCTAAGCAATCCCATGAAGAGATTACCGAGCAACGCCGTCTTTCATCCCACGATTCAAACCGTGGGCTTTCAGACGGCATTTTCTGTAACAAAATGATACCGTCTAAAAACCGCTAAGAGCTCACGCTGGCGGCTACGGGCCGGTTGCCAGCAACGCGGCGTTCGGTCCGGCCGGCACGTTGATCGGCTTCCCAAGCGGATACGGGCCAAGAGTCGATAACCCGCTCGATTCGAATGTGACGTCAAGCAGCCCAAACTCTTTCGCCGTCAGCAGCACGGCCTCCGCCATGCTCGCCGCTTCTTCCGCGCTTGGTCGAGCGGACAAATGAAGCCGGACCGTAGCATGGCGCGCATCGACATCGACCGAATCAACTTCCACCCCTGGTGGAATGGCCGGCTCAAGCCCGTGGATCGTCGATTTTTTCATCTGCTGCAGCGCCTCAGGAAACGAGCGGGCGCTGCCTAGCGCCGGGATGAGCACCGGATAGCCGAAGGAGGAGGAGCGGTTTTGATAATACATTCGCTTCTGCTCATTGATTTTTGTCGTTTTTAGACGACCCAACACTGGCAAATCGAGCCCCTCCTCCTCCCCAGTGAAAAAGCGGATGCTTCGCCCGCCCATCTGCCGCACTGTTTCCATGACCGCGTCGAAAAAGAGGCGCTGTTCCTCATGGCTGGCGGCAAACACGCGATGGCTCGCTGGAACGCGAACAACCCATACGCGCCCATCGCCTGCCGCCGGGGCCATCTTCACACCGTCGAGCCACGCGGACGCCTCACGCAACGGGGAACGGGCAAGCTCACCGAGCGCCGCGGACAGCCGTTCTTTCGGCGCAAAACGGCCAGGAAGGGGAACAACCACTGGCACCACTTGGCCGATTCGCTCATCGGGCAAGGCAATCACCACTGCATTCGCCGGTTCGCTGGCGGCCATCATCGCTTTTGGGTGAGAGGAAGCGCCATCCGCCTCTAGCGTCTGAACAGGGGATGAGGAAGCCTCGTTTTTGTCCGAACGTGTTGGAACGATAAAATGCGGACCGGCATAAACCGCCAATGCAAGCACGGCCGCCGATGCAACCGCTGGGAGCCAACGCCGCTTCCAGCGCGCCATCCGCTGAGCGCGCACCAGCCGGACATACACTTCTTCTTTCGTGCGCCGGTCTTTGATGACGGGCAACTGTTCAAGGCCATGTTCAATGCATCGCTCATTCCAATTGAGCTTTTTCACACCGCCACCCCTCCTGTTTTGCCTCTTCCTCCATATATTGCTTGAGCGCCTTTAGTGCGCGGTGCTGCGTTGTTTTCACTTTACTTTCCGTCCAGCCGAGCGCTTCCGCCGTTTCCGCGATCGACAGCGACTGGATGAATCGAAGGACGAGCACAAGCCGCTGATCAACCGTGCAGCGCGCCAAACCACGGTACATAAGCTGAATTTCCTCTTTTTGAATCGCCATTTCCTCAGGAATCGGCTCGTCGGCGCCGATTTGTTCCTCGCTCCATTCCGCCGAACCAGCCCATTGGCGTCGGCGTTTTTGCTTGCGAAAAAAATCAATGGCCACATGGCGCGCAATGGACAGCAGCCACGTTTTTTCGCTGCACTGCCCTTTAAATCGTTTGTATGAGCGCAGCACTCTGACGTACACTTCCTGAACCAAATCTTCGGCCTGCTCTCGATTCCGCACCATGTAGAATAAAAAATTAAACAAATCATGATGGTACTTTTCATACAACTGTTCAAAGACGGGGTCCATCGCTTCTCTCCCCCTATCTCCTCCATGGACCACGACAAAAAAATCCCATTATCTTCATGATAACGGGTCCGAGCGAAAAAGGGAATGATTTTTTCACCAAAAGCAGCCGGCTTTTACCACTCGACGTGCAGTGGAAAAAAGAGAGAGCCGGCTTGCTTTTTGATTTCACGTTCGCCATCTGGATCATAACTGACAAGCACCGACGTCGCCGGGCCGCCGGAGGAAAAGAGCGGAAGCGGGCATGCGCAGGCCCGCCCTTGGCGGCCGTTAGCGGCTAACAGCTGTGTCCATTCGTAATAAATACCTTTCGAGCCGATGGGAATCAATTCGTAAATGTATGGTGTGCGGAGAAGCGCGGCAAACAGCGGAAGCGGCGCAACCCATTCCGGATGCGAAAGCACGGCCGAGCCGACGAGAGGACGGCCGATGACGGCAAACTTCGCCTCTTCGGGCGTGATGCCGATTCGTTTCCGTTCGTTGGCCACCGTCCCGATGGCCGTCACTCCAAGCGCCGACTGCACGGTGGGAAAATTCGATTCCGTGCTGCCGGTGATCGGGAGATCGATCCCCAGCTCGCGGCACGTTCTCCTGACACCGCGGCAAAGAGCTTCCCACCGGTCATCAGCGATGAAGTTTTGCAGCACGACGACCCTCGCTTCCGCTCCGACGCTCAACAGCTCCATCAAGGCAACGCGGGCGGAAAAATACGCAACAACATCCACCGGGACGGACACCACATCACCCGGCTTGTCCCCGACCGCCGCCGAACCGTCGGCCGCAACGGCGAGCTCCATGCCGTCGGCAAACGGAAGGAAAAGCACATCACGCATGCGGCGCCTCCACCCCCGCTTTCGCCGCCAACCGGACGACAACCGGCATGACGGCCAAAGCGATCAACACGTTGACCGCCGCGGCTGCCGAAAGCGGCGGAATGACGGCAAAAACAAACGGCCAGCCGAACGAAACGGCAAGCGGCAACGGCGCCAAAAACGCATTGCCGATGAAAAAGACGACAGCGCTGCCGATTTTCCATCCCCGCCGATGCAGCACGGCGAACAGGGCGCCAAGCCCCGCCATTTCAAGAGCGACAAACCAATGAACTGGGCCGAGCGGAAAACCGCCGATCAACGCCGAAACCAAATGCCCAAGCCCAGCGACCGCCGCTCCGGCGCGCGGGCCAAGAACCCCGGCGGCGACAAGCGCCGGTGCGCTGTCCAAAGCGATGCTGCCGACAAACGTCGGCAGCTTGATGAACGATCCGATCGCCGAAAGCGCCAAACAAACGGCCGTCCAAGCCAAGCGGCGGTTCATTGTTTCTCCTCCTTGTCGCGGAACACAATCGCGCTCCGTTCATACTCGATGTCCTTCACCCCTAAACGCGCGTTCACGACCCGGGCAGCGGCGAACAAATAATCGGACAGGCGGTTCATATATTTGAGCACAACATCGTTGATCGGCTCCGCTTTTTGCAAGGAAACGATGCACCGCTCCGCCCGTCTTGCCACCGTACGCGCCATATGGAGCGCCGCAGCCGCCTTGGAGCCGCCCGGCAAAATGAATTTTTGCAATGGCGGCGCTTCTTGCACGTGCGCATCAATGCGCTCTTCTAAAAATGTGACCATCGCCTCGGTCACCTTATACGGAAGCTTGCCGTTGACGATGGCCAGGTCGCCGCCGCAGTCAAACAGCTCGTGCTGGATTTTTTGCAGCTCAGCGCAAAGGTCGCGAAACCGTTCATCGCCGGCCAATAACGCAAGCGCCCATCCGATGAACGAATTCGCCTCGTCAATCGTTCCGTACGCCTCGACGCGCAAATGGTCTTTGTCCACGCGCCCGCCGACTAAACTCGTTTTCCCTTGGTCTCCTGTTCGCGTATACAATTTCACTGTTCCTCTCCCCCTTATTTCAATTGTTCCGCCAGTCCGCACCAAAGCCGGTCGACGCGGCAGCACAAGGAAGCTAGTCGCTGGTAGCACATTCCCACGGCGTCGCGCCAGCGCCGCTCTTGCGGATCAACCGGAACAACGCCTTGCGTCACATCGGTGCCGATCCAAACGACCGTGCGGTTAGGCGCTGCCGCTTCCCACCGCTGCCAAGCGCGGAAATAGGATTCCCACTCGTCTGGGTCCGGACGGGGGCGGATGGCGGCTTCCAACCCGTCAAAGACGACCGTTTTTGCCGTTTCGATGCCATCCGGCGGCCTATACGGCTCCACATAACCGTTATGCCATACAATATGAACTCCATCATTTATTCCATACCGTTCCCTCACCCATTTTCGTTTTCCTTGAAACGCACCACCGATAACGAAATGCACCGCTCTCCCCCTTTCCAACGCTCGATCGTCGATTCCAATGTATATCCGCCGGCAAATGGCACCTCCCATTCCCAAAACGAACGAGCATCGGGCGCATACTGCTCGAGCAGGAGGCGAATCGGGCCGCCATGGGTGATGACAGCCACATGACGGGCGCCCGCCCGCTCAGCGAAAGCAATCGTCTCCGCAAGCGCCTGTTTGATGCGCGCTTGAAAGTCGGCATAACGCTCCCCGCCGGGCGGCGCCGCAGAAAAGGGCGACGCAAGCCATTGGCGGTAGGCGGGCTCCGCTTCCAGCTCAGCAAACGTTTTTCCTTCCCAAGCGCCAAAGTGAAGCTCGCGCCAACGGCTGGTGCACCAATCTGCCCCGCGTCCGCCAAACAGCAAGGCGGCCGTTTCTCGACAGCGGTGAAGGTCGCTTGTAACCATGCAGTCGACCGGATACGGCCGCTCAAGCTGCAAGCGGCACAACCGATTGCGCTCCGCGGCCGCAAGCGGCGCGTCCGTCCAGCCGATATACGCCCGACGTCGGTTTTGTTCCGTCATCCCATGACGGATGAGTGTAAGAGCCAAATGACGCCCCATAGCACCGTCTCTCCTCCTTCGATCAGCGCGCCGAGCACATCACCGGTGATGCCGCCAAACTGTTTTTCCGCCCACGGCTTTGCCGCCGCCGCCAAAACGACAGCCGCTGCAGCCAGCGCCGCCCCTGTTTGCACCGAAATGGCGGTGGATGCACAAAGAAGCGAAAGCAATACAAAAGCGAGTCCAAGCGCCCAAATGGCATCACGCCATGAACTATATTCGCGAAGCGATGCAGCCATTCCTGTCGGCTTTGCCAGCTTGCCGACGGAAAGAAGCCAGGCAGCCCCGGCCCGCGACAACAGCGGAACGGCGGCGAACAGCGCCGGCGGAATGCCTGTCTGGAGCGATTCGTACAGAAACAGCCAACGAAATGACAACAAACAAATAAGCGACAACACCGCAAACGCGCCGACGCGCGGATCGGACATGATCTCTTGCCGCCGCTTGACGTCGCGGTACGAAAAAAACGCGTCGCTCACATCCATAAAGCCGTCAGCGTGCATCCCCCCGGCCATCCAAATGCCGAGCCAAAGAAGAAGAAGCGCCCAAACAAGCGGCGAGCTGAATGAAAACGTGGAAAAGAGTGCATACACTCCGGCCGAAAGCGCCCCGATCAGCGCCCCCGCAAGCGGCATACAGCGCACGAGCCAGCGGACATGGGCGGCGTTCCATGCGATCGAGCGCCGAATCGGGATCGTGGTAAACAGCTGCAGCGCCAACAACCATCCGTTCCATGCTTGCTTCATCCCGGCCACCGCCCTTTTTTCACGCGGAGAAGGCCGCATTCAACGACCGCGGCGGCCGCCGCTTCCGCGACCAACTGTTGGTGAAGCAAGCCAAGCGTTTTCATGTAGCGAAATGTGCCAGGATCATCCGGAACACCCCCGGCAAACAGCTCGTTCGATACAATCACGACCGCACGGCAGGCATCCGCCCACGCCCGCACTTCATCGAGCATGCGGCAAGCAACAGCTTGAGCGGTTGCGTCTGTTTTCCAATTTTCACCAAAGAACAGCTCGTGGGCGAGCCATGTGGTCAAGCAATCAAGCAGAACAACATCATCAGGGTGCAAGGAAGCGGCAATCTCCTGAGAAGAGAACGGGGCTTCCCACACTGTCCAATGCGCGGCCTGCGCCGCGCGCCGCTCTTGATGACGGCGGATGCGCTCCGTCATTTCTTCATCCATTGCCTGCGCGGTGGCGATATAGTGAAGCCGACCGCCGCGAGAAAGCCGGATGGCGCATATTTCCGCCGCTTCACTTTTTCCGCTGCGCGCGGCGCCGCTGACAAACACCATCATCCGCTCCACCTCGCAAGCGCTTCAAGAAGCCGATCGTTTTCCACCTGCGTTTTGACCGCAAGCCGCACGTAACGTCCGTCCAGTCCAGGAAAATTCATTGTATGCCGCGGGACGATTCCTTGCTGCAATAAATAGAAAAACAAATCCTCTGTCCGTCCGGAGAGCGGACGCAGCAAGTAAAAATTGACGACCGACGGCGAGACGGCATACCGGCCGGCCGGCAGCGACCGAAACACGCGCTCCCGCTCGGCGGCGATCCGTTCTTTCGTCCACTTGACAAACGATTCCATCGCCATGAAACGAAGCGCCAATTGTTGGGCGATGCAGTTTGTGCTCCATGGCGGCTGATGCGTTTTCAGCGAAGCGATCACCGCCTCGTCGGCAGCGACATAACCAAGGCGCACGCCGGCCAGATGATGAATTTTCGTCAACGATCGAAGCACAATGAGGCGCGGATAGCGATCCAGCCAACGCATGGCTGTAAATCCGCCGCGCCAAAACGGATAGAACGCCTCATCCACCACGATATACGTCCCCGCTTGGTCCGCTGCAGCGACGAGCGAGCGGAGATCACGCTCCGGCATCACGGTTCCGGTCGGATTGTTCGGATGACAGAAAAAAACCGCGTCGCATTCCGCCGCCCATGCCGCCGCTTGGTCAATGTCGTACGAAAAACCGCGGCTTTCCTCTGCCAGCAAAGACTTGACTTCGCATCCGTAAGCAAGGCAGGCGCGCCGATACTCGGAAAACGTCGGCTCCAAGATGCCGACGCGCCGGCCGGCAAGCAGCGCGGCCAACAAATAAATCGCCTCCGCTGCCCCGTTCGTCACCAGCACTTGTCCGGGTCGAATCTGCTCCTGCTTGGCAACGAGCTCCCTGAGCGCCTTCGCTTCCGAATCCGGATACTCACCGGCCCAGCGAATCCATTCCTCGCCGTTCGGCCAAGCCGACGGCGGCAGGCGATATGGGTTCGTATTGACGCTGAAATCAATGTATTCGTCTGGAGGGGCCAATCCGCATTGCTCATACAACGCGAGCGGATTCGCCCCATGCGCCGGCCAACGCAACGATCATCCCCCCGATCCATAGCAGCAATAACGTAAAGGCGAGCACCGTTCTGATCATGATGCCGACCGCCTGGCGAATATGAACCGAGCGCAGCGGAACATCGGGATCGCCGAGTGTCGGCCGCTCAGAGACGACGCCGCCATATGTATTCGTCCCGCCCAGCTGCACCCCAAGCAATCCAGCCATCGCCGCCTCGAGCCAGCCGCTGTTCGGGCTTGGGTGGCGGCGGGCATCGCGAAACAAGATCGACAGCGCCAAACGAAGGCGGCGGCCGCCGCAAACCAACACCATCACGAGCGCCGTCAGCCGCGCCGGAATGTAGTTGAGCGCATCGTCCAGCCGGGCGGCCGCCCAGCCAAATTCGCGATACGTTTCATTTTTATAGCCGAGCATCGAATCGCACGTGTTCACTGCCCGGTACAGCATGGCAAGCGGCGCGCCGCCCAAGGCCGCGTAAAAGAGCGGAGCCGTGATGCCGTCGCTCGTATTTTCCGCCACCGTTTCGACGCAGGCGCGGGTGATGCCGGCCTCATCGAGCCGCTCGGTGTCGCGGCCAACGATCATCGACAGCGCCCGCCGCGCCTCGGGAAGATCGCCCGCTTCAAGCGGCCGGCGCACATCCTCAGCCGCTTCAGCGAGGCTTTTGGTCGCAATGGTGGTGAAAATGAGCGCCGCCTCGATCGCCACCCCCACGTATACGGACAGCGCGTAGCCCACATAAACGACCAACGCCGATACCCCGTAAACAGCGGCCAACACGACCGCCACGGCCGCCGCCCCTTTCGCCCGCCGCTTTGTTCCTTGATTCCAGCGGCGGTCAAGCCACGCAATCAGCGTTCCCATCCCGCGCACAGGGTGCGGCAGCCAGCGCGGGTCGCCAAGCAGCGCATCCAACAGCAAAGCCAACGTCATTGCCAGCAAATGCGTCATCGCCGCCCCCTCCGCCGCTTGTAGCGGTCAAGCGCCTCGATCGTCGCTTCATACACGAGCCGACCGATCGCGCGCCCGAGTTCCGTCGCCGTTCCGGCATAGGCAAACGTCCGCCCGGTTTGCGTCGCCGCCACGGCGAGCGAATCGGTCGACGTGCCGGTGGCAAGCGTCCCTGTTTCCAGGTCGCAAACCGAACAGTCGGCGAGCGCTTTTACCTTCGCTTCCGTCGCTGTCATCATCGCCTGGACAAACGCCGCTTCCGTCAGCACTCCGTCAATGACAATCACCATATTGATCGTTCCCGGCCTTGCCGCAAGCGGCTTATGCTGCCACGCCCGAGCGGCATCAACCGCATTGCCGACGCCAGCGGTCGTCATGATTGCAACCGAAAACGCTTCCCCTTCTTTCTGAAGCCAAACGGCATCATGGACGTCAACCGCCGTCATCATGCCGATCGTTCGTTTCGGCGAAAACCCGTGCTGCTCCAAATAGCGGCGCATGTCTCCTTCCGCATCGCCGCAATCGTAATCCAACCCGACTTGGCGGTTGACAAAATGGGTCGCCCATTGAAACCCAGCGCCGATCAATGCCGAGGACAGGACGCGAAGCGGCTGGCAGGAGGCCAGAACAGCGGCGTCATCAAGAAAGGACAAACGCAGCCCGCCGGCCGACGATTCTTCTTGTTTCCCTTTCGGCACAAACGAAAACATCGGCTTTGCCGCCGCCGGATGGGCCAGACGCACAATCGGCGCGGCAAACACTTCCTCAAGCAGCGCCGGCGTCATCACATCTGTCGGCGTTCCAAGCGCCGCTGTTTTTCCTTCTTTTAACACAAGCACCCGGTCGCAATATAAGCTAGCGACGTTCATATCGTGAAAGACGGCGACGACCGTCAAATCGCGGGAGCGGGCAGCTTCCGCGAGCCGGTCCAAAAGCCGGACTTGGCCGCTCACATCCATATGGTTCGTCGGCTCATCCAGCAAGAGCAGCTGCGGCTTTTGGGCAAGCGCCCGCGCCAAATAGGCGCGCTGCCGCTCGCCGCCGCTTAGCCGCTCAAGCGGCTCATCGATTTTGTCAGCCAAGCCGACCGCACGAAGCGCTTCTTGAACCGCCGCTTCATCCTCTTTCGTCCACGTCGGAAACAAGCCGCGCTGATGGGCGTAGCGGCCGAGCGCCACCGTTTCTCTCACCGTATAGCCGGGCGCCGCCTCCGCCGTCTGCGGCAGGACAGCGGCAAACCGCGCCCATTGCTTCGCAGACAGCGCCAAAAGCGGCTGGCCATGAATCTTGATCTCACCGCTGGCAAGCGGAAGCTCTTTGCAAATGAGTTTCAGCAGCGTCGTTTTTCCGCTGCCGTTCGGCCCGACGATGCCAAACAGCTCCCCTTTTTCCACGGAAAACGTCACACGATCAAGCACTTGCTTTGGTCCATACCGATGCGATACGGCCCGCACCTCAAGCATCATCATCCCATCTTTCGCTTCATTTTTCGGAAAAACAAGACGGCAAATAGCGGGGCGCCGATCAGCGCGGTGATGACGCCGATCGGCAGTTCGCGCGGTTCAATGATCGTCCGCGCCGCCACATCGGCAAGCACAAGAAACGCACCGCCATACAAGAGAGACAGCGGCAGCAGCACCCGATAGTTTGGCCCGCACACAAGCCGAACCATATGCGGAACAACGAGCCCAACAAAACCGATCGTCCCGGACACCGACACCGCCGCGCCGGTGAGCAGCGCCGCCGCCGTCAAAATGATGACTTTTCGGCGCGTAACATCAACGCCGACATGAAGCGCCGCCGCCTCGCCAAAAGCAAACGCGTTCAACTCGCGGCCGTTGGCGAGAAGCACCGCCGCGCCGATGAGAAAAAACGGCAACAAAAGCCCGCTGTATTTCCAGCCGCGCATCGCGACGCTTCCCATCAGCCATGAGATGATTTGCCGCAATTCTTCCCCGGTCAAAGCGATCATCAGTGAAATGAAGGCGCTGAAAAACGCGCCGAAGATAATGCCGGCTAAAATGATCGTCTCAACCGACAGCTGCGGCTCAACCGCGCGAGTGAACGCCAAAACGGCGACAAGCGTCGCCATGCCGCATAAAATGCTCACGATCGGCAGCGTGAACGTGCCAAAGAGCGGCCATTGCCAGCCGAGAAAGATGACGAGCACCGCCCCGACCGAGGCGCCGGACGAGACGCCGAGCGTGTACGGATCGGCGAGCGCATTTTTCAGCAACCCTTGGAACGCCGCGCCAGCCAGCGCCAATGACGCCCCGACCAAAAAAGCGAGCACGACGCGCGGCAAGCGGATCGCCATCACGATCGGCACCCAATCGGCCGGAATGTCAGACGGAAGCGGCATACCAAACCATTCGGACGCAAGAATGCGAACAATAGAAGAAAAGGGAATCGACAGCGATCCTGTCGATATCCCTACGAGCAACGATAACATGGCCGCCGTGACGGCCAATATATACATCCACGTTTTACTTGAACACATCCGGGTAAACGGCTTTGGCAAGTTCCTCGACTCCTTCGACAAGGCGCGGACCCGGGCGGCTTACTAAGTCGGTGTTGACGTCATACACCCGCTTGTTTTTCACCGCCGGCACGTCTTTCCAAGCAGCGCGCGCAAACACTTGCTTCGCTCCGCCGTATGTCGTGATGATCACATCCGGCTTATAGGCCACTGCTTTTTCTTCCGTCACCATCGGCCAGCCTTCCAAGCTGCCGGCGACGTTTTTCGCTGAAATCACTTGAAGCATCTCATCCATAAACGTCCCTTTGCCGGCCGTATACAGCTGCGGCGGCGGCGACACTTCAATCCAGACGTTCGCTTGTTTGTCCGCCGGGATTTGTTTCGCTTTTTCTTGAATTTGCGCAAGCTTCTCTTTCATCTCATCAATCACTTGCTTCGCTTTGTCCGACGCCCCGGTCGCTTTGCCGATCAATTCGATGGACGCATACACATCGTCGAACGACTTCGCGTCATTCACGACAAGCACGGTGATGCCGGCGTCTTTCAATTGCTTGAGGCCATCGCGCGAGTTATGGGCGCTTGACGCGTGGGCCAAGACAAGATCCGGTTTGAGCGAAATGATTTTCTCGACGTTGAATTCCATGCCGCCGATTTTCGTTTTCGTTTTGACGTCTTCCGGGTAATTGTCAAAATCGCTGACCCCGACGATCTTATCGCCCAACCCCAACGCATAGGCGATTTCCGTATTGCTTGGGATGAGTGAGACGATCTTTTTCGGTTCCTCTTTGATTGTGACATCCTCGCCAAGCCCGTCTTTCACCGTCACCGGAAACGCCGCTTGTTCCGTTTTCGGTTCTTCTTTTTTCGCTGGCTGGGCGTTGCTATTGGCTCCACCGCTGCAGCCGACCAGCACGGCGGCCAGAAGGAAGAACACCGCCACCACCGCCGGCCATGTCCAACGTTTCATCCGTCATTCCCCCTTCAGTGATGTATGTACAATAAAAAACGCCCATTCCGCCTAAATCTGGGAATGAGCGCGAAACAGACCGCCAATGGGCACAACAATGCCCTATGCGACTGTTTCCGCGTCTCACCCCCCGAAGATTCGGAAACTGCGGCAAGCAAGGCAGGTCTACTGGCTCATGCTTCATCCTACTCTGAAGCCTTCCCGTACGGAAAACAGCGCAAGCCATCCGTCCGTACAGTGGCGATTTCATTTCGTCCGCATTGACAGTTGCGGGGACAGCTCCGGATTCCCACCGGATTCCCTATTAAGCCTTTTCGGCGCCTTGCTGCGAGTTGATTTAGTTATCGGATATGGACATTTTTATATTAAAGCAAGGCCTGGCATTTGACAACTGTGAATTTACAGTGGGCTGGCGGCAGGCGGTCATCGATCACTTTTGCGGTCAGGCAGCTCGGCTCCAGTGTCCGTGTTTTGTACGGAACGCCGCATGCGCCGTTGCATCGAGCTCCGCGATGTCAAATGCCGCCATGTTGCCTATTCATCGATTCCCACAAACCTCATCTTTTGAGTTTCTTCCGGCTGCGGAGAAACGTTCCTTTTCCATATGTCGCTAAAAAAATTAGGAAAGACGCCCCACCTCTGGCACGGCGTCTTTCCCCGATACAACCTTCATCTCGTCACTGTTGAATATATTTGTCAAACACAAACCCGAAATCCTTCATCGTATAGTTCTTTTTCGCTTCCGTCAGCCAGCAAAAAGCGTATTCATTCACGGCCTGAAAATCCGCCGACACATTGACGCCGTCGCCGCGCATGTTGGCAAACACCTTGGCCGCCAGTTCCAAACTCCGCTCAGCATAGTGGAATTTCATTTCGTTTTCATGGCAAATCTCCGCGATCGCCAGCAGCGATTTATACAAATCTTTCAATTCCTCAATATGCTTTTTATGCACATCAATCGAATAGCAGTGCGACCCGATTTTAAATTTGATTTCCGCGTCCAAGTCGACCGTCCCGGCTGTTTCGAGCGACACGTCGGAAATCGGATGCTTATAGTAATCGTAGCGGCGCAGCGTCCGTTTTTTGCTCGCAGCGCTCGTGCCGTCCAGATGAATGAGCGCGCGGTTGGTGAAGCAATACTCATCCGATTTCGATTTGATAAGAAAATAGATTTTTTCTCCATCCTCGTGCATCACATAATCATCGGCATCTACTTTGTCATAGTCTTTCGGTTGAATAACCGAGCCGATGTCGCTTAGCCCAAGCACATCGGCGGCGACTTTTCCAAACATGCTCATGTTCCCCCGGCTCCTTCCATGTTTTATCGGCGCCCGCCTATTGCGGATGAACGGTGTTTTGCCTTAACAAGGCGCCGTACTCTCATTCGTAATACGTCGCGATCGAAAAAATGTTTCATCGTCGGCAAAAAACGAAAGACCCAACGCCTTTTATGACGGCGTCAGGCCTTACAAGCAACTACAGTTCCCCGCTTAGACGGGAGTCTTTGTTCGTGAGTCGCAAAAAGACCAGATAAACGAGTCCAATCGCGATCCAAATCAATCCTAGCTTTTTGCTGAGCGGGTCCAGATTCATCCATACATAGCCGATGATAACAAAACCGATGAGCGGAAACAAGAGATGATTAATATAATCGTTACTCTTTTGTTTGCGCAAGAAATAGTTCATCACCGACACATGCAAAAAGAGGAAAGCCGTCAGGGCGCCAAAGTTGACAAGCGAAGCGAGTTTATCAATTTGTGAGGCGAACACCGTCGTGACAATGAGCGAAATCACAGCGACAAGCAATGTGCTGACGTATGGCGTTTGAAATTTCGGATGCACTTTAGCCAGCACACTGGGCAGTTTACGGTCGCGACCCATGCTGTACAAAATGCGGGAGATGGCTGCTTGGGCGACGAGCGCGTTCGCGATCCCCCACGAAAGCGCGGTGGCGACGATCGTTGTCCATTTCAGCCATGGTCCGCCTGCCAGCTCCGCAATCTGATAAAACGCCACGTCCGCGTTTTTAAACGTCGTATAATCAGGCCAAATGAGAGCGGCGACCCATGTTTGCACGATGAAAAGCGCACCGACAACGAGCAAAGCGAAAATGATCGCTTTGCCGATCGATGATTTCCCGTCCCTTGTTTCCTCAGCCAGCGTCGACACCGCATCAAAACCAAGGAAGCTCAAGACGGCCACCGACACCGCCCCCATCACCGTCTCCGCGCTGAAATGATTAGGATCGTACAGCGGTTTGAACGTAAACTGCGCTCCATTGACACCTTTTATAATCGCAATAATTCCTGTGATCACAAACACTGCAAGGACGATGAGCTCTAAAACAACAATCACTTTGTTCGCTTTGGCCGTCATCTCGATCCCGAGAATATTAATGACCGTATTCATGGCAATAAACAGAACGAGCCACACGGAAATCGGCACTTGCGGCACAATATCGGCTAAGGCAGCAGCGCTGACCAAATAGAGAAGAGCCGGAACGAAAATGTAATCAAGCAAAATGACCCAGCCTGCCATAAAACCGACATATTCATTCATTCCCCGCTGGGCGTAGGAATACACGGAACCAGCGATTGGAAACGCCTCGGCCATTCTGGCGTAGCTCAAGGCGGTGAAAATCATCCCCACCATTCCGATTAAGTATGCTAAGGCGACCATCCCTTTTGACCCTTGCGCTACATACCCGTAAATGCCGAAAGGAGCGATCGGCACCATGAACACCATTCCGTAAATCAACAAATCAACAAATGTGAGCGACCGTTTTAATTCCTGTTTATAACCAAGCGACTCGACCGATGTGTTCGTTTCAAGTTGCGCCATCGCCGTTCCCTCCTCAATCCTCAAACAGGCGGATGCCATACGCTTCAAGCACAAATCGCGGTACAAAGAAACGCGCCGTGACGAGCGGGTCAACGACTTGGCTGATTTGTGTCTGACCGGCAGCGCTAAGCACCATCGTCAAATGGTTCAGCGTCAACGGAGTGTGCGGCAACAGCAAATTAACCATTTCCTCAACCGACTGTTTGACCGCCTCATCCAACGTTTTGGCCGAGACGATCGTCGCAATGCCATCATCGTTTTGCAACAGTGGATGGTTAAGCGAATATCCTTTCATCACCCGGACGGTGACCGTCACTTCCCCCGAAATTTCGATACCAGACACGCCGATTTCGCCGTCCCCCATCGCCGCATGCAAATCGCCTAATGCGAACAACGCCCCTTTGACAAAAACCGGGAAGTAAACGGTTGCCCCTGTTGTAATGAGCTTTGTATCCATATTGCCGCCATGCGGCCCGGGCGTCCCGCACGACACATCCTCACCGCTCGGCGCTACCCCGATGACGCCAATCATTGGATTTAATGGAATAGAAAGATGCTCGTCAAATACGGCCCGGTTTTCTTCTACTGGAATCATTTTTGCCTCAAACTGCGGAATCCGGTCGCCAAGCACCCCGAGCCCTGGGCCGACAGCCATGACCCCCTGTCCTTTGAGGCGAATCTGTTCAATTTTTACCGCTAAAATGTCACCGGGTTCCGCCCCTTCAATATAGATCGGTCCGGTCGCCGGATTGATATGATTCCAATCGATCGAGTCAAACGGCGTTTCGCTTGAAGTAATTTGATTTTGGAAACAGTCGTACGTTTCGATGACAAACGTTTCCCCTGACTGGACTGTTCGAACCGGTTGGTGGTTTTTGCTAAATGAATAAATGGCCGTTGTGCATGGAACAAATGACATGTCCGCTTTCCTCCCTTTCGTTTTTGTCTCATTATAACAGGGAGCAAACAAACTGTTTTGCATTTTTTTGATTCATTTTTGTTACTTCTTTATTTTTTGAATTAATCGATAAATCTGAGTAAACAAGAAACCGCCAATCCCATTCCATGCTATGGCCTCCAGCACATTATGGCGCATTCCCCATCGCCAGGCGATAGCAAACAAACATACCCATCCGATCATGCCTATAACCCCCATCGGTTTCTCTCCTGTCCGTAAAGCAGCCAACCCAAAACACGAGGAGGCAAGCAAGGCGGTCGAAAACATGACCATCCGCATCGGAAGAAGAGGAGCAATAAAAAAGAGGGCTAGTACAAGCAAAAAAGAGATGACATATGTCCATGAGAGATGCCTGCTCCACCTGTGCCAAAAAATTTGCACAACGGAATGCAAGGAAAGGGATAAGCTGAGTGACAACGCCGCCAGCAAGGCAATAGTAAGCGGCCAAGCAATCAAGACAGAAGAATGAAGCAGCCACCGTTTCAGTATGGCGGCAGTCGAAGCGGCCGCCGCATACGGGACGCATAAGGCTGCAACGGCCAACGGAAGCGGAGCAAGGCAAAACGCGGCCATAGAAAACGTCAGCGCAACGCGTTCTTTTTTCAATATTGATGCAATATCCCATACATACTCGTCGGCCAACCATTGCCCGGCAGCCGCCGCCAGCACAGCCCAAAACAACACGAACAACGAAACCATGTTCACATCGAGGGAAGCTGGGACAGTGCGTACAATCATCTCATATTGCCGCGCCACACCGCCCGTTAGATAATAGGCAAACGGAACCATTCCCATCACTATATAAACAATGTATAGCAGAACCGTTCCGATTTTCCGCATCCCCAACCAACCGGCGAGCACGGTAAACACGTACACATAGACGAACCAAATGAATAAAAAAGTCGGAGAAAAACGAAAGAGTTGCTGCAACAAATAGGCACATAACACGACAACGGTAAGCAGCCGGCCGATCGAAAGAAGGCGAACAAAAAACCGAAAGAAAAACAAAGCCCGCGCCGTAAAACAGCAGTCCGGCCAGCGATCCCCTTCCTTTGTTAGGGAACGATAGCGCACGGCCGCTGCTGAACGCCAAAGCACAAAAACGGCGGCCCATACCGCCATAGCCGTCACCACCCCCGCCGCCACTCCGCCATGAATAAAAGCATAGCATCCAAACAACAGCAGCTCCCCGGATGCAAAACGCAGTAACAGAGCATTGACCCCCTTGCTTAATCCAAGCGCCTCCGCTCCGATAAAACTGCGGCGACCAATATGCGGCACAGCAGCAAGCAGCAGTACGCATGCCATGAATAAAAGCATATACCAGTCCATTATCCATTGGTCTCCTTATACTTCGTAGGCGGGATGCCGACATATTTTCGAAACAAATGACTGAAATGATGTTGACTAGAAAATCCTGTCTCCTCAGCAATGCGTGCCATGGACCAATCCGGCTTTTTGGTCAACAGCTCTTTCGCCTTTTCAATCCGATATCGATTGACGTAATCCTTAAAATGGATGCCGATCTCCTCAACAAACAGCCTGCTCAAATAGGCTGGATGTACATGCACGGCAGCGGCTACCTCGGTTAAGCTGATTTTTTGCGCATAATGACAGTGCACATATTCGAGCGCCGCGCGGATGAGCGGGGACGAGACGAGCGCTTCCGGATGCTTTTGTTCAAATTTCGACAGCGCTTGATCAAACTCGCTCTCGATGAGCGGCTTCACCAAGTAGTCGAGCACTTCAAGCTGAATCGCCCGTTTGGCATAAGCAAAATCTTGGTAGGCTGTGATAATGATCAAGGCTAGATCGGGCTGTTTTTGTTTGAGCTCATAGGCCAAATCCAACCCGGACTGTCCAGGAAGGTGGATATCGATCAGCGCCAGCCGGAAGCGATGGGATGCGGCCAACCGTTTCGCCTCTGCGGCATCCTCCGCCGGCCATACTTCCCAATGCGGATATTTCCGCTTCACCAAATACGTGAGTTGTTCCAATTCTAAATATTCATCATCGACAATCAACACCTTCATCGTTTATCCCTCATCCCCTGGAACATACGGCCAAACGACAAGCGCCTCTGTCCACCCGCGCTCATCTTTTTGCAACACGAGCTGAGTTGGCAAATCAAACAAAAGAGCAAACCGCTTGCGCAAATTATCCAAGCCGACACCTCCATTCGCGATGGATAACTCCTTCCCTTCATTGCCATTATCGCAGACGCGCAAATATACCCAGTTGCCTTGGCGTCGAAAATCGATCGCCAAACATTTTTCACCCGCTTTTTTCTCAAGGCCATGTTTGAATGCGTTTTCCACCAGCGTTTGCAACGTATAAGAAGGAATGAGCGCACGCTCTCCATCCGGATCCATTTGCACCGACACCGACAGCCGTGAACCGAAGCGAAGTTGCTGCACCGCTAGATAGTTGCTTGTATGCGCCCATTCTTGTTTGAACGGAATAAGCGGCTGTTTCGTCTCATAGCTATCACGCAAAAACAGCGCAAAATGCTCCATTCCCCGAATCATTTCTTCATTTTTTCCTAAGCGCGCCAAGGATAAGAAAGCGTTCAACGCATTGAAAAAGAAATGCGGTCGGATTTGTTGATGGAGCTGCATATACTTGCTTTCTTGAAGTTCTTTTTCCAATCGAAGGCGCGCATGTTCCAACTGCCAATAATCCACTTCTTTTTCTGCTACCCCCAACAGCGCCAACACTGTCAACGATACAAGCGGCAACAATACGCTGAAAATGAGAATGAGATGAAATAATGGCTCGGCAATCATCATATTCTCCCCGCCACTCGCAATGCTTTCCCATTTGTTTTTTCATTTTATCACAAATTTGTTCTTTCATTTGATCACAAAATAAATAGAGGCGGCGGTACAAGGCAAATGTTTCCCACATCCGCAAACTTATTTTTCCATCATCTTGGCTCCCATCCTATCCTCTCCCGGCAAAAAAACGCCCCAAAAGCGAATGCTTTTGGGACCGACTGATCATATTCCACTTTATCTCAACGGCGATCTTGCCATGCGAATATACGTATGGCGTCTGCCGCGAATGGCGATCGAATACGCCATAATATTCTCTGGAACAGCGATGCCATGATAGCCAGCGTCGCCGATATGATGTAGATCCGCCCCAGCCATTTTGCTTGCAAGCGCGATTTGACGAATCGTACTCTCGTCAGCTCCTTCTTGGCTTGTGCCGATCGTCAGCATCGCAAGCGCCCCATGTTCATGCGCCACCTGAACAAGCTTCTCTGTCTTGTCTAATGTCACCCCCGGCACCGTTCCAGGAGCCGGCATCAAAACGACATCCGCACCAGCGTGAATGAAACGCACCACCACTTCTTCCGATACGATCCCGCTTCCCGCTTCATCGGCAACGCCTGCCGCGTGCATTTTCCCAGCCATCACGAGAGCATCCTCGCCTAAAATGGACCGCGCCGTTTCGATGGCTTTCACAATCTCATCATTCGTCACGCCTGTTTTCGGGTTTCCGGTTAGGCAAACAAAATCAAATCCTAGCTGTTTTGCTTGTTGTAGCGACTCGGCCGTTGCCATTCTCCCTTTTGGCAGCGTCGCAAGCTCCTCAAGCTGTTTTGCATTTGGGTCAACCGGCTCCAAATTGACGCCAACCGGGCGCCCTGTCAACTGCTTTAACCGTTCCACCATTTGATTCGGTTCGTTCGTGTCCAACCCGTTCACAACCGGCCGGAACACATCGAACCAATTCAACAACAGCAAATCCGCCCCAAACGCCGTGGCCAGTTCAGCGTTGGTGACCGCCGGATACAGCGGCGCGAATTCCCCGACGACTTCCGCGACGATCACCCTGCCTTCTGACGCTTGAATCGATTGTTTTAACTGTTTTCCTGTCATCCGACGAAAATCGGAGGCGTTGCAATCCAACAGCCGCTTCACCGGAGCTCCCCCTTTCTGGCGTCCCTTAAAAGAACGGCTTCGTTGTTCCTTATTTTCTCATAGCGTTGGCCAGAAATTCGACATCCGTGCCAACGACCACTTGCAAATCCGTTTGGTTGAGGCGAAGCACGCCTTTCGCTCCCAAACGTTTCAATTCTGCTTCGTTGACTTTTGACATGTCTTTCACTTTTAGGCGCAAGCGTGTGACACAATTGTCAATTTGCGCGAGATTATCTTTTCCTCCTAACGCCTCGATATATTTTGCAGCAAGGTCCTCGTATTTGACGCCCAACTGCGCCGCACCGCTGTCGGCAAACTCTCCCTCTACCTCATCTTCACGCCCCGGCGTTTTCAAATCGAGCTTCGTAATGAGGAAATAGAAGACGACGAAATAGACGACAGCATATACAAGACCTTGAACAATCAACAAATACGGTTTTTTCGCAATGCCGTAGTTTAAGAAAAAGTCAATCGCCCCGGCCGAGAACGTAAACCCGTGGTGGATGTCAAGCATTGTCGCCACTGCGAGCGACAAGCCGGTCAACACGGCATGGACAACGTAGAGCAATGGCGATAAAAACATGAATAGAAACTCAATTGGCTCCGTAATCCCGGTTAAAAACGACGTCAACGCCACGCCAAGGAGCGCGCCGGCGACCGCTTTGCGACGCTCTTTTTTCGCCGCCGCGATCATCGCCAGCGCTGCCGCGGGCAGGCCAAACATCATGATCGGGAAGAAGCCGGCCATAAAAATGCCCGCATCCGGGTCGCCGGCGAAAAAGCGGCTTAAATCGCCCGTTTTTCCGTTATACTCGCCAAACACAAACCAGACGAAGCTGTTTAACACATGGTGCAATCCGACTGGAATGAGCAACCGGTTGAGGAACCCGAAAATGCCGACGCCAACCGCCCCGGCACCAACGATCCAATGGCCGACCGCGTTGATGCCATCTTGAATCGGCGGCCATACATAGCCAAAAATCAAGGCAAGCACGAGCATGACAAGCGATGTCACGATCGGCACAAACCGCCGTCCGCCGAAGAAGCCTAGCCAGTCGGGCAACTTGATATCATGGTAACGGTTGTATAAAAGCCCGGCGATCACTCCGGAGATGATGCCGCCTAATACGGACATATTGATGTCTTTATCAATCGCGGCGGCCCCTTTTGTCAAGACAAAGTAGCCGATCGCCCCAGCAAGCGCCGCCGCGCCGTTGCCGTCTTTCGAAAAACCGATGGCCACGCCGATGGCGAAAATGAGCGCTAAATTGGAAAACACTGCATCGCCTGCGGCTGCGATAAACGGAATATTCAATAAATCAGGCTGACCGAGCCGAAGCAACAATCCTGCCGCCGGCAAAACGGCAATCGGCAGCATTAATGCTTTTCCAAGCCGCTGTAAAAAGCCTAACATCATGATCCTCCCCTTTTCATCTCAATCATAAATTTGTACCGGTCGCCGCGGTACACCGATTTGACGACTTCAAGCGGCCGACCGTCGACAAGGTGCGTGCGGCGCTCAAGCAATAGCACCGGAGCCCCTTCTTTCATCTTCAGATGCTCCGCCTCCACCTTGCGGGCGACAGATGCTTCCAATGTTTGAACAGCGGAGCCGATGATCATCCCTTTTTCTTTTTCGATAAATTCATAGACGGAACCGCTTACAACATCACGCGTCAGTCCGGGGACGAGATTGACCGGAATGTACAGCGTCTCCAACGCCATCGGCAAGCCGTCGGCCAACCGAAGGCGGCGGACTTCGTAAAGGTCATCGCCTTCCGTGACGCCAAGCCCTTCAGCGAGTTTCTCGGAAGCTGGAACCATCTCAAAGCTGAGGACGATCGTGCCGGGCTCCATGCCGCGCGCCCGCATATCTTCGGAAAAGCTCGTCAGCCCTTTCAGCGGCTGCTCGATTTTTTGGGCGGCGACAAATGTTCCTTTCCCGCGCCGGCGGATGAGATAGCCATCGTTCACTAAATTGTTGACCGCCTGCCGAACGGTCATCCGGCTGATGTCATACATTTCCGCCAACTCGCGCTCAGACGGGATCATTTCGCCCGGCTGCCACTCCCCTTTTTCGATCTTTTCTTTCATATATTGCTCGAGCTGATAGTAAATCGGAATCGGCGACTGTTTATCGATCACGGCGCATCCACCCGCCGCTTTTCCTTTGGGATGAGCGAGAGCGCCTCGCAGTCGGCGATGATCGTCACGTCCGGATGAAGGTGAAGCGCTGAAGCCGGCAAGTCCGGTGTGACAACGCCTTCGAGAAGCCGGGCCATGGCGTCCGCTTTTTCCTCCCCTGACGCCAACAGCACGATGCGGCGGCTGCGCAAAATGGTCGCAATTCCCATCGTAATGGCATAGCGCGGCACGTTATCAAGCGATGGAAAAAAGCGGGCGTTCGCTTCCCGTGTCAGCTCGGTCAGCTCGACGACGTGGGTGGCTGTCGAAAATGGCGTTCCTGGCTCGTTAAAGCCGATATGGCCGTTGCGGCCGATGCCCAAGAGCTGCAAATCGATGCCGCCCAATTCATCGATGAGCCGCTCGTAACGGCGGCATTCTTCGTCAAGATCAGCGGCCAAGCCATCCGGCACATGCGTCTGATGAAGCGGGATGTCCAATTGGGCAAACAAATGCTGATTCATATAATAGCGATAGCTGTTCGGATGATCCGGGCCAAGGCCTACGTATTCATCCAAATTGACCGTGCGCACGAGCCGATACGATGTCCCATGCTGCCGATGATCGGCGGCCAATTCGCGGTACACACCGAGCACGGTCGAGCCGGTCGCCAAGCCGAGAACGGCGTTCGGCTTTTCCTTGACTTGTTTGATGATGATGTCCGCCGCCTGACGGCTCATCTCTGCGTAGTCAGCAACTTTCAAAAGCTTCATGGCCATCGCTCTCCACTCCTTTCATCCGGCTTGCGATAGGCAAGGGCGCCGCGGCAAAACGTCATCATGACTTCATATCGTTCATTCAAAACGACGACATCGGCGTCTTTGCCGGGCCGCAAGCTGCCTTTCCGATCAAGCAAGCCAAGCTGTTTCGCCGGATTCCAGCTCGCCATGCGGATCACCTCTTCAAGCGTGCAGCCAGTATAATCGAGCACACGGCGGATGGCCTCGCCAAGCTTGAGCACGCTTCCCGCCAGCGTGCCGTCGGCAAGCCGCGCCTCTTGGCCCCGAACAGTCACCTCTTGGCCGCCAAGTTCATACCGCCCATCACCTAGACATTTCGCCCGCATGGCATCGGTGATTAATATGAGCCCATCGCTTCCTTTATTCCGGTAAGCGAAGCGGACCATCGGCGGCGCAACGTGCAACCCGTCGGCGATCAGCTCGCACATCACTTCTTCAAACATAAGCACAGCACCGGCGACACCCGGTTCACGGTGATGGATGCCGCGCATCCCATTGAACAGGTGGGTCGCATGCGTCACCCCTGCATGGACCGCCGCTTTTACTTCGTCGTAAACGGCATCGGAATGGCCGATCGAAGCGATCACACCCGTCTGTTTCAAGTAGGCGGCAAGTTCCAGCCCCCCGTTCCGCTCTGGGGCAAGCGTGACAAGGCGGATATGGCCGCCCGCCGCCTTTTGCCAGTGCTGGAACAGTGAGATGTCCGGATCGGCGAGATGGCGCGGGTGCTGCGCTCCGGCGCGCTTCGGCGACAAAAACGGTCCTTCCAGATGAACACCGAGCACTTCGGCCGCTCCCGGCCTGTTCGCCTCCGCCATATAGCGAGCGACGTTGCGAAGCGCGGCTTCGATTTGTTCGCTTGGCGCTGTCATCGTCGTCGCCAAAAAGCTCGTCGTCCCTTCCGCCGGCAAAGCGTTGGCCATCTTGTAAAGCGCCTCCGGGGTCGCATCCATGACATCCGCCCCAGCCGCCCCATGAATATGGACGTCGATGAATCCCGGCACGATGAAAAACCGTGAGGAAAGCTCGATCACTTCCGCCCCTGCATCAGTTGGGCATGACGACATCGGCCCGATCGCGGCCACTTTTTCCCCTTCGATCAGCACATACCCTTGTTCAATGTTTCCTGTTTCTGCATACACCTCGGCATTTTTCAATATCCACCGCTTCATCGCGATTCCCCACTTTCTGTCTCTCATTATAACATTATATATTCTAGTTGTCTATACCACTAAAACAAATCCGTCAACCAGCTCGCTTCAGTATGAAAGAAGCAGGGAAGCCGTGGCTTCCCCACTCTTCCAAACGGCGCTACGCTCCTTTCGGTCCGCGGGCCGGCAAATAAAACGAAAACGTCGTTCCTTCGTTCAGTTTGCTGTGAACGGTAATGAGCCCTTTATGCGCTTCGACGATGTTTTTGGCGATGGCAAGGCCTAACCCGGTGCCGGAACGGCCGCGCGTGCGCGCTTTATCGGCTTTGTAAAACCGTTCAAACACAAACGGCAAATCCTCTTCGGGAATGCCGGAACCAGAGTCTTGGACATGGATCGTCACGCCGTCGCCGCTTGGTTCGATGATGAGGCGAACTGTGCCGCCCGATTCCGTATGGCGGATGGCGTTGTCAATTAAGTTCGTCAGCACCTGTTCGATCCGATCCGGATCGAGAGCGATTTCGATGTCCCGATCGCGAAACTCGGCTGTCAGCTCAATCTGCTTTTCTTTCGCCAGCCCGTAAAACTTGCGGATCACCCGCTCGATGTAAGGAACAAGCTTGACTTGTTCGTACTCTAGCTCGATATGGCCAGCTTCCATGCGCGCCAAGTCAAGCAGATCGTTAACAAGGCGGCCCATGCGCAGCGACTCGTCATAAATGACTTTCGCCATCTCTTTCTTCTCTTTTTCGCTCGCCGCGATATCGTCGATGATCGCCTCGCTGTAGCCTTGGAGCATGGCAATCGGCGTGCGCAATTCGTGCGAAACGTTGGCGATAAAGTCTTTGCGCAGCTTGTCAAGCCGCCGCTCTTCGGTCATGTCGCGCAAAACAGCCACCGCGCCGCGCACCATCGTTTTGCCGTACAGCGGCGTCATTAAAATAACCCACGTCCGCCCCTGCAGCGTCACTTCGGTCGATTGCTCCTTCTCCTCGCGAACGACGCGGGCAAACAGCTCTTTCACTTGCGGCGGCAACGGCGCCATCGCTTCCGCGTCGTTCCCTTGCTCAAAATACCACGCCTGCAAAAACCGCTCAGCCGGCGGGTTCGTAATCAAAATTTCCCCGTCGCGGTTAAACGTCAAGACGCCGTCGGCCATGCTGCTTAAAATGCTGGCGAGCTGTTCTTTTTCCTGGTTTAAGGCGTTGATGTTAAACTGCAGACGCCGTCCCATTTGGTTGAACGCCATCGCCAGCCCACCGATCTCATCGTTCGTTAAAATCGGCACTTTCATATCGAAATGGCCCCGCGCCATTTCGAACGCGGCTTGCCGCATTTTCCGGAGCGGAGCGGTGATGCGCGTCGACAAGAAAAAGGCAAAAAACGTCGTCATGACAATGGCGATAAACGCGGCGAGAAAAATTAACTCTTTCGTCCGCTCCGTCGCGTCGGCGATCGCCTCGAGCGACTGATAGATAAACACAGCTCCTCGGCTGCCATCCGGCATCGACATCGGCACGCCGACAATGATCATATCACGGGGCAGCTTTTCTTTTGGATGCCGCTCCGGCATATACAAACGCTTTTTCACCGTTTTCCCATCTGTCAGCACACGCCGCAAGTCCCGATCTTGGCGAATCGACGACAGCGGCATATTGTCCAACCCAGCATCGCCAGGCGAATACCAATAGTGCGACTCATCGGCGACGATGACGGCTTTCGTTCGATTGTCCACAAGCGTCCAAGCGATCGAGCGGGCAAGCTGCTCGTCGCGGTAATCGTGCATCACCTCGGCCACTTTTGTCGCCAGGCGGGTCAAGTCGTTTTCCGCTTCCTGCACATAATAATCTTCCAAAAATTTAATAAGCAAAATGCTTAAAATAAACAGCACGCACGAAACGAGCAACAAAATCGTAAACCATAGCTTGCCGACGACGCTGCGAAACAGCCACATTAGTCGCTCACTGCCTCAAACTTGTAGCCGACGCCCCAGACGGTGACGATCATTTTTCCCGCCTGCGGCGACGCTTTATTCAACTTTTCGCGCAACCGTTTAATGTGGGTGTCGACCGTGCGCAAGTCGCCGAAAAACTCGTAATGCCATACTTCTTTGAGCAGCTGTTCGCGGTCGAACACTTTGTCGGGCGAGCGGGCCAGAAAGAGAAGCAGCTCATATTCTTTCGGCGTTAAGCTGACTTCCTTGCCGTCGACCGTCACCCGGTGGGCATCGTTGTCAATCGTCAAATGCGGAAACACAAGCACGTCTTTCGCCGTCGTCTCCACCGGCGCGTAGGCGGCGTTCGCCGCGCGGCGCAACAGCGCTTTTACGCGCAGCACGACTTCGCGCGGACTGAACGGCTTGACAATGTAATCATCCGTGCCGACTTCAAACCCTTGCACGCGGTTGGATTCTTCGCCTTTTGCCGTCAACATCATAATCGGCGTCGTTTTTTGCGCGCGGATTTCTTTGCACACCTCAATTCCATCTTTGCCCGGCAGCATCAGATCGAGCAAAATGACATCATAATCATTCGTCAACGCCTTCTCCAACGCTTCATTGCCGTCACCGGCCTCATCGATCACATAGTTTTCCCGCTCCAAATACATTTTCAAGAGCCGCCGGATGCGCTCTTCATCGTCAACCACTAAAATACGGACGGTTTTTTCTTGTTTTTCCAATGCTTTGCACCCTCCCATCATCAATGGAAACACTCCCTATTTTCTAGTTTACCGAAAAACCGGATGCTCGCCAACAGAGCATCCGGTTGTTTTCCATTATGTTCCGGCGTACGAGTGCAATCCCGCAATGACGAGGTTGACCGCCACTAAGTTAAACATAATAATGGCAAAGCCGATGACGGCGAGCCATGCCGACTTTTCACCATGCCAGCCTTTTGACAAACGAAGGTGCAAAAAGGCAGCGTAAAACAGCCAAGTGATAAGCGCCCATACTTCTTTCGGGTCCCAGCCCCAAAAACGCGTCCAGGCGATTTGCGCCCAAATCATCGCGAAAATGAGCGCCCCGAGCGTAAACACCGGAAAGCCGATCGCCACCGCCCGATAGCTGATCTCATCGGTCAAATCCAAGTTAACGTTCTTCACGAGCGGCTTGAGCGCGGCGGCAACGCGCTTGCGCAAGAGAAGCCGAAGCATGATGTACAGCGCCGTTCCGGCTATGAGCGACCAGATGACCGTATTGAGCTTTCTTGCATTGATGATCGCCGGCATCTCAACAAGCGGCTCCATGCGGCCGGCGCTTTCTTTCATAAGCTCCCCTTTGTGCGGCCCAACGAGCGCCGGCATATCGTAGATGACCTCAACCGTCTGCTTGTTTTTGTCCACCCACGTGAACTTCGCTTCATACCCAGAAAGACCGAACGCTGTCGAAACGATGACAAAGCCGAGCGTGGTAATTAAGCAAAACATGACCACTTCGAGCCAAAACGTCCGTTTCGACGGCTTCGATTGATCGACGACGCGAATCAAATAGATGAGCCCAGCGACAAAGCTGATGGCCAAAATCGCTTCACCAGCCGCCGCCGTCGTCACATGGATGTGCAGCCAATCGCTTTGCAAGGCGGGAATGAGCGGCGAAATTTCCCGCGGAAACATGCTTGCGTAAGCAATCACAAGCAACGCGACCGGCAGCGCAAACAAGCCGAGCACACTCAGCCGGTAAATGAAATAAATAATAATGAAAGCAGCAACCAGCATCATGCCGAAAAAGGTCGTAAACTCGAACAAGTTGCTCACGGGCGCGTGCCCGGCGGCGATCCAGCGCGTCACAAAATAGCCGACTTGGGCGAGAAAGCCGATGATCGTCACGGAGATGCCAAGCTGCGACCAACGATCCTTCTCTTGCCGTTCTTTTCGCTTGTCGCGAATGGCTCCGCCAAAAAAGAACGTGCCGATTAAATATAGAACGAACGCGATATATAGCAACGTGCTGCTAAGCTGTACCATGTCCATGGACTTGTCCCCCTTGTCCGGCTTTTTTGTCGTTTTCGAGCTGATCAGCCGGCATCATGACGCCGGTGCCGTCAAGCAAACGGCGCAGCTCGTTTTTCAAGCCGAACCAGTTTTTATTCGTGTGCGCGGCAATCCATAGCTCACCGTTTACCCGCTGCACCCAAATGCGGCGGTGGTTCCAATACATCCCTTGGATGAGCCCGATCATGAAAATCGCGCCGCCTACCCCTAAAATCCAAAGCGTAAAGTCGCGGCGGACGGTCAAACCGGAGACATTGCGGGTTTGAAGCCCCGCGAACGCCATTTTGTATTTGTTGTTGCCAAACGGTTCGATCGTCTGCTGGATGGCGACAAAGCTTACTTCCCCTTTCGGACGGTCCGGCGCGTACATTTTGAACACGAACGCCGGATTGTTCGGCACGCGCGACTTCGTTGACGGATTGCCGTCTTCATCAAACTCAAAATCAGGAAAATAGCTTAATAGCTCAACGCGATACCCATGTCCGAGATTGTACGACTCTTTCGGATCATACAAGTCGACCGTCACCGTGCCGAACGTTTCCCCCGACTGCTTGTCCGCCAACTGAAATGACATCGCTTTCGGCTCATTCAAGCGGAAATCGACTTGGTAGAGCGCATAATGGTCGAACTCCAGCGGCTCGTTGACGCGAATCGGATACTCCTTCACTTTTTCAAGCTTCGGCTTGGCGCCGGGGATCACAGGACCGACACGCTTATACAACACGACGTTTGTTTGATAGTTTTTGGCGATCATCCCGTTGCCGACGCGGTCGATGGCAGCGTTGAACACTTCGTTGTCTTTGCCTTTCTCATATGTTTCAAAAATAAATTTTTCACTCTTTAAAAAGTAGCGGCCGTTCGTCCCAGGAATTTCTTTCGTCTCCCCTTCCGGAATCCACATCACCCGATCGATGTACATGCCGGGAACGGAACGAAGCATCGCCCCGATCAAGAAAATGATGAGGCCGATATGATTGACGTACGGCCCCCAGCGGGAAAACCGCCCTTTTTCAGCGAGCAAATGCCCGTCTTCCTCGCGGACATGGTAGCGCCGCGCAGCCAGCCGTTCTTTCAACACAGCCATCGTCTTGTCGAGATCGCTCACATGCGAGACGCCAAACAACCGCTGCCGCTCTAAAAAGCGCGGATGGCGCTTCACCCCTTGCCGCTTCAAGGCGCGGTAAAGCGGAACGACCCGGTCCAAGCTGCAAATGACAAGCGAAACGCCGATTAAGGCGATGAGCAAAATGTACCACCATGAGCCGTACAAGTTGTTAAAGCCGAGCTCATAATACAGCTTCCCTGCCCAGCCGTACTGCTGCTTATAATACTCCGCCGGATCGACGTTCGGCGGAATATACATTTGCTGAGGGAAAATCGTGCCGATCGCCGAAGCGATGAGCGTGATGACGATGAGCGCCACCCCGACTTTGACCGACGAGAAAAACGCCCAAATTTGGTCGATCATCGTTTTTTTGTACGTTTGCGATCGGCGCGCGCTTCCTTCGTAGCGCATGTCCAAAATCAGTTTTTCTCCCAAATCGGCAAGCGGCTTGCCGCACGACTCACAAAACGCCGTGCCGTGCGGATTGACATGGCCGCATTCGCATTTGACGTGTTCCATGGCGCAAAACTCCTTACGGTTTGATGCTTTCTAGATGCCGTTCGATGTCTTCTTTCGTCATCGTTCCGGTAATGATTTGTTTTACTTCGCCGTTTTTGTCAATCAAAAACGTTGTCGGCAGCGGCCCGACGTTATAGGCGTTCAATACTTGATCTTGACGGTCGATCACAATCGGAAATGTCAGGCCGAACCGTTCCGCGAACTTTTCAACGCTCAACTTCGGTTCACCGACATTGACAGCCAAAATTTCAACCCCTTGTTTTTTGTAAATCGGGTACAGCTCGTTCATATACGGCATCTCCCGCTCGCACGGCTTGCACCACGTTCCCCAAAAGTTCAAAAAAACGCCTTTGCCGCGATAGTCTGAAAGACGATGTTCATGCCCTTTCAAATCGGTCAGCACAAAATCAGGCGCCGTCGAACCAACAGCGACAGCCGTTTTCTCCGTGAAAAAATTCGTGTAAATCGTATAGCCGATCGCCGCGAGCAACACGAGCAAAATCGCTGTCCTCATCACTAAGCGCTGTTGTTTTTTCATCGTTCAAACCCCTTTACGTTTCTCCTCCCCCACAGCCAACGGTAGAGGGGAGGCAAGCGGTTCACAATCTCCCATTTTCCATTATAGCAAAGTCCCTCGCTCGTTTATGCGCAAGGATATGAACGTTATGTGACAATCTTCGTCATTTTCTTCCCCCGGATTGGGCAAGGACGCGCAGCAACTTCACCTCATGCGGCGTCAGCTCGCGGTATTCGCCGGGGCGCAGCCCTTTCAAATCGAGAAACGCGTACCGCTCCCGCTTCAGCTTCAGCACCTCGCAGCCGATCGCCTCAAACATGCGGCGCACTTGCCGGTTTCGTCCTTCGTGGATACGGATTTCCACAATGGCTGTCCCCTTCTTCCGGTCGGCGGAGAGCAGCTTCACTTTGGCTGGCGCCGTCATGCCATCTTCCAACTGCACTCCTTGTTCGAGCCGTTTCAGCTGCTCGTGCGTTGGAATGCCTTTCACTTTGGCAATGTACACTTTTTCAATTTCATACCGCGGGTGCATAAGCAGGTTGGCAAAGTCGCCGTCATTCGTCAACAAAAGCAGTCCAGACGTATCGTAGTCAAGCCGCCCGATCGGATAAATGCGTTTGTCCAGATCTTTGAAAAAATCGGTCACCACTTTGCGGCCTCTGTCATCTTTGACGCTGGAAATCACCCCGCGCGGCTTGTACAGCAAATAATACACCGGCTCTTCGCGCTCGATCGGGATGCCGTCGACTTCGACATCATCGCGCGGCCCGACCTTGACGCCAAGCTCCTTGACGACGCGGCCGTTCACTTTCACCCGCCCTTGCAAAATGAGTTCTTCCGCCTTGCGCCTTGACGCGATGCCGGCGCGGGCGATCACTTTTTGCAACCGTTCCATTCTCTCTCACCTCTTTCATCATCTTACCCTTTCCGTCTAACAGATACAAGTGCGGCACTTTTATTTTTCACCTTTCCCGTCCCCTTTGCAAACAAAAAACCCGCCGGACGGCGGGAACGAAAAAAGGCGCCGCTAGCGCCCGAATACAAACAAAACGATGAAAACAGAAACAATAAAGCTGAGAATGTCGGCCAAAATGCCGACTTTTAACGCATCGCCCATTTTTTTGACGCCGACGGCGCCAAAATAGACGGTGAGCACGTAAAGCGTCGTCTCCGTACTGCCTTGGATCGTAGAAGCAAGGCGCCCGATGAACGAATCCGGGCCGTAAGTAGCGATCAAATCGGTCGTCATGCCGAGCGCCGCCGTGCCGGAAAGCGTGCGGAGAGCCGCAAGCGGAACGACTTCGGCCGGCAGTCCAATGGCATCAGCCAGCGGTTTGATCACTTCCATCATGGCATCAAGCGCCCCTGAGGCTCGGAAAATGGCGACCGACACCAACATGCCGACCAAATACGGGATGAGCGAAAACGCGATCTCGATCCCTTCCTTGCCGCCTTCCACAAACGCTTCGTACGTCGGCACTTTCTTTACTGTACCGTAAAGCAAAATAAAAGCAATGAGCGCAGGGATCAGCCAAACAGAAAGAAGTTGGACGATGGCCATTATGGCTTCCTGCCTTTCCGCATCCGTTTCCAATAATAGTACCGGTCAATCAATACCGCCCCAATCGTCGAAATCGTCGAAGCGACGATCGTCGTCCCAATGATCTCGCTCGGCGCCGCTGAACCGTACGTCATGCGGATCGAGATGACGGTCGCCGGAATGAGCGTAATGCCTGATGTGTTCATGGCCAAAAACGTCACCATCGACCGGCTAGCCTCGTCGCGGCCGCCGTTGAGCTTTTTTAGCTGCTCCATCGCCTTTATGCCCATCGGCGTCGCCGCATTGCCAAGGCCGAACATGTTGGCGACCATATTCGAGACGATATAGCCGAGCGCAGGATGGCCGGGCGGCACCTCTGGAAACAAGCGGCGTACGAGCGGCATAAACAGGCGCGCCGCTTTGTCAAGCAAGCCGGCGCGTTCAGCGATCGCCATCAGCCCGAGCCAAAACACTAAAATGCTGACCATGCCGATGCTGATCGTCACCGCTTCTTTGGCGCTTTCAAACACCGCTTTGTTCACTTCGTCCATCGTGCCGTTGGCCGCCGCAAAGACGATGCCAATGACCGCCATCATCACCCAAATGAGGTTAACCATCTCTTCTCACACCTAAAAAGCGAAATACTTGCCATAAAAACCCTCGGCCGCTTCCTTCCTTTCCCGGTTCATACAGCAGCGGCACCGAATCAACCGCCTTTTGATGCAAATAAAGCACCGCCTTTCCGACCTCTGTCGGCGCCCGTTCTGGGTATTTTTCCCATTCCTTGCGCGGCTTCAGCAAATACACTTTCACCCGCAGCCCGCTCTCCTCTTTATCGGTCACCGGATATCGCAAATCGCGGACCGCCTGCAGCCGCCCGCGGTAAAACGGATCAGAAATTTTGTCGACCACCCGCTCGCTGCTCACTTTGGCGATGTGATAATGAGAAAATCCATATTCGTACATAGCGATATGGTCATTCCAATCGTCCGGTGCATCCAACGTCACGGCGATCAAATCGATGCCGCCTTTGGATGCCGTCGTCACGAGCGTGCGATGGGCCCGTTTCGTATAGCCGGTTTTGCCGCCGGTGCAATATTCGTAAAGACTTGTCAACAACTTGTTTTTATTTCGCCACACACGCGCGCCGTCTTCGCCGGGCGGAGCGGGGGCGCGGTACACCTTCGTCCCCGAGATGCGCCGAAACTCTTTGTTTTTCATCGCATATTGCATGAGCAGCGCCATATCGTACGCGGTTGAGTAGTGGTTTTCCGCGTCATCCAACCCGTGCGGATTGGCAAACTCGGTATCACGCATCCCGATTTCAGCCGCTTTTTGGTTCATTAAAAAAACAAATCCTTCGACGCTGCCGCCGACATGTTCAGCGATGGCCACCGCCGCGTCGTTGCCGGAACGAAGCATCAGCCCATATACCAAATCGCGCAGTTTGATTTTCTCCCCTTGGCGCAAGTAAATTGACGACCCTTCGGTCCGGACAGCGCGGGCGCTGACCGTCACCGTGTCGTCCATCTTCCCCGATTCAATCGCCAAAATGGCGGTCATAATTTTCGTAATGCTGGCGATGCGCCGTTTTGTATAGGCATCCTTGGCAAACAAAACCCGCCCGGAATGCTGCTCTATCAAAATCGCGCTTTTTGCGCTCACCCCATCCATAGCGCGCATCCGCTCTGGAACAAATGCCATAATCCCCGCAGCGAGTGCAAGAATGAGCGCAATGAGCCGCTTCTGCTTATTCATCTCATATCGGCGAGGATCCCCCTCCTTTAAGGAGCGGGGAGGAATCGCCTGTTCCTCCTTTCCGATTAGGCTGAACGGGCCGCAGCCGAAGAAACGTCGCGGCGGAAACAGGCTGAACCCCAAAGCCGCGTTTTGTACAAGTGTATGCCTCGATGGGACAAATATGATGAAAAAATGCTGTTGCAAGGGGAGACAGCCTGAACGATCCGCTCCGGCGCTTGCGCTGGGCGCGTTGATGACATTTTCCCTGCAAAGAGAAAGCCGCTCCTTGAAACGGCGGACAGGTGTCCTGATGGATCGCAGCGCCTGCTCTCCCAAAAAAACGGGCAGGGGGTTCCCCCCCGCCCGTTTAAAACGGCTGCCAACGAAGCTTCTGCGCCTCATGAAAGCGTTCTTCAACGTTGCGCCAGTTGACGACGTTCCACCAATGTTCGATGTACGCCGCCCGATCATTTTTGTATTGCAAATAGTAGGCATGCTCCCACACATCAAGCACGAGAAGCGGGATCACATCCCATTGCGCCATGAGCTGGTGTTTTTCCGCCTGCAAAATTTCCAGACGGTGCGCTCGCGGCGCCCAAACGAGCAGCGCCCAGCCGACCCCTTCGGCGCTTTTCGCCGCTTCGGTGAAATGACGGCGAAAGGCGGTAAAACTGCCAAAATCGCGCTCGATTTGCGCCCGCAGCTCCCCGCGCGGCTCGCCGCCGCCCTCTGGATGCATGTTGTACCAAAAGATTGTATGCAAATAATGCCCGGAGCCGTGGAACGCCGCTTCCCGCTCCCAATGTTTCAACAGATCAAAATTGTTCGTCCGGCGCGCCTCGGCCATCATCCGCTCCGCCTGATTAAGACCGTCGACATAGCTTTGATGATGCTTCGTATGGTGAAGGCGCATGATTTCTTCGGAAATATGCGGCTCGAGCGCATCATAACGGTACGGCAGCGGCGGCAAGACATGACGGCCGGGCGCTACTTGTTGACGCGGCTCACCGCCGTCGTCCGCATCCACCCAGCGTCGCTTTCCATCGGTCACGTTGTCCACTTGATCCGGCTCGCCGTCAGCTGCATCAGTCGGCGAGTCGGAGAGCTCCGCCATAAAAGCCGGCTCTTTTGCGTCCTCAACCCGCTCTGCCGTCCCGCTGGTGTCAAGCCATCCGTCTTCGTTCTCTTTGTTTTCACTCTCCAGTTCAGGCGACACCGATTCCCCTTCGACTTGTTCTTGCGTCGCCTCTTCTTCCCGATCGGCAGCTGACGAATCAGCCAGGCGGACGGCCCGAGTGTATACGTCATCGACAAGACGCTGGAGCTCGTAAATCGCTTCTTCGGTCCATTCATCGCCGTGTCCATCGATGTACGCCAACAAAGACGAAAGCCCAACATCCTCAGCCATCCTGCGTGCAGACAGCGCCTGTTCAACTTGTCTTCCCCACGCAGCCGCTTCCATGACATACTGGCGAAGCGCACCGACATACACGTCATCGGCAAGGCGCTGAAGCTCGCGGACGGCCTCTTCCGTCCACTCGCCGTCATGCTCGGCAATAAACTCGAGCAGCGACGAAGCGCCATCCGTGCTTGCCCCACGCAAAGCGAGCGTCTCCTTGACTTGATTTCCCCATTCGTTCACCCTAGCCGCATATTGGGCGAACAACACCTGATCGTCCATTTGGTAAAAACCTCCTCCTGTTTTGTTCGCCATATCGTATGCTGTCATGGGGAAATCGTTCTTGTCCGCATTCACCCAAATTCCCGGCCGCTCATACATAGAGGAGCGAGGGCAGTCATCATAGGAAAAGACAGCAAGGAAGAACAGAATCGCCGTGATGCTTCCCTGCAGCGGGTCTGCAAATGAGCCATAGATAAACCGCTCAAAAAAATCGGGCTGACCCAAAACATATTCGCGTTTTGGGTCAGCCCCCCCTTTTTTCTGAAAAAGGCAGGCTGCTTTGGCAAACCGCCGGCTGCACCAAACGGTTTCCTTGTCCGGACGCACAGAAAACGCGGCGCCAACCGCATTTTCTCGTTACGCCGACCGTTCAGGCAAGCGGCACTCACCGGTTTCCGCCCATTCGCTGACAAGCGCCTGCAGCGTTTTGGCGTCTACCTCAGCAAAATAACGGCGCAATTCCTCTTCATCATGAATGTAGACGCGCTTTCGCTTCCGATACGCCGGATTTTTCCATAAACAGACAAGAGCAATGATGTCGCGCAAATGAATGTCGCGCCCGTTAGCCGTAAACAGTGGATCGCTTTCATACGGCAGCCAATCAAGCAGCGCCGCCTCAAAATGGCGCAAATACAACACAGACAGCGTCCGCTCTTCGCCCCCGTCGCGGTACGTGACTTCCGAGCGGTTGAAATAGTCTTCAAACGTGTTCGATTGCGACTTTTGCAGCTCTTCACCGTACAGGCGGCAAACGTTCATGAGCGCTCTCCTTCCCGATCAGCCATTTTTCTTTAGTTTACCATATTCCGGCTGCCCATCGCTCAAATTTTCTGCTAATTTTTCGAAAAATAAATCCGCTTCCCGCTCGGATTCGCCATCGTCCGCCCATTCCGGCAGCGGCGGCAGCTCCTCGAGCGTTTTTAGCCCGAAATAATCGAGAAATTCCGGGGTTGTCCCGTACAAAATCGGCCGCCCGGTTCCTTCGGCTCGTCCAACCTCTTTAATGAGCGCCCGTGCCATCAGCGTCTGCAATGGCTTGTCGCTTTTTACGCCGCGAATTTCCTCAATCTCCGCGCGCGTAATCGGCTGGCGGTATGCGATAATGGCGAGCGTCTCAAGCGCCGCCTGCGACAGCGGCGATGCTCCCGGCGCTTCGACCAACTTCTTTAAATAGGGGGCGTGTTCTTTTTTTGTCGCCAACAAAAACACGCCGCCAAGTTCGACAAGCTGGATGCCGCGCTCTTCCCGTCGGCAGTCTTGTTGAAGCTCCTCGATCACCGCTTTCGCCTCTAGCTCGCTGACTTCCAATACAGCAGCAATTTGTGAAAGCGACAGCCCTTCGTCACCGGCAGCAAACAACAACGCTTCCACGATCGCCTTTGCCGAATTTGGCGCACCGGCGCCCTTTTTTTCTCTTTCGTTTTGTTCCATCGCCCTTCTGCCACGCCAAACTCGTTGGCGCCCCTCCTCCTTTCCTCCTGTTTTCGTCGTTTCCCAAGTCTTCTCACCCCAATGTGAGTCAGCTCTCCGCCTTATCATGGCATGGGCAAACAACAAAAGAAAAGCGGCCCGCCGCAGCAAACCGCCGCGGCCAAACCGCACCGCCTCAACCGGCTGGTTTCACCGCCAGAAACAAATCGCTGAAATTCCGTTCTTGCTCAACGATGATTTCATCTTGCTTCATCAACTCTAAAATGGCCAAAAACGTCACGACGATATACGAACGATCGTAGGACGGAAACAGCTCGTAAAAGTTTTTCCGCCCGTTCGCCTGCTTTAGTTCATGCAAAATTTCCGCCATGCGCTGTTCGACGGAAATATCTTGGCGGGAGATTTTCGCCCGCATCGGTTTTTGCAGTTTTTTTCGGCGCAACAGCTTCGACAAGGCGCCAAGCATATCGTATACGTTCACATCCAGCGGCGCCGCCTTTTTCTCATCCGCGTATGCGCTTAAGTCGCTCGGCGGCTTTGTAAACAAAAGCGCCCGCTCCTCTTCGCGCCGCTTCAGTTCGCGCGCCGCCTCTTTAAACTTTTTATATTCAAGCAGCCGCTGCGCCAGCTCCTCGCGCGGGTCTCCGTCATCGCCCCACTCGATGTCGCCGTCGACAGCTTCCTCATTGGAGGGCGGCAACAGCATTTTGCTTTTGATCGCAAGCAAGGTGGCCGCCATCACTAAATATTCGCTGGCGATATCCAACTCAAGCTCCTGCATGGCGTGAATGTACGCCATATACTGCTCCGTAATTTGCGCGACCGGAATATCGTAAATATCGATTTCATAGCGGTTGATCAAATGCAAAAGCAGATCAAGCGGCCCTTCAAACGCTTCGATTTTGACGTTGTACGGCAATTGCACATCCATCCCACCATTTTTTCCAGAACCACCGCCCGGTAGGCTCGTCTCCAGCTGCAGTACATTTATTGTATCATAACGAAGCGGCGAAGCGAACGGAAAACAGTCTCTTTTTTGCGCCGCAGGCTGCCGAAGTCGTATAATCGAAGAAGAGCCGTCCGCCTTCACATGGCGCGGCCCACTTTTGAAAGGAACGATGGCCGATGTATCCAAAAGCGTATATCGAGTATTTGGTCCATTTCCATAGCGACCGCGATTATTTTGAATGCCACGAAATTTTGGAGGAACATTGGAAACAAGACGGTCGAAACAAAGGTTGGCTTGTGCTCATTCAAACGGCGGTCGCTTTTTACCATTACCGGCGCGGCAACGTCTCGGGAGCGCTGCGCCTCATTCGACGGGCGCGGGCGCTGCTTGACGAAGCGCAAGAGATGATCCGGCGGCTCGGCCTCGATGACGAGGCGCTCGCCCGCTTGCTCGACGAGACGGCTGGGCGGATCACTCGCGGCGAACCGTACGAAAGCGTCGAACTGCCGATTCGCGACCGTTCCCTTTATGAGCAATGCCAGGCCGCCTGCGCCCACCGGCAGCTCGTTTGGGGGCAAGCCAGCGACCTAGCCAACCTTGATCTTGTGGATAAACACCGGCGCCGCGACCGCTCGGACGTCGTCGCCGCACGCGAACAAAAAAAACGGGCCAAAGCGGAAGGAGTTGGCTTCCCTCCCCCTCCGCCGCCCGCCTGAGCGCGGAGCCGCGCTAGTTTCGTTATTCGTTGCACGCATGGCATTTATCGAAAAACGAGGCGGTCCACTCGTTGGCGCACAATCGGCAGCCCGGGTACACCTCTTTCAATGCCTTGACCATCTGTTTTCCGATCCCTTGGTGGCGGTGTGACGGATTGACGCTGATGTGCTGGATTTCCACAACATCAGGAGCGCGCAACAGGACGCCGATAATGCCGACGATGTCATCCCCTTCTTTCCATAAAAACAGCTGCCAATCGTTGTTTGTTTCATACTGTTTCATCGTCTGCTGCAGCCGTTTCAGGTCTTTTTCCGTCGGCATAAACGACAACAGTCCCATGGCGATTTTCTCATAGTTTTTTCGGTAACGGATTAACATAAAAATCCCTCATTATCGACAAACGCTTTTCCGAAATGGAAAAGTTTTTGTCATTTTCTCTATACGTATTATAAACATTCTCACCGATATTGTGAACCATTTCATGCCTTTTTACGCAAATTACGCAAGCGTCCGCAAGACGTTCGCCATTTCGATCGCCGACACCGCCGCTTCCCATCCTTTATTGCCCGCTTTCGTGCCGGCCCGCTCGATCGCCTGTTCAATGGTGTCCGTCGTCAACACGCCGAAAATGACCGGAACACCGCTTGCAAGCGCCGCGTGGGAGACGCCTTTGGCCGCCTCGCTGCAGACGTAGTCAAAATGGCTCGTTGCCCCACGGATGACGGCGCCAAGCGTAATGACAGCGTCAAACTGCTTCGATTCCGCCATTTTTTTCGCCACAAGCGGGATTTCAAACGCACCCGGCACCCAGGCGACAGTGATGTCGCTGTCGCTCACGCCATGGCGCGTCAAGCCGTCGATCGCCCCAGATAAAAGCTTGCCCGTGATGAATTCGTTAAAACGAGAGACGACGATGCCGATTTTCAATCCGGTGCCGACTAAGTTTCCTTCAATGATGCGCATGTTCGTTGCTCCTCCCATCATTAAAAATGAAGCATATGTCCTAATTTTTCATGTTTCGTGCGCAAATATTTTTCATTTTCCTTTTTCGCTGGCATCTGAATGGGCACCCGTTCAACGACTTCGAGTCCATGCCCTTTTAAGCCGGCGATTTTGCGCGGGTTGTTCGTGAGCAGGCGCATTTTCGTCACGCCAAGATCTTTCAAAATTTGCGCCCCGATGCCATAATCGCGCAAATCGGCGGGGAAGCCGAGCTTTTCGTTCGCCTCGACGGTGTCATAACCTTGCTCCTGCAGCTTGTAAGCGCGCAACTTGTTCATAAGGCCGATGCCGCGCCCTTCTTGGCGCATGTAAAGCAACACCCCGCGCCCTTCCGCCTCGATTTGCCTGAGCGCCGCATGCAGCTGCGGACCGCAGTCGCACCGGTACGAGCCAAACACATCGCCAGTTAAGCATTCGGAATGGACGCGCACCAAGATCGGCTCATCCGGGATGATCTCTCCTTTGACAAGCGCCACATGCTCTTTTCCGTCGAGCACGTTTGTGTAGCCGATGGCGCGAAATTCACCGAATTCGGTCGGCAGCCAAACGTCCACCTCCCGTTTCACGAGCTTTTCCCGCTGGCTCCGATAGGCGATCAAATCTTTGATCGTGATCATTTTCAATCCGAACTGGTCGGCGATTTGCCGCAAATCAGGAACGCGAGCCATCGTCCCGTCCTCTTTAATGATTTCGCAAATGACGCCGGCCGGCTTCGCGCCGCACAAACGGGCCAAATCAACCGCCGCTTCTGTATGGCCGGCGCGCCGCAAGACGCCTCCCTTTTTCGCAATCAACGGAAAAACGTGGCCAGGACGTTTAAAATCGCTCGCTTTCACATTCGGATCAAGCAGCGCCTGAATCGTCGCCGCCCGCTCGTAGGCGCTGATTCCCGTCGTTGTCGTTTTGTAGTCGACACTCACCGTAAACGCTGTGCCATGCGCGTCCGTGTTATGAGTGACCATCGGCTCAAGCTCGAGCCGCTCCGCCAATTCCTCCGTAATCGGCACGCAGACGAGCCCACGGCCATGAGTGATCATAAAGTTAATGACATCCGGAGTAGCTTTTTCGGCCAGCACGACAAAATCGCCTTCATTTTCGCGGTCTTCGTCATCGCAAACGATGATCACTTCTCCGTTTTTCAGCGCCGAAAGCGCTGCTTCAATCGTGTCAAACATCAAGCTTGCCCCCTTTTCCACTATTTATAGCCGTGCTGCTCCAAAAATTCGACCGTCAATTTGGAGGTCGGCGTCGCTTTCGCGGTGAGGAAAGCGGCGACGTACTTGCCGATCATGTCGCACTCGATATTGACGAGATCGCCCGGCCGCTTTTCGCCTAAAATCGTCGCCTCACGCGTATGCGGAATGAGTGAAACGATGAACGTGCGCTCGCTCAGACCGAAAATCGTCAAGCTCGTCCCATCGACTGCGACCGATCCTTTCTCAATCATATAGGCGCGCAGCGAGGCCGGCACTTCGATTTCATAGTAGACGGCGTTCGCTTTCGGCCACTGCCGGATGATGCGCCCGACGCCGTCCACATGCCCGGTGACGAAATGGCCGCCAAACCGTCCTCCAGCCGCCATTGCCCGCTCCAAATTCACCTTCGCCCCCGGCTTTAATGTCTTTAGCGCCGTCGCTTTCACCGTCTCCGGCATGACATCGACCGTAAACTGCCGTTCGGTGAACGATGTGACGGTCAAGCAGACGCCGTTGACGGCGATGCTGTCGCCAAGCCGCACATCTTCGAGCACCCGCTTGGCGCCAATCGTCATCACGATGGCATCGCCGGTTTGCTTCATTTGTTCGATCGTGCCGATCTCTTCAATAATGCCAGTGAACACAACGATTCCTCCTTCCGTTTCGGCGCGGCGACGATTTTGATGTCCGGGCCGATCGTCTCGATGCGGCGGATGTCAAGCTCCACCGCTTCAGCAAGCCGGGCGAAGCCAAGGCCGCCGACCGGCGTCGGCGCCCCGCGGCCGCCGATCAGCTTCGGAGCGATATAGGCGATGACCTCATTGACTGCTCCCGCGCGGAGGAAGCTGTCATGAACGCGCGAGCCGCCTTCGACAAACAGCGACATGACTCCCTGCTCCCCAAGCAGACGGAGCACATCGCGGACATCGATCTGGGCCGTCGGCATTGAAAATACACGCACCCCAAGGCGCTCATACGCCGCTGCTTGTTCCCGACTGACGCCGCCGGTGATGATCCACGTTTCTGCTTCCTTGTCAGCGACGACATGGGCGTCAAGCGGTGTACGCAATTTTGTATCTAAAATGATGCGCAGCGGGTTTTTCCGCTTTTCCCCAAAGCGGACGGTAAGCTTCGGGTTGTCGGTCAAAACGGTGTTGACGCCGACCAAAATGGCGTCATGCTGCGCACGAAGGCGATGGGCATCCTCACGCGCCGCGCTTGATGTAATCCATTTGCTTTCCCCCGTCGCCGTCGCGATTTTGCCATCGAGGCTGCATGCGAACTTCAACGTGACAAACGGCGTTTTTGCGGCGATATAGTGGAAAAACATCCGATTTAATTCGTCCGCTTCGTCTTTTAATACGCCAACATCAACGTCAATGCCCGCTTGGCGCAGCTTGGCAATCCCTTTTCCCGCGACAAGCGGATTCGGGTCGGTCGTGGCAACGACGACGCGACGGACGCCCGCCTGGATGAGCAAATCGGCACATGGCGGCGTTTTTCCATAATGGCTGCACGGCTCAAGCGTCACGTACACCGTCGCACCGCGCGCCTTCTCGCCAGCCATGCGGATCGCATAGACTTCAGCGTGCGGCTCACCCGCTTTCAAATGGGCGCCAAGCCCAACGACCGTCCCACCGTTGACAACGACCGCGCCAACTGCAGGATTGGGAGACGTTTGCCCGACCCCAGCTTTGGCCACATCGAGAGCGAGCCGCATATAATGTTCATCGTTATGCACCGCACTCCCTCCTTCAATAAAAACGAAACCCCCGGGATGTCCCCGGGGGCTCATTGATGAGAGAATGACCAATGATGCGCAAACAAACACACGTTCGCTAAGCAGGCTATACCGGCCGGTCGGAAACAAAAGATACTACCATGCCTAGTCGGCCGACAGACGCTGCCCATGGGTCTGAACCGGCCGAAAACAGCCGTGCGCATATTGGCATCCTTCTCCCATCCAGACTATACTGTCGGCTCCGGAATCGCACCGGATCCTGCCTTTCGGCTCGCGGGCTGAGGGGCGGAAAGCCCCATCACCGCCGGTCGGGAATTTCACCCTGCCCCGAAGGATGCATCACTATATCGTTATGTTCATTATACCACACGAAACGCCCTGCATCATCATTCCGCAACCCAAATCCAATACGCCGCTCCCCACAACAGGCTGGCCGCAAGCAAAAAGAAAAACAAGCGCCAGTTGTTTCGAACAGTCCGATCATCCTCGCTCATGCGCTGTTTACGGTTCGTCAAATACTTTCACTTCCTTCATCACGTCGCCGTTTTTCATCGTCCTCACGACGTTCATGCCCGATGTCACTTGGCCAAAGACGGTGTGCACCCCATCCAAGTGCGGCTGCGGCTCGTGGACGATAAAGAACTGGCAGCTGCCGGTGTCGCGGCCGCGGTGCGCCATGGACATCGCGCCGGTGACATGTCGGTGTGGATTGTTGTCCGTCTCGCACGGGATCGTATAGCCGGCATCGCCCGTTCCGTTGCCGCGTGGACATCCTCCTTGGCTGACAAATCCAGGGATGACGCGGTGGAACGTCAACCCGTTATAAAAGCCTTCGTTTGCGAGCTTCTCAAAATTGGCCACCGTCACCGGCGCCTCGTTTGGGAACAGTTCAAACTCGATTTTCCCGCCGTTTTCCATTAGAATATATCCTTTTTTCGCCACAAGCATCCAGCTCCTTTTCGACATCGAAACTGCTTTTATCATACCATGATTGCCAAGTGAAACAAAAGAAAAAATGTCTTTTCAAATTCGCACGCCGCCTGACCGCGTCGCTTTTTTGCCGATAGCCAAGCAGGCGAGCGTGCGGTATAATGATAATGCATTTTCGTAAACAGGAGGCGAGCTATGTGAAACGAACGATCGCTTCATCGCTGCTTTGGGCGGTGCTCTTGGCATCTCCGGGCATCGCAGCGGCCGATGCCGCGCCGGGCGATGTCATTGTGACGCTCGGGGAAAACTTAACGAATGAACAAAAGCAAAAAGTGCTCGACGAAATGAAGGCGCCGGACGGGGCGCAAACGATCACCGTCTCAAACGTTGAGGAGCATAAATATTTGGACGGACTCATTCCGAAAGCGCAAATCGGCACGCGCGCCATCTCGTCGTCGATGATCACGATAAAAGAGCCCGGCTCGGGGCTTCATGTCGAAACGCACAACATCACATGGGTGACGAAAGAGATGTATACAAACGCCTTGATCACCGCAGGGGTGAAAGATGCCGATATTTACATCACCGCCCCGTTTCCGGTTTCCGGCACCGCAGCGCTGACGGGGCTGATGAAGGCGTATGAAATTTCCTCGGACCAAGCCATCCCTGATGATGTCAAAAAAGTGGCGAACGAGGAAATGGTGCAGACGGCGAAGCTCGCCGATTCGATCGGCGCGGACAAAGCGGTCGCCCTGCTGGCGAAAATCAAACAAGAAATCGCCAACAACCCACCGCAGACGGACGCTGATTTGCGCGCCCTTATTGAAAAAATCGCCAACGACCTTGGCATTACGCTGAGCGAGAATGAAATCAACAACCTGATTTCCCTTTTCCATAAAATGCAAAACGCCCATATTAATTGGGATCAAGTGAACGATCAGCTGAGCAAGGCGAAAGAACAGCTATCGGCGTTTTTGCAGTCAGAAGAAGGGAAAACGTTCATTCAAAACCTTATCGACATCTTCAAAGAAATTTGGAACGCGATCAAATCAGCATTTTCCTCAAATCAACAATGAAAGAAGGCGCCCAAAAAAAGCAGCGGGCGCCTTTTCTTTGTGAAGGCCGTTCTCTTTCCAACCGGCGGCCTTCACTTTTTCACTTTCGTTTTCAAAGGCAAATCATATTGGATCAAATCTTCATATGTCTCCCGTTTCACAACGAGCTGGGCGTCGCCGTTTTCAACGAACACAACGGCTGGGCGCGGCAGACGGTTGTAATTGTTCGCCATGGAATAGCCGTAAGCGCCGGTGCAAAAAACGGCCAAATAATCGCCCGGCTTCGCTTCCGGCAGGGCGATGTCCCAAATGAGCATGTCGCCTGACTCGCAACACTTCCCGGCGATCGATACGACTTCCGTCGGCTCGCCGAACACCCGGTTGGCGAGCGCGGCTTCGTATTTCGCTCCGTAAAGCGCCGGGCGGATGTTGTCGCTCATGCCGCCGTCAACGGCAATATAGGTGCGGACGTTGGGCACCTCTTTGCGCGAACCGATCGTATAAATCGTCGTTCCCGCATCACCCACGAGCGACCGCCCCGGCTCGATCCAAATTTCCGGCAACGGCAAGCGGCAAGCTTCGGCCTGCCTTTTCACCTCTTCCACGATGCAGTCGACGTACGCTGTCACCGGAATCGGGTCGTCTTCCTCCGTATAGCGGATGCCAAAGCCGCCGCCAAGATTGACAACCGCTGGGACAAATCCGTGCTCCTTGTTCCACTCCGCCAGCTTGGCAAACACTTTTTGCGCCGCGAGCACAAACCCAGCTGTTTCAAAAATTTGCGAGCCGATATGGCAATGAATGCCGAGCAGCTGAAACGCGGCCGATGCCATAACACGGCGAAACGCCTCGTCCGCCTGACCGTTGTTTAAGTCAAAGCCGAACTTTGAATCTTCTTGCCCGGTTAAAATGTAATCGTGCGTATGCGCCTCGACCCCCGGCGTCACGCGGAGCAAAACCGGCACCGTCCGACCGGATGACGCCGCCAGCTCTTCGATCAGCTCGAGTTCGTAAAAGTTGTCGGCAACGATGCAGCCGATGCCGTGTTCAAGCGCCATCGCCAATTCGTCCCGGCTTTTGTTGTTGCCATGAAAATGGATGCGCTCAGGCGGAAAACCGGCCGCAAGCGCCGTATACAGCTCACCACCTGAGACGACGTCAAGCGACAATCCCTCCTCAGCGGCCAGCTGCACGATGGCGACGGCGGAAAACGCCTTGCTCGCATACGCGACTTGCGCCCGCACGCCGTGACGCTGGAACGCTTCTTTAAACGCGCGCGCCCGAGCGCGGATCAACGCAACGTCATAAATATAAAGCGGCGTGCCATACGTTTTGGCCAACTCGACCACATCGACGCCGCCGATTTCCAAATGCCCTTGTTCATTCACGCGGCTTGTCCCGTGAAGAAACATCGCAAACCCCTCATTCCTCTATCGAAATCGCATGGCAAAAGCAAAAAAGACAGTTTGCAAAATCGGCAACTGCCTTTACAAAATGGAAAACCGCAGAGCGCCATCGGCTCTGCCTTGAAACGGAAGGCCGCACACCCCGCGCTGGGCCATGCCCATTCCGTCCGTGCAAACGTGCGAAGCACTGAGGCAAGCACCATCAGTGCAAGCAATTAAATATAACTTATCATAATTATAAAAAAGTTGCAATAGCGCTAAAACGAAAAAAGCGGCCGCCAATAGGTGGAGACGGCCGCTTCCAAATGGATCGTTCGCGTCATGACGGCTGTTTTTGCCGGTCTTGCGGGTGAACGATGCTCGGGCGCACTCTCGCTCCGGCAACCGAACGGCGGACGACAATTTGCATAAATGCCGCTGGATCGAACGGGATGAACGGCCATAAGTACGGCGTATTAAGCGAGCGGATGCTGGCGAGCCAAAGCAAATAAACGGTCGTGCCAATGACGAGCCCGGGCACTTTAAACAAGGCGACAAGAATGACCAATGCCAATCGAGAAATCTTATTCGCCACGCTCAACTCATAGCTTGGCGTCGCAAATGAACCGATCGCCGCCACCGAAATGTACAAGATCACTTCCGGCACAAACAGCCCGACATCGATGGCGATTTGTCCGATCAAGACGGCGGCAATCAAACCCATCGCGGTTGATAGCGGCGTCGGGGTATGAATGGCTGCCATCCGCAAAAACTCAATCCCAAAATCAGCGAGCAAAATTTGCACAATGATCGGGATGTTCGTTTGTTTGTTCGGCCCAATAAACGCCCACGATTCGGGCAGCAACGACGGTTCAAGGACGAACAGCACCCACAGCGGCAGCAAAAACAACGACGTCAAAATGCCTAAAAACCGCACCCAGCGCACAAACGTCCCGACCCCTGGCGACTGCCGGTATTCCTCGGCATGCTGGACGTGGTGGAAAAATGTTGTCGGCGTGATGATGACGCTTGGCGATGTATCAACCATAATGAGCACGTGCCCTTCAAGCAGGTGCGTCGCTGCTACATCCGGCCTCTCGGTATAACGGACGAGCGGGTACGGGTTGTATCCTTGCTTGACTAAAAACTCTTCGACTGTTTTGTCGCCCATCGTCAGTCCATCGACGTTGATTTGCTGCAACTCTTTCTTGACGAGTTCAACAAGCCCCGGGTCAGCGACGTCTTTAATATAGGCGATGCATACGTCCGTTTTTGACCGCTCGCCGACTTGCAAAATTTCAAAGCGCAGCCGCTCGTCGCGGATGCGGCGGCGGGTGAGCGCCGTGTTGACAATGATGTTCTCGACGTAGCCGTCGCGGGCGCCGCGCACAACTTTTTCCGTATCCGGCTCTTGCGGCTGCCGACCCGGATAGCTGCGGACGTCGACAGCAAATCCGGTCGATTCGCCTTCAATCAAGACGATGATCAAGCCCGACAGCAGCTTGTCAACCGCTTCGTCGAGGCTCGTCACCGGACTGACTTGCTGATGAACGAGTCGATTTTCGATGATCTGCCACGCTTGGGACGCCTGGCGTTCATCATCGTTGACGCGCACAATTTGTTTTAACAATTCGATAATGTATTGCGTGTCGCATAAACCGTTGCAGTAGTAAATATGTACTTCCCGGTTTAGGACATAGATTTTCCGCACGCCTAAATCAAAGCTTGTCCCGACGCCGATCCGCTGTTGCAAAAACTTCGCGTTGTCAACGAGCCGCTTCGCGATCGGCGCTTTCGGTTTCTTTTCTTTTTCCGGCATGGCCACCACTCCTTTCGAGAATCAACTCGACCGCCTTGCGCGTAATCGGCGCTCCGTATTTCGCATGGTCTCGATATCCCATTTTGCCGATGTCGCCGATGCCGACGATGAGCGGAATGTTCAGCCGGTCAAGGCAGTAGACGGTATCGCCATTGATCCGCCCGATCTCGAGGTCCCGGACGCCTTCTTTATCGACCCCATATTCGGTCATCACGCCGTCACGGTCGATGCTCACATGCACTTTTGTCCATTCATGCTGGTGCGTATTGGAGGCAACCGCCAGCGCCCCGAGCACTTGGATTTGCTCATGCGTCGCCACATAGCGAAGCGCCTGCTCTCCGGCCCCCTCCCCGAGGGCGCCGCAATCGTCAAACATGACAAACACTGGATCGTGCGGCGTTTGCAAAATGAGTTCGACCAACTGTTCACCGCTCAGTTTCGTCGGATTGCCTTGCGAGCGAGAAATGCAACGGCCGCCGATCTCGGCGGCAACCCGCTCAATCGCCCGGCAGGCGAACTCGTCCCCATCCGTTACTAAAATGACTCGTCGTTTTTCCATCATCTCTACCCTTTCGGTTTGCAAGTGAGCGCCGCGGCAAAAGAGCCAGCCACGATAAAAGCGAACAAGGCGCCGGCAAATCGGAACACCGCTGCTCCGGTTTCGACAAATCCCTCCGGCCGCGGTTCTGCCATGGCCCCTTTCGCCAACCAATACCCAAATCCGCATAGCGGCATCGTCGCCCCGGCGCCAGCCCAAGCGACGAATGGATCATAGACGCCGCCAAAGCCAAGGAGTACGCCAAAGACGACAAGCGAACCGGCGACGCCAGCCGGCGTCCATTTGCCGCGGTCGATGATGAGCTGAACGATGGCGCACAGCAGCCCGCCGGCGAGAAAGGCACGGACGTATTCCATATCACATTCCCTCCTGATCGTTCCCAAATAAAAGACGTCCTACGGCGGCAAATCCGGCTCCTGTCCAGCCGCTTCGATGACGACGCCGTGAGCGATCGCTGGGATCGACTGTTTTTGCTGCACCATCGTTTGACTCAAGAGCGCCCCGGTAGCGACGACAAACAGGCGTCGAAACGTTCCGCGGGCGAGCTCTTGAAGCAAATACCCGTACGTGACGACCGCCGAGCAGGCGCAGCCGCTGCCGCCGGCGAACACCTTTTGATCTGGCCGGTAAATCATCAGCCCGCAATCGTTGTAAACGTCGGTCACATCGTAGCCTGATTCAGCAAGCAACTCGCGGACGATGACGCTGCCGACGCGCGACAAGTCGCCGGTGACAATCAAATCGTAATCGCCCGGCGAGACGCCTAAGTCACGGAAATGCTGCTCGATCGTATCGGCCGCCGCCGGGGCCATCGCCGCCCCCATGTCGAGTGGGTTTTTCAGCCCGGCGTCAACGACTTTGCCGATCGTCGCCGCCCGGACGCGCCAACGTCCCGGCGCGCGGCCAACGAGCGCGGCGCCGGCGCCCGTGACGGTGAACGTCGCCGTTTTCGGCTTTTGCACCCCCAGTTCAGTCGGGTAGCGAAACTGCCGTTCGGCCGTCGCGTTATGACTGCTTGTCGCCGCAAGCGCCCGATCAGCCAATCCACCAGCGACAAACGCAGCGGCTGCCGCCAACGTTTGCATCGAGGTCGAACAGGCGCCGAACAAGCATAAAAACGGAATCGGCAGCTCGCGGGCGACATAGTTCGATGTCGCATTTTGGTTTAACAAATCACCGGCCAAAAATAGATCGACTTCTTCGGCAGAGACGCCCGCCTTTTGCAAGCAGCAGTCCACCGCCTCCCGCATCAGCCTCCGCTCGGCCAGCTCCCACGTCGCTTCGCCGCAATATAAGTCGCGATGACAAACATCAAAATAACTTCCGAGCGGCCCGTCGGCTTCAAGCGGCCCGACTGCGGCAGCGGCCGCTTGGATGTAAACACCATCGTCAAACACCCATGTCTGCTTTCCGACACGTTTCATGGCCAATCCCTCTTTTCGTCACGGCCAAACAAGGCCAAGCACATAGGCGGCAATCAGACCATAAATGACCGCTGCCCCACCGGCTTTCAACATCTGCCCGGCCACCCCGGCCGTCCATCCTTCGCTGCGATGTTCGATGGCAGCGCTCGCGATCGCATTGGCCAGCCCTGTAATGAGCATCGTCGCCCCCGCACCGGCAAATTGGCTGAAATCATCATATTTCCCGACGGCCGTCAGCACAATCGCCAATCCGGCCATCACCATAGACGCCCACAGATGAGCCTCGAGCGGCGAAGCGGCAAACGTGCCGCCATACCAATCAACGAGCCATTGCGCCAACGCACAAAGCGCCCCGCCGACAAGAAACGCTTTTACCGCATTGGCGGCGTATGGGGGAGAAGGCTGAAACGCCTTCACCTCGCGGACATAATCGGACTTTAATCCCACGTTTCCTTCCCCCTTTGTCAGCGAAAGTGATCGACAAAATAAAGCCAATGAAACAACGAACCGGCCACTTTGCCAAAGGCGATGGCCATAAGTAAAATGACGATTTTATCATCGACGCCGATCCGCTTCGCTAAAATCGGCCAAACGTTCAACACCTCTGTTAAAGCGGCAGCGAGCATTCCGATAAACACACCATGAAACAATCCGATCGGCGCTAGCCAATATTTGGATAAATGCCAAACAGAATGGCGCAAACTCATCCAACCGCCAACGATGGCGCCGGCTACAGCCCCCCATTCATAGGCGTGAATGCGTTTTGGCGTTTTCGTCAGCTGCGTCAGGCGCGGGATGACGCCAAGCACGACCAAAAAAGCGACAAATCCGGTTCCGACCGCCAACCCTCCGGCGAAGCCGACGAACACTACCAGCAAAATCTCAAGCGTCGTCAAGAGGCCTCAAGCTTTCTTTGTTTTCATGCAAAATGACGTACTGATCGATCGATTGCTGGTAGTTGAACATTTCGACTTCAAGAGGGCTGGGCTCCTCGTTGATTCGTTTGCGGAACCAATGGTTGAAAAATAAAATCATCCCGATGCCGAGCCCAAGCGAATATGGAATTTGCAAAAGCAGCGGTTTATCGACCGCCTGGCCGGTCACCATCTCGTACAGATGGCGATGCACCCGTTGCATGCTGACGTCCTCGTGAAAGTTCATGATCGCCATCGCCGAACCGACGAACAAAAGAAGCCAAACGAGAACGAAGGAAGCGGTCGAAACCTTCCGTTTTTCATAGACGACTTCAATGATCGTCTGCGATGGGCCGATCATCTGCACATCAAGCGAGGAATCCACATCAAACACAGCCCGGATCATTTGCATCATATCGATGATGACGATATTTTTATCGCTGGGCTGGATGCGATAGAGCGGAATCGTCTTCAACCGCCGAATGAGCCCGCCATCCGGCGCAGCGATTTGGGCCGCCTGCCCGAGCGTCACCACCGCCCCCGGCTTGACTTGCACGCGATGGCGCGGCTTGATAAATACGGTGTTGGCCATTTGCTTCACACCTTTGTCCCCATTTTGTTTTTCTTTAGTTTGGTTGGCAAAAACACCGATCATGCGGCCTGTCGGCGTTCACCATCGATTTCATAAAAATAGAAAAGAATGGGCAAAAAATGCCCATTCTTTTTTAGACTTTTGTTGCTTGCTATGGAAAAAGCGTTCCAAGATGCGCTTACAGACCAAAAGACGGATGCGATTCATGGTTCACCGCCGATGAATTGACATCCGTCCATTTTGAACACACCTGTGCGGACAAAATGGACTATCCGTCCATTTTGTTGCCCACTCTGTGCGGACAAAATGGACTATCCGTCCATTTTGTTGCTCACTCCGTGCGGACAAAATGGACTATCCGTCCATTTTGTTGCCCACTCCGTGCGGACAAAATGGGCTATCCGTCCATTTTGTCCTTTATGTGCTGCAATATTTTCTTTTCCAGCCGGGATACTTGCACTTGAGAGATGCCGAGCCTCGATGCCACTTCGGACTGGGTTTGGTCTTTGTAATAGCGCAAATAGACGATCAGCCTCTCACGCTCGTCGAGTTCTTCGATCGCTTTTTTTAAGGCGATTTTGTCAAACCATGACGCTTCGTCGGCGTCAGCGATTTGATCAAGCAACGTAATCGGATCGCCGTCGTTTTCGTACACCGTTTTGTGAATCGATGTCGGCGAGCGGACCGCCTCTTGAGCGAGAACGACTTCCTCAGGGGAAATGCCTAAATGGTCGGCGATTTCCGTAACCGTCGGCGCCCGCCCGCGCGTTTTCGACAGCTCATCTTTCGCCTTGCGGATTTTGTTGCCCATCTCTTTCAGCGAACGGCTCACTTTGACGGTGCCGTCGTCGCGAAGAAACCGCTGAATCTCCCCAATGATCATCGGCACGGCGTACGTCGAAAACTTGACGTCATACGACAGGTCAAACTTGTCGACCGACTTTAACAAGCCGATGCAGCCGATTTGAAACAAGTCGTCCGCTTCATAGCCGCGGTTTAAAAAACGTTGAACGACCGACCAGACGAGGCGCATGTTTTTTTCAATAATTTCATCACGCGCTTCTTGATCGCCTTCTTGGCTGCGGCGGATCAGCTCTTTCATCTCCTGATCTTTGATTGGCGACTGATCTTGCTTGACATCGACATCCATAGGCATGTCTCCCTCAGTTACATAACGCTTTGCTTTTCGCAATATGCTTTTTCAAATACACAGTCGTCCCTTTATTCACTTCCGATTCGACGATGACTTCGTCCATGAAGTTTTCCATAATGGTAAAGCCCATCCCTGACCGCTCGAGCTCGGGCTTTGTCGTAAACAACGGCTGGCGCGCTTCTTCGATGTCAGGAATGCCGACTCCTTCGTCTCTCACCGTCAAATGGACGACACCGTCTTCAATGATGACGGAAATGGAGACGATGCCGTTCGGATCGTTGTTGTAGCCGTGAATGATCGCGTTTGTCACCGCCTCAGAGACAACCGTTTTAATTTCCGTCAGTTCGTCCATCGTCGGGTCAAGCTGGGCGACGAACGCCGCCACGGTCACACGGGCGAACGATTCATTTTCGCTGCGGGCAGAAAATTGGAGGTGCATTTCGTTGCGCATTTACGCCACCCCCAATGCTTGCAAGGCGAATTGCTCATCCGCCTCAACGCGGATGATTTTAAACAGACCCGACATGTCAAACAGCCGTTTGACGGCCGGCGATACGGCGCATACAACCATCTGCCCGCCGACGTTTTTGATTTGTTTATAGCGTCCGAGAATGACGCCGAGGCCAGAGCTGTCCATGAACGTCAATTGTCCTAAATTGAGCACGATGTGGCGGACCGCTCGGTTTTCGAGCACATCCGTCACTTGTTCACGCAATTGTTCGGCTGTATGATGGTCAAGCTCCCCAGACAGGCGAACGATGAGCACGTCTTGCTTCACTTCCAAGTCGATCGCGAGACTCACAGCGTGTTCCCCCTTGTTCATTTCAGGATATGGAGACATTTCGCTGCTGTCCGCCCGAAATCCTGCCGCCCGACAAAACTAGTGGTCGTTCGCCAAAGAGAGCGAAAAGACCGCAAAACTTGACATTATCCCGCTTGCACGAAGCGGCCAAACACCCGCTTAAACAAGTCCCAAAAGCTCGCTTCTTCGACCGTTTGCTTGGCGACGATCGGGCTGTGCAAAATTTCTTTTCCATCCTGTTTTAAAATGAGGACGCCAAGCTCATCGCCTTTGCGAACGGGTGCTTTCACATTGTCTTTCACTTTGATCACTTTTTCGATCTGCTCGACCGACTGCCCTTTTTTCGTCAGCACCGACACCGGCTCCGACGTCACCGCTTCGACGGATGACCGTTTGCCTTTGCTTATGTTGACGCGGGCGACTGTTTCATTCCGTTTGTACACCGGGTGAGTTCGATATTGGGAAAACGCGTAATCGAGCATCTTCGTAATTTGCGCATTGCGCGATTTCGGCGTCGGTGCTCCAAACACAACAGCGATGACGCGCATGCCGTTCTTTTTCGCCGTGGCGGTCAAACAATATTTCGCTTCGGCTGTATATCCGGTTTTCAGGCCGTCAACGCCCGGATAAAATTTGACAAGCCGGTTCGTATTGACGAGCCAAAACTTTTTGTCCGTATTTTCGCGCAAATAGTCTTCGTACTTGCTCGTATATTTCGTAATATCTTCATATTTCAACAGTTCGCGCGCCATCATGGCCATATCATAAGCGCTGCTGTAGTGATGTTCCGCCGGCAGGCCGGTCGCATTGGCGAAATGAGTGTTTTTTAAGCCGAGCTGTTTCGCTTTTTCATTCATCATCTCGACAAATGCTTCTTCCGACCCGGCGATCTGCTCAGCCATAGCGACCGACGCGTCGTTGGCCGAACCGATGGCAATGCCGCGCAGCAGCTCATCGACGGTCATTTCCTCGCCCGGCTCGAGGAAAATTTGCGATCCACCCATTGACGCGGCGTATTCGCTCGCCCGCACTTTTTCATCGTAGGACAGCTTTCCTTCATCGATGGCTTCCATGACTAGCAGCATCGTCATAATTTTCGTCATGCTCGCCGGCGGCAATGGTTCATGGGCATTTTTTTCATACAATACTTTGCCGGTGTCGCGTTCAATCAAAATGGCTGATTTCGCCTCATCGGCCAGCTTCACTTTCGCTTCCTTCATCTCTTTCGCCTCGGCATGGGCAGAAAGAGGAAGAAAAAGAAGAAACGGCAATAAAAGAAGACGAGTGACTTTCGTTTTCATCTCCCAAACCTCCATTCTTTATACATGCCATTTTTTCCAGGCGAGATATTTTTATACAAAAAAACAACTCATTTTCCAAAAAACAAAAAAACGCCCGAAACACGCGTTTCAGGCGTCTTCTTCTTGAACAACCGCTTTTTTCCTTGCGGATCGCCAGCGTCCCTCTCTATACGATGGTCTCATAAATGAGCGGCGGCCGAGCAACCGGCTGCGGCGACAGACGAACAGCCGCCTCGATCTTTTCTTTCACGTCAAGCACATCTGGCCGGTTGCTGTGAATCGTGGCGAGCGCTTCCCCTTTCTGCACGCGATCGCCGATTTTTTTATGGAGCACAATGCCGACCGCCAAATCGATCACGTCTTCTTTTTTCGCCCGGCCGGCGCCGAGCCACATGGCGGCCGTGCCGATGTCATCGGCGGCCATCTCGGCGACATAGCCGTCGGCAGCCGCCGTGACGGTCGACGTATAGGCCGCCTTTGGCAATTTATCCAGATCGTCAACGACCGATGCATCTCCACCTTGAGCGGCCAAAAACGTTTTGAACGCCGCGATGGCGGCCCCGCTGCGAATCGCCTCTTCAAGCAAACGGCGCGCCTCATCAAGCGATGGCGCCTTCTCCGCCAAATAGACCATATGGCTGCCGAGCGTCAAACAAAGTTCGGTTAAATCGTGCGGCCCGTCTCCTTTTAACGTTTCGATGGCCTCTTTCACTTCCAAGGCGTTGCCGACGGCATAGCCGAGCGGCTGGCTCATGTCAGAAATGACCGCCATCGTCCGGCGGCCGACGCGCTTGCCAATGTCGACCATCGCTCGAGCGAGCCGGCGCGCCTCGTCAAGTTCCTTCATAAACGCTCCGGCGCCCGTTTTCACATCCAAGACGATGGCATCAGCCCCAGCGGCGATTTTTTTGCTCATGATCGACGAGGCGATGAGCGGAATGCTGTTGACGGTCGCCGTCACATCGCGAAGCGCATATAGCTTTTTGTCAGCCGGTGTCAAATCGCCCGTTTGGCCGATAATGGCGATTCCGTTTTCATTCACGAGTCGAATGAACTCGTCTTTGCTGATCTCGACATGAAACCCGGGCACGGACTCGAGTTTGTCGATCGTGCCGCCCGTATGGCCGAGGCCGCGCCCAGACATTTTCGCCACCGGCACGCCGACAGAAGCGACAAGCGGCCCTAAAACGAGCGTCGTCGTATCGCCGACCCCGCCGGTCGAATGTTTATCGACTTTCACGCCGCGAATACTCGACAAATCGAGCATTTCGCCGGAGTGCACCATCGCCATCGTCAGCGCGGCCGTTTCTTCCTCGGTCATGCCGCGGAAATAAATCGCCATCGCGAGCGCGCTCATTTGGTAATCGGGAATGTCCCCGTTTGTATACCCTTGGACGATCCACTCAATTTCTTCCTTCGTCAGCGCCTTTCCGTCGCGCTTTTTCGCAATCAAATCGACCATTCGCATCGCGATCACCTTTTTCGTTTTGATTTCGCCATTTCGGCGACAATCGCTTTCACAAACCGCAAAAAGTCCGTCTTCACCCGCTCGGCCGTTTCAACCACTTCGTCGTGGTGAAGCGGAGCATCCGACATCCCTGCAGCCATATTCGAAATGCACGAAATGCCGAGCACCTCAATGCCGCCGTGGCGGGCGACGATCACTTCCGGGACGGTCGACATGCCGACCGCATCGCCGCCGAGCGTACGAATCATGCGGATTTCCGCCGGCGTTTCGTACGACGGCCCCGTATTGGCGACATATACTCCTTCATGCACGCGAACGCCAAGTCTCGCCGCCGTTTCCTTGGCGAGCTCGCGCAGCCGCCGGCTGTACGCTTCCGTCATGTCCGGAAAGCGCGGACCAAGCTCCGGATCGTTCGGACCAATGAGCGGATTTGTGCCCAGCAAGTTGATATGGTCGGAAATGATCATGAAATCGCCGGGCTGGAACCGTTCGTTGATGCCGCCCGCAGCGTTTGTCACGATCAATTCGCGGACGCCAAGCGCCTTCATCACCCGGACGGGAAACGTCACTTCCTGAAGCGAATACCCTTCATAATAATGAAACCGCCCTTGCATGGCGACAACGGTCGCCCCCTCAAGCCGCCCATATACGAGCCGTCCAGCGTGTCCTTCAACGGTCGACACTGGAAATCCGGGAATATCTTCATACGGAATGCGAACCGCCTCTTCGATTTCATCAGCGAGCACGCCGAGCCCCGAGCCGAGAATGAGACCGATTTCAGGCGGAGTTGGCATCAATGGGCGCAAATGACCGGCGGTTTTTTCAATCGCTTGTCGATCCATTCTTTTCCCCCTCATCGTTCTTTATGAAGTTAGGCCAAATCAGCCAAAAAGCTTGTTCCGTACGGCGGCCGGTTGACTTGGAAGTTATCCGCAATCGTTGCGCCGACATCGGCAAACGTCTCGCGGACTGGGAGCGGCTTGCCGCCGCGAAATCGCGGGCTGTACACAAGAAGCGGCACATATTCGCGCGTATGGTCAGTTCCGTGGTGAATCGGGTCGTTGCCGTGGTCAGCGGTGATGATAAGCAAGTCGTCCGCTGTCAAGCGCGGCAACACATCGGCAAGCCGGGCGTCAAACTCTTCGAGCGCATCGCCGTAACCTTTTGGGTCGCGGCGATGGCCGTATTTAGCGTCAAAATCGACGAGATTGACGAAACTCAACCCGGTAAAGTCCATGCCGAGCGTGTCGACGAGCTTATCCATTCCGTCCATATTGGATGTCGTTCGCAACGACTGGGTAACTCCTTCATTGTCGTAAATATCGGCGATCTTCCCGATGGCAATCACTTCATAACCGGCGTCTTTCAATTCATTCATCACCGTTTTGCCAAACGGCTTAAGCGCATAGTCGTGCCGGTTGGCGGTTCGCTCAAAATGGCCGGGTTTGCCGATGAACGGTCGGGCAATGACGCGCCCGACCATATACGGCTCGTCGCGCGTCAATTCACGAGCGATTTCGCAAATGCGGTACAATTCATCAAGCGGCACAACTTGTTCATGGGCGGCGATTTGCAAGACGGAGTCGGCTGATGTATAGACGATGATCGCCCCTGTTTTCATATGCTCTTCGCCAAGCTCTTCGATGATCGCTGTTCCGCTCGCCGGTTTGTTGCCGATCACGTTCCGGCCGGTGCGCCGCTCGAGCTCAGCGATCAATTCATCTGGGAACCCGTTCGGAAAGACGCGGAACGGCTTGTCGATGCGAAGGCCCATCAGCTCCCAATGGCCTGTCATCGTATCTTTTCCAGCCGATGCTTCCTTCATTTTTGTATAGTACGCGAGCGGTCGCTCGACTTTCGGCACCCCTTTGATCTCACGAATATGGCTTAGGCCGAGCTTCGCCATGTTCGGCATATAGAGGCCGCCGCGATACTCAGCGATATGGCCGAGCGTATCCGCTCCTTTGTCGTTGTATTTCTCGGCATCCGGCGCCTCGCCGATGCCGACTGAATCCATCACAATCAAAAAAACGCGCCGGTATGTCGTTTTCACATTCATTCCCCCTGCCTGCAATGAAAAATGGAGTCTCTTTCTATCGTTCCCGTATTTTCGCGAAAACACGCCTATGGCCAATTGGTCAGAAGTCTGACAACTAAAACGACAGGCAAGCGCCTAGCATACGGCAGCTGCTAGGCGCGCGGGTGGTACTGTTTGTACACGTCTTTTAGGCGCGTTTTCGTAACATGCGTATACATTTGCGTCGTCGAAATGTCGGCATGCCCAAGCAACTCTTGCACAGCGCGCAAATCGGCTCCGTTCTCAAGCAGATGCGTCGCAAACGAATGCCGAAGCGTATGCGGCGTCAATTCTTTTTCGATGCCGGCTTCTTTCGCGAGCCGCTTTAAAATTTTCCAAAACCCTTGCCGTGTCAACCGCTGGCCATAATGGTTCAAAAACAGCGCCTCCGTTGCCCGTCGTCGCGGATTGACAAGCTGCGGGCGCCCTCGCTCCAAATAGTGGGCAAGCGCTTCAATCGCCATGCGCCCGATCGGCACGATCCGCTCTTTCCGCCCTTTTCCATAGCAGCGGACAAACCCCATCGTCAAATGCACGTCGCTTAAGTTGAGCTGCACAAGCTCACTGACGCGCATGCCGGTCGCATACAACAGCTCCAGCATCGCCTTGTCGCGCAGCCCAAACGGTGTGCTCACTTGCGGCGCTGCAAGCAGCGCCTCGACTTCCTCGACCGACAGCACTTTCGGCAGCGTCCGTTCAAACTGCGGCGTTTCGATATGGACGGTCGGGTCTTGCGCCGCGATTTTCTCCCTTAGCAAAAACTGATGAAACGAACGGATCGACGCCAAATGGCGGGCGATCGTCCGCGCCGATTGCCCTTGTTCGCTTAAAAACTTTAAAAAATGGAGAATATGGAGGCGCTCCACTTCGCCCCACGCCTGAAGCTGCTCGACTTGGCGCAAATAGCGGACGTATTTTTTCAAATCGCGTTCATATGAAACGATCGTATTGTGCGCCAAATTCCGCTCCACCGTCAAATAATGCAGAAAATCTTTCAACTCGTATTCCAACGCTCTCTACTCCCCATCGCGATAAAAAAATAACAGCCGGTCGAGCCAACTTGGCGGCGCACTCTCCGCCGCCGATACTTTGACCGCCGATCCCTTCGGCTCATCGTATCGGTGGTAATACTCGTACTCGCGGTTAAACCATACAAGACTATAATAAAATAAAATGGTGCATCCCGTAAATAAAAGAAACACTTTCACCATTTGCCAAACGGTTTTCATGGCATCCTCCCTATCAGCTGCTTGTCAGCTTGCTAGTATGAGGATATGCCATTTGTTTCGTTGTTTATACGCAAAAAACCTTTCCCGTTGGAAAAGGTTTTATTTTTCTTCATGCTTTTGCTGGCAACGGTGACAAATGCCGTGGAACGTCAAACGATGGTCTTTAATTTTAAATTTCCACTTCTCCTCAACAATCGCTTCGACATCCTCAAGCAAATCTTCTTGAATTTCCGCCACCGACCCGCATTCTAAGCAGATGAGGTGGTGATGAAAATGGGCCGCTCCTTCCTTGCGGAGGTCATAGCGCGACACCCCGTCCCCGAAATTGATTTTATCGACAATTTTCAGCTCGGTTAACAGCTCGAGCGTCCGATAAACGGTCGCCAACCCGATTTCTGGGGATTTTTCTTTCACGAGGAGGTAGACGTCTTCCGCGCTTAAATGGTCTTCTTCATGTTCAAGCAGGACTCTTACCGTCGCTTCCCGCTGCGGCGTTAACTTGTAACCCGCCGAATGCAGCTGCTTCTTGATTCGTTCCACACGATCTTCCATCTTTTCATTCCTCCCTCGCCATTCACCCATCATTATAACAAATGCACGAGGGAAGTATCAAAGTAAAATCACTATTATGAAGAAATGATAATGGTTATTATATAATATTCATTATGATTAAACTCATTGTCCATTGAACCGCCTGTTTCATCAATGCCGGCGAAAGATATGCCTCGACCGCTGAGGAAAGAAGCAGCCCAAGGGCGACAGCCGCCATCGCCGCTGCGTAGCGCATCACCATCGGAAACATCGATCCATGCGGCCGCTTCATAAACTGGTTGCGCACCATGTGCAAGGAAAACGAAATCGAAATGACGCCCATGACGATCATGAGTGGAATGGCCACCAAATTTTGCGGCATGATGGACACAAACGACAAAAGAAACCCGCGCCAACCCATTTGGTTGACTAAAAAGCCAACCGTAAAGCCGACAACGACGCCTTTGAAAAACAGCAAAACAAGAATGATCGGCAAGCCAATGACAGAAATGCCAAGCACCCACATCAGCGCGGTATATTTGACGTTGTGCATATAGCTTTGCCGGAACATATCATGGGCGCTTGCGATATTGTCTTTTGACACTTGTCCAAAAAATTGCGTCAAGTAATAGTACAAGTCTTGCTTTTGACTGAAACCGAGGCTGTTGACGACAATGGCGCCGAAAATGACGCCCATGAGAAACAGGACGATGACAAACACGTACAGCGAAGCATGTTCACGCCAATGAACAGCGATAGCCGATTTCAGCGGATGGGTTCTCATTGTGCTTCGTCCTCCTACTTTGTCTCTTAGTAGATTGTATGTCCATCCGCTTTCGGTATGACTGTTTTTCTAAAAGGCTGGTGATGTAATAAAAAAGCAGCTCAACACCGACGTGTGACCAACTCCACGGGCGGCACGCCGCCTCGGTCCATTGGCGCATGGCTGGGCCAAGCAGCACGCACGGCATGATGATGAACGGCAGGAGCGCTGCCCGAGTGGTTACCCCTCCCGCACTTTCCCGTACCTCCCACCGCCCCCGGCCTCGATATGGAGCGCACCGCTGCGGGCAAGGACGATCAGTTGGGCCAACTTTTCTCCCACCGTCTCCGCGATCTCTTCCTCCGCCGCCTCATGAAGAACGCTCATTTCCGTGCCAAAACGGGCGAGCAGCTTTTCATACGCTTTTGAACCAAGGCCGGGGATGAATTCAAGCGGCACTTGATAAATGTACGGCGGCCGTTTCGGCCCGCGTTCCGCCGTTTTCAGCTCCGCAAGCCGGTCAAACACGCCTTTCACGAAGCGATGATGGCCGCATGCCGCACAGCGGTCGACGTCCGGTGCAACCGGCGCAAGGCAGCGCTCGCACACTGTCTGGTGATATTTTCCGAGTTTGGGATTTAAACCGTAGTTGGCGACAATCGCGCGCCCGTCTTCACCGCGCAGCGCTTTTTCCAATTCAGCAAACGTCGGGGCGGCGAGCCGCACTTCTTCATATTCGCGGGCGATTTTCCGCAGCGAATGGGCATCGGAATTCGTCAAGTACGGGTAGCGATGCAATTCGGCGATCTGGTCCGCCATCGCCGTGTCGGCGCTTAACCCAAGTTCAATGGCATCAATCCAATCCGGGTCAAACACTTCTGTCAGGCTGTGCTTGACCCCTTTTCCGTACAAGCTTTTAAACGGGGTGAACGCGTGCGCGGGAATGAACCAGCCGCCCTGCTCTTTCGCGGCAGCTTGCAGCTCGCGGCCGGAGGCGTAAATGCGCTGTGAACTGAGCGACATGTTCTTTACCCGTTTGCCAAGCCAGCCGGAAAACGTGCGCATCGTCTGCACAGTCGGCAAAAAAACGAGCACGTGGATCGGTCCATGGCAATGGTCGTCATATACTTCGATTTCACTGCCTAACAAAAGCGTCACTTTCCCGGCGCTGACGCCGCCCCCCTCATGTTCGCGCCAACCGTGCTTCTCCATTGCCCGCTCGAGCTCGTCCAGCACTTCGGGCACATGGCTGTCAATGACGCCGACGAGGTCGATCCCTTTCACCTCAGCCGCCTCATGCAAGATGTTCTCAAGCGTCAACGTCCGCGCCCCAGTAATTTTCACCGGGCGGCCCGAGGCGGTGCGGCCGATGTGAATATGTAAATCAGCGTAATAACAGCCGAGGCCGCGCTCGTTTTTTTTATTCGGCATTTTGCTCCCCTAGCGCGCGGCGCAGCTGCAAATATTGCAAGGCGTATGCCGTTTTCGCATCGTAAATGTCGCGTTGTTGAAGCATCTCAAGCGCCTCCTCCAATGTAACTTCCAACAGCTCGACAAACTCATCTTCATCCAAACCGGCGCCGTCCTCCGCTTTTTCCAGCCCCTCGGCGACATACAAATGGATGAGTTCATCGGCAAACCCTGGGGATGTATAAAAGGAAATGAGATGGCGCATCGATTGGGCGCGGTAGCCGGTTTCTTCTTCGAGCTCGCGGTGTGCGGAAGAGAGCGGCTCTTCCCCATGTTCTAGCTTGCCCGCCGGAATCTCGACTAATGCGCGCTCCAGCGCTTTTCGGTACTGGCGGACAAGAACGATTTTCCCGTCCGGCAACAGCGGCAGCACCGCCACCGCCCCCGGATGTTTGATCACCTCGCGCTGGCTCGTTTTCCCATTTGGCAGCTCGACTTCCTCGATATACAAGTCAATGATGCGGCCGCTGAACAATTTCTCTTTGCGGACGGTTTTTTCATACAACTTCTCCATTCTTCTTCTCCCCTATCGATTGATGGACTCTTTTCCATTGTACTACATGTTTGGCCATTTTTTCGCTTCCGTTGTACAATGAACATATCATCATCGATCGCGAAAGGGGGCGCAAAAGATGAACAAACGCCGCATCGGCACATCAGACTTATACGTCAGCGAAATTGGACTCGGCTGCATGTCGCTCGGCACTGATGAAAACCATGCCATCTATCTCATCCATGAAGCATTGGAGCGCGGCATCAACTACTTGGATACAGCCGATTTATACGACCGCGGCTTAAACGAGGAATTTGTCGGCAAAGCGGTGAAAGGAAAACGCGACCAAGTCATCATCGCGACAAAAGTCGGCAACCGTTGGCGCCGAGACGGAAGCGGCTGGGACTGGGATCCGTCAAAAGCCTATATCAAACAAGCGGTCAAAGAGAGCCTGCGCCGCCTGCAAACGGACTACATTGACTTATACCAGCTCCACGGCGGCACGATCGACGACCCGATCGATGAGACGATTGAAGCGTTCGAAGAGCTGAAGCAAGAAGGCGTCATCCGTTGGTACGGCATCTCCTCGATCCGCCCAAACGTCATTCGCGAATATGTGAAGCGCTCGAACATCGTCAGCGTCATGATGCAATACAGCTTGCTTGACCGGCGGCCGGAAGAATGGTTCCCGCTTCTTCGCGAACATCACATCAGCGTGATCGCCCGCGGTCCGGTCGCTAGAGGCTTGCTCACGAGCCGCCCGCTTGAACAAGCGAGCAGCGCGGTGAAAGAACACGGCTACCTCGATTATTCCTACAAAGAACTGCAGGCGCTCATCCCGAAGCTGAAGGAAAAAACGGCCGGGCGCCGTTCATTGACCGCGACCGCGCTGCAATTTTGCCTGTATGACCCGGTCGTTGCTGCCGTCATTCCGGGCGCAAGCCGGCTTCGGCAGCTTGAAGAAAACATCGCCGCCGCTTCCGCCCCGCCGCTTGATGCCGACGAATACGAATGGCTGAAACAAACGACAAAACGCTCGGTGTATGAGGCGCACCGATAAGCGCAGGAATCGCCATCGTGCTTCATTCCGACGCCTATGGCCAGCAACAACCGCAGGCCGCAGCCTCTATTCCCTGCCTATGTGTGTCACTGAACTTGCCGGCGGCCATGGCGCTGACAAGAGGCAAAACGAAAAAACAAACCAAAAGAGCCCAACGGCTGCCAATGTCCGTTACGGGCTCTTTTTTCCAAATGGGCCGGTCACTTCACAAAAACCGATCAATCCTCTTCCACATACTGATTCCTCGCTGCCCCTAAGCCGAACGCCATCATGGCCGCACAGACGGCCAACAACATGCCAAGCGGGGCGGTAAACCGTCTGGCCGCATCGTACAATACGCCAAACAGAGGCGGTCCGGCAGCAGCCAGCAAGTAGCCGACCGATTGGGCCATGGCCGACAGCTGGGCGGCTTCCAGCGGACGGCGCGTGCGCAAAGTAAACAGCATCATCGCCAGCGAAAACGCCATGCCGGCGCCGATGCCGGCGAAAAGCGCCCCAACCCAAAGCAGCCAACCTTGGCCAGCCAAAAAGGCGATCGTTCCAAAAGCCATGAGCAACACCGCCGAGCCGATCAGCACTTTTTGATTGTCCATCCGCTCCGCGAGCATCGGAGAGACGAACATCATCGGCAACTGGGCAAACTGGAAGAAAAAGAGCAGCCATCCGGCTGTATCGGCCGCCAAGCCCTTGCTTTGGCCAAGCTCCGGCAGCCACGTGACGATGCAATAAAAGAACAAGGATTGCAGCCCCATAAACAGCGTCACTTGCCAGGCAAGCGCCGATCGCCAAAGCGAAGAGCGCCGGCTTCCCGCCGGGACGCCGCTTGACTTCTGGCGCCAAGCTTGCGGCAGCCAAACGACAAGCGACAACGCGGCAACCAGCGCCCAAAAGCGAAACGCCCCTTGCCAGCCGATCCCCCACCCGTCGGCAAGCGGAACGGCGAACCCGGAAGCGAAGGCGGCGCTCATGTTCATCGTTACGGTATAAACGCCCATCATCAAGCCGACCCGTTCAGAAAACATGTCTTTGATCAGCGCCGGCATGAGAACGTTGTCGACCGCGATGGCGGCTCCAATCAGCGCCGTGCCGAGAAATAGGGAAAACTCTCCCGAAAGCGGGCGAATGAGTTCGCCGGCAAGCAAAACAACAAGCGAACCGAACAGCGTCCGCTCTATTCCGAACCGCCGGGCGAACGCGGCCGCCACAGGAGCCAAGAAGGCAAACGCCAAAAGCGGAATCGTCGTCAACGCCCCAGCGGCTGCGTGGGAGAGGCCAAGCTCCCGCTGCAATTCAGGAACAAGCGGCCCGACCATTGTGAGCGGTGCGCGCAAGTTGGCGGCCAAGATCACGACCGCAGCCACCATGAACACAGACGCGGACGCCATACCCGCTGTCATCATTTTTTGTTTCATCTGAACGTTCCCCCTATTTAAACTTCCGCCAATCGAGTTCACTTTCTTCCAGCAGCTCGGCAAATGATTTCTGTTCCTCACGGCGGCGCTCTTCCTCGCGACGCCGCGCCTCTTCCGCCGCTAGACGCCGCTGTTCTTCCTCGGCAAGCGCCCGCTTTTTCGCGAGCAGTTTCGCTTCCGTCTCGGCACCGAGCCGGTCGGCAAGCGTCACTGCCTGCGTCTCTTGTTCTTTTTTCCGCGCAACCCGGTTCTTCATGATTTCCGCCCCCCTTTGCATAACGACCGTTCGTTTGTCAAACGATACAACTAAACGATAAGAAAAAGGAGAGATGTATGGATGGAGAAAAACCGCGCCCAAAAAGGGAAACCGTCCGCCGATACGGTGAAGCCGGTGATCGCAAAAGAAGAATTGGAAAAAGCAATCCACCCGACTAAGCGGCAAAACAGTCCGCAATAACATTGGAAAGCGCCGTTCGGCGCAAAACGCGGCTTCTAACTATGGAAAGGGGCGCCCCCGGCCGAAAATGGCTTAGGGGCGGCCCCTTTACAACACCTCGGTGATGTGCGGCATATGTTCGCCAAGCCAGGCGATCGCCTCCTCCAGCGTCGGAAACTCTTTCATTTCAAACGTCATTTCGTTTTGCAGCAGCCAGACGTCTTTCGCCTCATGATACGGGCCGGCGACCGACCAATGAAGCAAGCTGTACGGATCGTTTTCATGGGTGAACGACACCCATGTTTTTTGCTTCGCCGCCTTTGCGAGCTGCTCTAGCTTACCGTTCATGGCCAGATTTCACCTCAACAAACGGCATATGACCATTCAACGTTTGCCCTGGGCTTTTGAGCTGAAAAACGGTCGTTCCCGGCTTGACGTCAATCGTCATCGTTTCATCAAAAAAGATGAGACGCGACCGTTCCACGAGCACCGGCGCAAAATTCGTCTCGACGACGACATCATCTTCATCGGCTTTGTCGACAAGCCATAGCGCCGGCACGCCGTCGACCAAACAGCCGCAGCCGTCAGTGTCAAACATCAACTTTAACTGCCGTCCGGATTCCGCTACAATAGAGGCAAGCGCCCGTTTGGCTGCATCCGTAAACGTGATGTACAGACTCATAGCTGGCTCCTTTTCCCTTTGATTTCCTTTATTTATTTTACCTGTCAACATGAGAAACTGTCAAAACAAAGCAAGGAGGAAAAAGCGATGGCAAAAGTGCAAATCAAAGTGAACGACAACGGCTCGCTGCGCGTCACCGGCGATGTTGAACTGCTCGATGGAGAAGGAAAGCCGTTTGTGACCAAACAAACGTTTTCGCTCTGCCGTTGCGGGCTGTCGAACAACAAACCGTTTTGCGACGGTTCGCACAAAGGCCGCTTCCAATCCGTTGTCCGCGCCCCTTTGCCGGAAACGGATAAACAATAAGGCGGTGAGAAGCCGATGGACGAACGATGGCTGCAAAAACAAGTGCGCAACTGCCTGCGGCATTATGGCTATGATGATGACATGATGCCGCTTGGCGAAGACGACTGGCGCGAGCTTTGCACCCGCATTGCCGCCGCCAAAGAGAGGCAGCCAAACGCGGACATCTATGAACTTGTCCATGACGCCGTCTACCGGTTCATCACCAGCGCTTGACCCGGCTCGTGTCAAACGAACACGGGGTTGGCCCCAAAGGCCATCTTTCTTCAAGAAGAGGAAAGGCGTTTCGCGCGTCTAGACGATGATCAGAAAGGGTGCCCCTTATATTTGGGACACCCTCGCTTACTTTTGGAAAAACGCCCGCTTTGCCACCTTTTCCACAAGACCCGGAGCGAGCCGGTACAGCCGGCTGCCGAGATCCATCCAACGCGGCATGTTCACTTCGCGCGTTGGCGTCATCATCGCGGCAACAACGCGCTTCGCCACCGCCTCCGGCCTTAACATCCAACGCGAGACATTGCGCACATACTCTCCCGATTCATCAGCGGCCGAAAAAAAGTTCGTCTCCACCGGCCCCGGATTGACGGCCGTGACAAAAATGCCAAAGCGCCCCGCCTCGAGGCGGAGGCTGTCGGTAAAGCCAACGACCGCGTGTTTCGTCGCGGAATAGACGCTCGACTTCGGCGTCGCGATTTTGCCGGCTTGCGACGCAATGTTGATAATATGACCGCTTCCTCTCTCTTTCATATGCGAATACACCGCCTTCGTACAGGCGATGAGGCCGAAGACGTTGACGGCAAACATCCTCTCCATTTCATCCAAGTCGATGTCCTCGACATAGCGAAAGACGCCAAACCCGGCGTTGTTGACCAACACATCGATCGCGCCAAGATCCGCAATGAGCTGGGAAACAACCGCCTCGATCATGCCGCGGTCGCTGACATCAAGCGATGCATACGGGGCGCGAATACCGGTTTGCGCTTCGATCCGCGCGCTCGCTTCTTTCAGCCTTTCTTCACTGCGCGCCAAGAGCACCGGCACCGCCCCTTGGCGCGCCGCTTCATAGGCGATTTGCTCGCCAATTCCTCCCGACGCTCCGGTAATGACGACATGGCGCCCCTTCAGCCGCACACCGACACCCCCACCGCTTCGTAGACGTATCGGCCGGCTTCTTGCTTTTTCGTCACATACCCGTTCGCCTCGAGATAATCAAGCTGGCCGATCGTCTCTGACATCGTCAGCATGAGCTGGCGTTCGTAAGCGGTCGGGAACAGCTTTTGACAAACGTCAAACACCGTATGCGGGCGTTCTTTCACCATTTCGAGCACCCGCTCGGCGCGCTGGCGTTGCTTACCCAGCCGCTCGCGAACGAGCGCCGGAATATCGGTCGCATCGTCGCCATGGCCGTTTAGCGAGCGAACGATATCGTATTGCAGCATTTTTTGCAGCGACTCGTTGTACTGCAACAACGGTTTCGGCCGTCCCGTCTCTCCTTCCGCCGGCGGCTCCATCATTGGATTCGGGGAAATATGAACAAGCAAATGATCGCCGCCGATCAGCAATCCGTCCGCCTCGCGGTAGAGGGCGATATGGCTTTGCGCATGCCCCGGCGTTTCGATGACCTGCCACCCGGGCATCCCCGGCACCGCGTCCCCTTCCGTCACCATGATGTCAAGCCCGCGCCGGCTTGCGTAGCGAAGCGATCCGCCTTCTTTGGACAGCTGACTGAACAAACGGCGGTCGACGCCGCATTCCGTAAAAAATTCCTGAAAAAATTGGACGTACCGCTCCATAAACGAACGTTCGCGGCGCAAAAACGGATCCGCTTTCGGATGGCCGATGATCGGCGCATGCGGAAAATAATCAAGCAAGCCGACATGATCCGGATGATGGTGAGTAATGACGATTTGTTCAATATCCTCTGGCGCATAACCGACCTCGCCAAGCTGCTTCACAAACAGCTGCCATGCTTCCTCTGTTTTCACTCCGGCATCGACCAGCGTCAACCGATCGCCGGCGATCACGTACATATGCACATCGCCGACCGGAAACGGCGTCGGCACCGTGATCCGATACACTCGTTCCTCGTTCATTGCGTTCCCTTCTTTCCTCAAGTTCATGAACCATCCCGTTCGAACCGTTTCATCAGTCAAAATGAATAGTTATTCATTATATTTTATTTTACAGTTTACACCGATTTCATCCATTTGTCATGCCTTTTTCTTCCGCACGACGAAATTGCAAAAAAATTCGCTCTCCTCTCTTGACAACAGCGCCTGTCCCGCGGCATAATGACTAATAACATCACGGATACGGCAAACCGGCGATGAACAGGGCCAGTAAACCGCAAACGGCACCAGAGAGCGAAGCCCGCGGCTGGAAGGCTTTGCGGCCCTCTTTGCGGTTGAACCTACCCTAGGAGCTGTTAGGCCAACCTAAACGCCTCCCCGGCGTTATCGGGGCAGAGTCGGGCCTGTTTGGCGCTTGGGCCAAATCGGGCCAAAAAAGGTGGTACCGCGGAAACGAAGGTTTTCCGTCCTTTTGCAGGACGGGAAACCTTTTTCTTTTGGATGGATACACCAAGGCAAGGAGGAGTGGAATGATGAACAACGAACGAACGATCGCGCTCATCGGCGCCGGCTCGATGGCGGAAGCGCTCATCGCCGGCATGACGAAAGCGTTTTGCCATCCGGCGCACATTGTCGTCGCCAACCGACAAAACCGCGCTCGGCTCGAGGAGCTGGCGCGCCAATACGGTGTTTGCACGGCGGGTTGCGCGCAAGAAGCCGTCAAACAAGCGGATATCGTCATTTTGGCGATGAAGCCGAAAGACGTCGTCGAAGCGATGAACGCCATCGCACCGACCCTCCGCGCCCATCAGCTCATTCTTTCACTGCTCGCCGGCATCACGACCGAGACGATCGAACGGCTCGCCGGACGCAACATCCCTGTCGTGCGCGCCATGCCAAACACATCCGCCGCCGTCGGCTTATCAGCGACCGCGATCGCCGGCGGCCGCTTCGCCGCGAAAGAACATCTTGAGGTCGCCAAACAGCTGTTTGAAACGGTCGGCATCGTCGCTGTTGTGCCGGAGAAGGACTTGCATGCGGTCACCGGCCTGTCCGGGAGCGGTCCGGCGTATGTGTATTACTTGGTCGAAGCGATGGAAAAAGCGGCGGCCGACATCGGCCTTGAGCGAGATGTCGCCAAACGGCTCATTTTGCAAACGATCATCGGCGCAGCCGAGATGCTAAAAGCGTCCGACAAGCACCCATCCGTCCTGCGCCGTGAAGTCACGAGCCCAGGCGGCACGACCGAAGCCGGCATTGGCGTGCTTGAGCAATACCGGTTCCAAGAAGCGGTCATCGCCTGCATCCGCCGGGCGACGGCCCGCTCCGAAGAGCTCGGCAGCGCTCTTCTCGCTGCCATCGCCGAAGCGTAAAGAGCGGACCTCCGGAGCGCGCCGCTCCTTTTCCCGCCTAGCCCGAACACGGCGACAATCCGTTTTATTTTGTTTTTGATAAGCAGCGTGCTATCATTCAGTAATGAACCATTCATTGGCCTAGAAAGGAGCTGCTTGTCATGAACACGATGCTGTTTTCGCCGTATACAATCCGCGGGCTGACGCTGAAAAACCGAATTGTCATGTCGCCGATGTGCATGTATTCGTGCGACACGAAAGACGGCGCCGTACGCACGTGGCATAAAATCCACTACCCGGCTCGCGCTGTCGGCCAAGTCGGCTTGATTATCGTTGAAGCGACCGGCGTGACGCCGCAAGGTCGCATTTCTGAACGCGACTTAGGCATTTGGAGCGATGACCATATCGCCGGGCTTCGCGAACTCGTTGGGCTTGTGAAAGAGCATGGGGCGGCCATCGGCATCCAGCTTGCCCATGCGGGGAGAAAATCGCAAGTGCCGGGAGAGATCATCGCTCCGTCAGCCGTCCCGTTTGATGATTCGTCGCCGACGCCAAAAGAAATGACGAAAGCCGACATTGAAGAAACGGTGCAAGCGTTCCAAAACGGCGCACGGCGCGCGAAGGAAGCCGGCTTTGACGTCATTGAAATCCATGCCGCCCACGGCTACCTCATTAACGAATTTTTATCGCCGCTCTCCAACCGGCGCCAAGACGAGTACGGCGGCTCTCCGGAAAACCGTTACCGTTTCTTGGGCGAGGTGATCGACGCTGTCCGCGAGGTGTGGGACGGACCGCTTTTTGTCCGCATCTCGGCGTCCGACTACCATCCGGACGGGCTGACGGCCAAAGACTATGTCCCATACGCCAAGCGGATGAAAGAACAAGGAGTCGACCTCGTCGATGTCAGCTCCGGCGCTATTGTTCCGGCGCGCATGAACGTCTATCCCGGCTACCAAGTGCCATTTGCCGAACTGATCCGCCGTGAAGCAGACATCCCGACCGGCGCTGTCGGCCTCATTACGTCCGGCTGGCAAGCGGAAGAAATTTTGCAAAACGGCCGCGCCGATCTCGTCTTTTTGGGGCGCGAGCTGCTGCGCAACCCGTATTGGCCATACGCCGCGGCGAGAGAGCTGGGCGCAAAAATCTCGGCGCCCGTCCAATATGAGCGCGGCTGGCGGTTTTAACCGCGCGGGATCGAAAACGAGGCGAAATCAACGGCGAGCTCGGTGTTCGGAAACACGCTGCGCGCCTCGGCGACGAGCTGCAGCGCCGCCTCACCTTGGTAGCGAGAGCTGATATGGGTCAAAATAAGCCGCTTCGCCCCGGCCCGCCTCGCCACCTCGGCTGCGTCTGTGGTCGTGGAATGGAAATAGTCATGGGCCAGCCGCTGTTCCGCCGCGGCAAACGTCGCCTCGTGGACGACGACATCGGCATCGCGGGCGAGTTCAATCGCCGCTTCGCAAAAACGGGTGTCGCCCAACACGGCGACGATTCTCCCCTTTTGCGGCGGCCCGACAAATTCGCGCCCGTCGATGACCGTGCCGTCATCCAGCACGACCGTTTTTCCTTGCTTAATTTCTTGATAAATCGGGCCGGGGCGGACGCCGAGTGCTTGCAATCGCTCGACCAAGAGCGGGCCGGGCAAATCTTTTTCAACGACGCGGAAACCGTATGACGGCATGCCGTGATCGAGCCGTTTGGCGATGACGGAAAACCGTTCATCGTCAAAAATGACGCCCTCATCGATCTCCACAATGTTCAGTTCATACCGGAGCTTTGTCCCGCTGACGGCAAGGGCCGTTTCGACAAACGAGCGAATGCCTTTTGGGCCGAAAACCGTAAGCGGCGTCTCGCCGCTTTGAAACGAACGGCTGCCTAGCAGTCCAGGCAATCCGAACAAATGGTCGCCATGCAAGTGCGTAATAAAAATATGCTCGATGCGGCGCGGGCGAATGGCGGTATGCAAAATTTGATGCTGCGTCGCTTCGCCGCAGTCAAACAGCCATGTCGCCCCGCGCTCGTCAAGCAGCTGCAGGGCGACGGACGATACGTTGCGCTCTTTGGCCGGCACGCCGGCACCCGTGCCTAAAAACAACAGTTCCAACGCGCTTCACTCCTTTTTCTCGCTCAACATTGCCTGTTGTTAGCGTACCAATGTCAAAACGGCTTTTCAACTTTCTTTTGCGCTCAAAAACGCCGGGTTGGCGCCCGGCTCTTTCATGAACATAAACGCTTTCCCGCCGGAAAGCAACAAAGTGTTTGCGTTCCGACCGGCAAACCTCTACAATGGTTTCATTGAAGAGACAAATTTGGTTAAAGCGAGGTACATACGGTGGACAACATGAACCCGAAATCGATCATCGTCATTTTCGGAGCGACGGGAGATTTGGCGAAACGGAAACTGTTTCCTTCCCTTTACCGCCTGTATGAAAAAGGGCACCTAAACGACCAGTTCGCCGTCGTCGGCGTGGCGCGCCGTCCGCTGTCGGCCGATGAGTTCCGGAACTATGTACGCGACTCGGTCGAAACGGCGTTTCACCAAAAGCTCGCCGACGGCCGATTCACCTCCCATTTCTACTATCATCCGTTCGACGTGACGGAAGCCGAGTCGTACCAGCGCTTAAAGTCGCTCCTCGAACAGCTCGACGGCACATACAAGACCGAAGGCAACCGCATCTTTTATTTGGCGATGGCGCCGGAATTTTTCGGCACCGTTACTTCCCGCTTGCAGTCGGAAGGATTGACGGAAACGCACGGCTTTAAGCGGCTCGTCATCGAAAAGCCGTTCGGGCATGACTTGGCGAGCGCCGAGAAGCTGAATGACGAGATTCGCCGCGTCTTTTCCGAGCGGGAAATCTACCGGATCGACCATTACCTCGGCAAAGAAATGGTGCAAAACATCGAGGTCATCCGCTTTTCAAACGCCATTTTCGAGCCGCTTTGGAACAACCGGTTCATCGCCAACATTCAAATCACATCGAGCGAAACGCTCGGCGTCGAAGACCGCGGCCGCTACTACGACCATTCCGGGGCGCTGCGCGACATGGTGCAAAACCATATGCTGCAAATGGTCGCCCTGTTGGCGATGGAGCCGCCGATCAAACTAACAACTGATGACATCCGCCATGAAAAAGTGAAAGTGTTGCGCGCCTTGCGCCCGATTGTGCACGATGAAGTCGACCGCTATTTCGTGCGCGGCCAATACGGACGCGGAACCATCCACGGCAAACACGTGCCGGCGTACCGCGAAGAGCCGAACGTCGATCCGAACTCGAACACGGAAACGTTCGTCGCCGGAAAACTTTTGATCGACAACTTCCGCTGGGCCGGCGTGCCGTTTTACATCCGCACCGGCAAACGGATGGCGGAAAAATCGACAAAAATCGTCGTCCAATTTAAAGATGTACCGATGAACTTGTATTACCGGACGAATGAGACGATCGCCCCGAACTTGCTCGTCATCCACATCCAGCCGGACGAAGGGATCACCCTTCATTTAAACGGCAAAAAAACCGGGGAATCGACGACCATAACAGCTCCATTTCAACTCGACTATTGCAACAACTGCATCGACGGCATCAACACGCCCGAAGCGTACGAAAAGCTGTTGTACGACTGCATGCGCGGCGACGCGACGAACTTCACCCATTGGGACGAGGTGGCAGCGTCATGGCAATTTGTCGACCCAATTTCTGAGGTGTGGGCGAACACAAAAGCTTCCGACTTTCCGAACTACGCGGCTGGCTCCATGGGCCCGGCGGCTGCGGACGAGCTGCTCAAACAAGACGGCTTCCACTGGTGGCCGATCGAGCATCCGCGTTCGTAAAGACGCGATGGGCCCGCCTGTTGCGCCCATCTCGTCCTCTTTGCCAAACCAACATAGGGCGCTTGCCCCTTTATCCCTCATGCAAAGGAGCGAATGAACGATGAAAGTGTATGACGTCACGGCCCCGATTTACGAGGGCATGCCCGTGTATAAAAACAAACCGGAAAAACAGCCGAAGCGCACCACCGTCACCAACGGCTATGTGACCGAATCGCGCATTGACATGGACGTGCACACCGGCACGCACATTGACGCCCCTCTTCATATGGTCGAAGGCGGGGCGACGTTTGAAACGATTCCATTGGACGACCTCGTCGGCCCGTGCAAGCTGTTCGATTTGACGCATGTCAACGACCGGATCACGAAAGACGACATCGCGCATCTTGACATTCAAAAAGGCGACTTCGTTCTGTTTAAAACGAAAAACTCCTTTGATGATGCATTTAACTTTGAGTTTATTTTCGTCGCCGAAGACGCGGCCCGGTATCTAGCCGACAAACACATCCGCGGCGTCGGCATCGACGCCCTTGGCATCGAACGGGCGCAAGAAGGCCACCCGACCCATAAAACGCTGTTTGGCGCCGGTGTCATCGTCATCGAAGGGCTGCGGCTGAAAGACGTCCCCGAAGGCCGCTATTTCATGGTCGCCGCCCCTCTCAAACTCGTCGGCACCGACGCCGCCCCGGCGCGCGTCTTGCTGTTGGACCGCGAGCCGTAAAAACAGCCGGTCCCCCGATGGGACCGGCTGTTTGATCATGTCAAATTGAATATTCGCCATGGCCGCCCTAAAGACTGGTAAAATGGCGGGGGCTTCCCCGCCTCTGTTTACAGCTCTTCCCCGTTCGTGCGAATGACGCGCTGGAACCAGTAGAAGCTTTTTTTCTTATAGCGCTTCAAATCGCGCAAGTTCTCGTCGTCGCGGTTGACGAAAATGACGCCGTAGCGCTTGCGCATCTCCCCTTGCGAGCTTAACAAGTCGGTTGCTCCCCACATTAAATAACCGATCACCTCGACGCCTTCTTCCATCGCCATCTTCATTTGTTCGATATGGCGGCGCAAATAGTCGATCCGCTCATCATCTTCGACCGTGCCGTCCTCATTCAGCTCCTCTTCCAATCCGATCCCGTTTTCGGTGATGAAAATGGGCATCTGATAGCGGGCGTACACGTCTTTTAAGGCCATCCGCAACCCGATCGGATCGATCGCCCAGCCCCATTTCGTCTTTGGCAAGTGCGGGTTCGGTTCAAGCCCTTTGATGATCCGCTCATCCTGTTCCTGATGGCGGACGATTTGGCTTTGATAGTAGCTGAACGACAAAAAGTCGACCGTCTGCGAACGGAGCAACTCCTCATCCCCCGCTTCGAGCGGCAGGCAGATTCCTTTTTTCTCAAGCCGGTTGGTCACATAACGCGGATAGGCGCCGCGGGCGAACACATCAAAGAAGAAATCAATGAACAGCTCTTTCGCCTGCACGTTCGCCAAAGCGTCTTCCGGCCGGCATGTCGCCGGATACGTCGTCAAATACGTCACCATCCCGCCGATCTTCGCCTCGGGAGCGATTTCGCGCAGCGCCTTCACCGCTTTCGCGTGGGCGATAAACACGTTATGACAGACGCGGTAGGCAAACGCTTCCGGGTCTTCGTCTTCCGGCCCAATCGCCCCCCATAAATGCGGCTGTTCGAGCACTAAATTTTGTTCGTTGAACGTCAGCCAATAGTTCACTTTCCCGCGGTAACGCGCAAATACGGTGCGCGCGTACCGTTCAAACAAGTCGACGACCTTTCGCGAGGCAAAGCCGTTGTATTTCTTGGCCAACGCCAGCGGCAAATCAAAATGGTACAGCGTAATGACCGGCTCGATGCCGTTCGCTCTCAATTCATCAAACACGGCGTCATAAAACGCCAAGCCCGCTTCATTCGGCTCCCCTTCCCCGTCCGGAAAAATGCGCGTCCAAGCGATGCTCGTCCGGTAGGCGGTAAAGCCGAGCTCCTTGAACAAAGCGATGTCTTCTTTGTAGCGATGGTAAAAATCGACCGCCACTTTCCAATCGGAATGCCCTTTTGGAATCGGGCGCGCATCAACGATCGACAGCCCTTTGCCGCCTTCGTTCCACGCCCCTTCCGTCTGAAACGACGTCACCGCCCCGCCCCATAAAAAGTCGTCGGGGATGATCGATTTACGCTGTTGTGACATGGAAAGACCCTCCTATCTGTGAACAGACGTGTTTAAGTGATTGAACGCCTTGGAAAATTCACCTTTGGGCATCATCCTCATGATGACATATTTGCTTCTTTATAAAACGAGACGAGCGGAGGTACGAGCCCGTCTAGACGTTGTGAAAACTGTTTCATGCGCTTTGGAGAACCAACGCTCCCAGCAATGGCAATTTTATCTTAATTAGGCGAGAAGACTCCCACTTCAACGAAGCGAAGCGGAGTAAGTGGGAGATGAATCGCCTTAACTATATTTTGCTGAAAATAGGATAGATTCAGTAAAATATAGTATAATATAGTTAGATGGGAGGTGAAAAAATGTATTTTTGTATCAAACAACAGCTAAATGGTTTGACCAAAGAAGAATACTTGACTCTTCGAGAACTGTGCCATATTGCCAAGAACATGTACAACGTCGGATTGTACAATGTCAGACAATACTATTTTGAACACAAGGAATTTCTTAATTATGAGAAAAACTATCATCTTGCAAAAACTAACGAAAACTATAAGCTGTTAAACAGCAACATGGCACAGCAAATTTTAAAAAAGGTCAATGAAGCCTTTAAATCTTTCTTTGGTTTGATCAGTCTTGCCAAACAAGGAAAATATGACCACAAGGCTATCAGTATTCCAAAATATCTTAAAAAAGATGGCTTTCATTCACTGATCATTGGCCAGATTCGTATAGACGGCAACAAATTCACGATACCGTATTCTCGCCTATTTAAAAAGACTCACAAGCCTATCACGATAACGATTCCGCCTGTGTTACTGGACAAAAAGATTAAGCAGATTGAAATCATTCCTAAGCATCATGCCAGGTTCTTTGAGATTCAGTACAAATATGAAATGCCTGAAGATCAAAGAGAATTAAATGACCAAAAAGCACTGGCAATTGATTTAGGATTAAACAATTTTGCCACTTGTGTCACATCAGACGGCAGATCATTCATCATTGATGGGCGGAGATTAAAAAGTATAAATCAATGGTTTAACAAAGAAAATGCCAGACTTCAAAGCATGAAAGATAAGCAAAAAATCAAAGGCACCACTCGTAAACAGGCTTTGCTTGCTATGAATCGCAATAATAAAGTGAATGATTATATCAACAAGACTTGCCGTTACATCATTAACTACTGTATTGAAAATCAAATTGGCAAACTTGTCATTGGCTATGCGGAAACATGGCAACGCAATATTAATCTAGGAAAAAAAACAAATCAAAACTTTGTCAATATTCCTCTCGGTAACATAAAAGAAAAACTAGAATATCTTTGTGAATTTTACGGCATTGAATTCTTGAAACAGGAAGAATCATATACGTCTCAAGCCAGCTTTTTTGACGGCGATGAGATTCCTGAATATAATGCCGACAATCCAAAAGAATATAAGTTCAGCGGCAAACGTATTAAGCGCGGCTTGTATCGAACAAAGTCTGGCAAACTAATTAATGCTGATGTCAATGGCGCATTAAACATCTTAAAGAAAAGTAAAGCTGTAGACCTGAGTGTCTTATGCTCTAGCGGCGAAGTGGACACGCCTCAAAGAATAAGGATTGCTTGAAGCAGTCAAACTTCTTTGGAAGCCCCCACTTCAAATTTTCGCTAGAAAATTAAGTGGGGGTAGTTCACTGAGACAGTTTTTGCTTAATCAAATAATGGTTCGTAGCCACTTTTCGATACGTGAAGATCATTCCATCATCTCCAGCCGTTGCGAGCAACGCTTCAGATGACAAATCGGCGATTTTCGTTCCTGTTGCCCGGTTATAAATGGCACGGCTGGTGATGATATATTGACGGCTCGCCGCCCGCAGCGGCTCCGGAAATTCAGCGGCCACCAATGCGCCGGGCTGGGCTGGATTGATGCGCGCCTTTCCGTAAAAAATCTCCCCGCCGTTCATAAAAAAGGCATCATCCCCTCCAGGGAAGGACAATAGTTGCGAAACATGCCAATCGGAAAGCCGCACCGCATACAGATCATGATCCGATGTTCCTTCCTGTCCGACATACAATACATTTTGTTTTTCGTCATACCCAATCAACGGATTGATGAATACCTTTGGGATTCGCCATTGTTTTTTCGTCTTCATATCATAAACGGCAATCGATCCCGTCAACGTGCGGCTATTGTCCGTGAAGAAAATTTTCCCGTCCCCGATCGCCAATGAACGCGGAGCAGCGATCAGCGGCACCGTTCCAAGAAACTGCATTGTTTTGGCGTCGTAAATCGCCATTTTCGTCGCTCCCGATAGCGCAACATACACCTTGCCGCCATCAATTTTTACATCCGTCGGCTGCGGTCCGGGATGAATTTCTTTCACCATTTTCATGTCGCTGGCGCGAATGACAAACAGTTTGCTGTCTTCGGCGGACAACACATACAACCATCCGGTCGACGAATCATAAGCCAAATGGGAAATGGGGACATTGGTGAAAGCATAATGGGACGATCGAACATAATAGCTCTCATCGGCCGGCAATGGATATTTATAAATTCGATTTTCCCCTTCTTTGATCAAATACAAATTGTACTTTGCATCCATCAACGCATAGTTCGTCGGGAATGGAAGCGCGTTTATCTTAGCAGAGGTGTAACGGTCATACACCGCCTTATTTGTCACCACATAGGCCCCTTGAACATCTAAAACGGGGCCGTTATAACAGTCGTGCACCATGTTGATATTTCCGGCATCAATGCGCCTTCCCGCAAAAAACACATCGCTTCCGTCAACGATGAGCGGATGGGTGGGAGCGCTACCTCTCGGCCCTTGATACGAAACTCGCTTCACCACCTTCAAATCGGACAGGCGCAATACCGCTAAATCAGGAATGGAAACATTGCGGCCGATGAAGGCCAGACTGTTTTTTGCAAGCAAAAAATGCAGAGAAGTGCAAGAAAAAATACATAGGCTTGCCAGCTCAAGACTTAAGGTTCCAGACCGGAGGCAGAGGACGGCTGGATCGCGGAGAGAGCGTTCCGCAGTCGATAGCTCTCTCCCGTAAAGGCCAAGATGTGGGCGTGGTGAACCAAGCGATCCACCAACGCTGCCGTCAAACGGTTGTCCCCAAACACCCGATTCCACTGTCCAAATTCTAGATTCGATGTCACCATGACGCTTTTTCGCTCGTAACAGTCGGCGATAATATGAAACAACAGTTCCGATCCTTGCTTTTGAAACGGCACATAGCCGAGTTCATCCAAAATCAACAGTTCGCATGGGTCGAGGCTTCGTTTCAGCCGTCCGAGCGTGCCGTTTTTCAACGCCTCTTCCAGCTGGGCGACAAGATCCGCGACGCGGAAAAACCGAACCTCATGGCCTTGTTGGCACGCCTGAATGCCAAGTGCTGTGGCGAGATGGGTTTTCCCCGTTCCAGGTGAACCTAAAAGCAGAACGTTTTGCTTTCGCTCCAAAAAGCGAAGGTCACACAGTTCCTCCCTCGATGTCGTGGCTGGCCAATGGATATGACCCGACCATTCGTAATCCTTCAGCCATTTCAACTCCCGAAACTTGGCTTTCTTGATCAGCCGAGCCTGTTTCGCTTCTTGGCGGCACGACAGTTCCAGCGCCAATACATCCCGCAAAAACTGTTCTTTCGTTTCGAATCTCACCTCCTCGAATCGATCTGCGATATAGGCCAAATGCAGCGCTTTACAAATCTCTTTCACCTCTGCTCTCATCTCTGGACACCCCCTTCCCGAGCGGGATGAAGACGTTGATCATACACCGTTAAATCCGTTTCATAGTCGATTAGAACGGAAGGGGTGTATGATTCTTCCCACTTGTCCGGGTAATAGGAGTGCTTCGCTTCCATCAACACGCCGATTTCATGAGGAGCCAAGTCCCATCGCTGACTCTCCTCGAGCCACTGGGCGATTTCGTAAAGCGTGTGCCGATCCAACAGCGCTCGCAGTCCTTTCAAACGGGCCACCACCTGGGGCGGGGGGCCAGCCAGATACGTTCGGATCGCCTCCGGCAAGTACGTCCGGTAGCGGGAATGTCCGACAACCCGGGGTTTGGTCTCCCACTCAGCGAAAATCTCTTTCCAAGGGATTTCGCGTTTCACGTTCGTATACGGCCTGGGCGCTTCAAGATGGACGTCTCCATCGGAAGAGAACACAACGAAACGATTCCATTCTTTCTTCACCAACACCCGGTTGGGGACGGACAGGCCATGGACGACGAACGCCTTCCCATCCACCATCACTTCTCCGTACTTATTCACGTAAGCGTGATCGAGGGAGAAGATCGGAAGATCTTGTTCCGGCAACGCCAACAGCTCCGGTTGCTCTTCCTGCCATAGTTCCTCGATCCACCGCCCCTTTTCATAATGAGGACGGTTTCGGTCCTCGACCATCTTGCGATGCAGCCACTCCACCAGCTCCGGATCCGACTCCATCAATGGAGCGGGGATGAAACAAAGGTTGCGAGTGTAATAGACTTTTCGCTCCGCATTTCCTTTCTCATGTCCACTGTATGGATTGCACACTTGTACATCAAACCGATAGTAGAGTTGAAATTTCTCAAAAGCCTCGGTGAATCGGCGTTCTCCCCCTTTTCGAATCGACACAATGGCCGCGGACAAATTGTCAATGCGCAATGCCTTTGGCACTCCCCCAGCCTGACGAAACAGCTGCGTCAACCCATGGAGGAAGCATTCACTGTTTTCCGCCGGCAGCGGATAAGCAAACGCAGCGTTGCTATAGGGAAAGCTCATGATCAAAACCGATCGCTCTTCTTCCTTCCCCTCCTTCGTCACAACCGTCATCTTCCCGAAATCCACCTGCGCCTCGCCTGGCGGGTGCTCCAGTCGTTCATAGCGCTGTTCTTTCTCGAGCTTGAGCTGCGGTCTTCGTTTTTGCACGTACGCGCAAACGGTGCGATACGAGCCTTGAAATCCATGGTCACGACAAAGCGCTTCAAACATCGTCTTGTTCGTTCGCCGTTGTTTTCTCGGCAGTTTGGCATCCTCCTCCAACCAGTCATCAATGATTTGCCCGTACCCTTCTTCCTCCATCATCCCCTTTTTGCGTTTGATGGTTGGTTGGACAGAAATGTCTCCATCTGCGTATTTCTTGACCGTTCTCCAGTTATATCCCGTTTCACGGGAAATTTCCGCAATCGATAACCCTTTCTTTTCACGCAGTTTTCTGATACGATTAATTTCGGGCATTGCCAGCATCCTTTCGCTCCTCCACTGTTTGGTTATGTGTTCACAACTTCCACAGTAGAGGAAATGTTAGAGGCTGGCAAGCCTTTTTTCTTTGCCTTCAGCTCTGCACTTTTCGTTGCAGAACTCTGTATTTTTATTTTGCAATAAACAGGCCAGACCTCGCTTCTCATCGAAAAACAACGTATTTTCCTCTGAAAAAACGGAAAAAAAGTTAGGATCAGCAATCAGCCGGCTTGTTTGGCGTTTCGCCGCCAAATCCCACATGTACATCTCATACGTCGTCTTCCCGCGCCCGTACTGCTTTCCGAAAGTTACGATTTTGTTGCCTAATAGGCCAAACGGCAATCCGTTATACGGGGCTCGTTGAATCAGCCGTTTTGTTTTGACGTCAAAAACGTCTATCGATGTTTCAGACGGCACATACAGCTTCCCGTCCCGCAAAAGAAGAGTGACCGACCGCTGGGCATATTTCCGCCATAAAGCGCTGTATGCCCGCAGAGAAACGGGTTCCTGCTTTTTGATCGACAATGTGCTCGCTTCAATAAATAATAACATCCCCTTTTCCGTGAGCGCATAAATATACCCATTTTGATCATCCATGACCCAATCGAGCACGCGCCCAGGAAGCTGTTGCGTACGCGGTCCGGCCGCTTCCGCTTTAGCGGAAGGAAACACATGGAAAAGACAGATAAACAAGAAGAGACAAAATAAAAAACCTTTCCTAAATGTTGTTCCCATTCCAATCCCCCGTCAAACAATGATTTCTAATTCCTTCCTTATACATTCCTTGCGCATAGCATAGCTCAAACAATCGAGCACCGACATTTGACCATTCCTTATCCATCCTCAATATCCATGATAGCCCACCGTTGATCATCACTTCAAGCTCTTTTTGCCATACGCCCCCTGTTCGGCCGCATGCACCAACTGCCGCCGATCACGAACAGCGGCCATCGCTTTGCTGTGTAATGCATTTTCATGCTTTCCCTTTTGAACCTCCTTTCCCCCGAACGGTGAAACAAATATAATGAAAACGGAACTCCCAATAGAAACAAGTGGGGTGAGGCAAAATTGAACATTTTGCTCATTGAAGATGATGTGACGTTGTTTCAAGAAATCAAAGCACGTTTGGAACAATGGTCGTACGACGTTTGCGGCATCCGCGATTTCGGCCGTGTGATGGAAGAGTTTTCTGCTTGCAAGCCGCACTTGGGGAAGCTTTCGTTTCATCAAGCACCAAAAAACCCTTAGAACCGCCTTCGGCTCTAAGGGTTTTTCGCTTATTTCAACCATTCCGTATGGAAAATGCCTTCTTTGTCGACGCGTTCGTACGTGTGGGCGCCGAAGTAGTCGCGCTGCGCTTGGATTAAGTTGGCTGGGAGCACCGCGGTGCGGTAGCTGTCGTAATAGGCGAGGGCGCTTGCGAATCCTGGCACTGGAATGCCGCGCATCGCCGCGGTGGCGACGATTTCGCGGAGCGCGTCTTGGTAGCGTTCGACAATGTCTTTGAAATACGGATCCAAGAGCAAGTTCGAAAGCGCCGGATCGCGGTCGTACGCCTCTTTAATTTTTTGCAAAAATTGCGCGCGGATGATGCAGCCGCCGCGGAAGATCATGGCGATGTCGCCATAGCGCAAGTTCCAGTTGTATTCCTCAGAAGCCGCCTTCATTTGCGCAAATCCTTGGGCGTACGAGCAAATTTTGCTCATATAAAGCGCGCGGCGCACGGCTTCGATGAAGTGGCCGCGGTCGCCTTCAAACGGCTTCACCGCTGGGCCTGCCAGCACTTTGCTTGCTTTCACGCGCTCGTCTTTCATCGCCGAGATGAAACGGGCGAACACCGATTCCGTGATGATCGGCAGCGGCACGCCCAAATCGAGGGCGTTTTGGCTCGTCCATTTGCCCGTCCCTTTTTGCCCAGCTTTGTCCAAAATGACATCAACAAGCGGCTTGCCTGTTTCTTCATCGATTTTCGTGAAAATGTCGGCCGTAATTTCAATCAAGTAGCTGTTCAATTCGCCTTTGTTCCAGTCGGCAAACACTTCGTGCAGCTCTGCAGCATCCATGCCGAGCACATGTTTGAGCAGGAAGTACGCTTCAGCGATCAGCTGCATGTCGCCGTATTCAATGCCGTTATGCACCATTTTGACATAATGCCCCGCGCCGTCCGGACCGATGTACGTCGTGCACGGCTCGCCGTCGACTTTCGCAGCGATGGCTTCAAAAATCGGGCGCACGAGCTCATGCGCTTCTTTTTGCCCACCCGGCATGATCGACGGGCCTTTCAGCGCCCCTTCCTCACCGCCGGAGACCCCTGTGCCGATAAAGTGAATGCCGAGTTCAGCGAGTTCTTTATTGCGGCGTTGCGTATCCTTAAAATACGTATTGCCGCCGTCAATTACAATATCGCCTTTCTCCAAATGCGGCTTCAGCTGTTCGATCGTCGCGTCCGTCGGCGCTCCGGCTTTGACCATCAGCAAAATTTTCCGCGGTTTTTCCAAGGCGTTGACGAATTCTTCGATGCTGTATGTACCGACAATGTTTTTTCCTTTCGCTTCCTGCAAAAACTCGTCCGTTTTTTCGCGCGAACGGTTGTATACCGCCACTGAATAGCCTTTGCTTTCAATGTTCAACGCCAAGTTTTTCCCCATGACCGCCAGTCCGATGACGCCGATTTGCTGTTTCGCCATGATTCAACGTCCCTTTCCGTTTTGGTTTGTTCATCAAACAACATACCATACGTTTACGCTTGCCTGCAAGTTTTTCTAAACCGATTTATGAACGAGTCTGCACGACGGATTTGTTTGCCATTTTCATATTGAAAATGAAAGGGGCGCAACGCCCCTCATGCTTAGTAGCCTCCATAGTGCGGGAAGCTGTATGGGGAAAACGGATAGTGGCCATCATACATCCCGTATGGAAAATGGTGATAGCCGCCGTAGCCCCCGTGCCAATAAGGATAGTAGCCATACGGATAGTGGCCGTAGCCGCCAAAGTACGGCGGATAAAAGCCGCCCGGATACGGGCCAAACGGTCGAACCATGGAATGCGCCTCCTCTTCATGAGTTGAAGTTCATTTCCATGATTAGGATATGCGCGGAAGAAAAAACGGTATAGGCAAACACCTATACCGTCTCTCCTGCCCGGACAGCGGCTTGGGCAGCGGCCACCTGCTCGCGAATCTCCTCTGCCTCGTCCAAATGGGCAAACAAGACGCGCGGGTCAAGCACGGTCAACAGCCGGTCGGCTTGCGCCGCCATCCCGACTACATACGGCGTCCGCTCCGCGGACATCAGTTGAAGCGGTTTAATGGCCTGAGGCTCAATATCGGCGATCTCTTTGGCCTCATCGACGATAAACGCCACCGACAAGCCATCCACAGCGGCGACAATGAGGCGTGTCTGATCCGTTTCCTCAATCGCTCTTCCGTACAACAATTCCCGCATATCAAGCACCGGCACAAGCTCGCCGCGGATGCGCACGACGCCGGCCATATAGTCCGGCATATGGGGCACCGCGGTCGGCTCTGTCATTTTTTCAATCGAGACGACATACGCGATCGAAACGGCGTACTGTTCCCGCTCAACGCGAAAGATGACGTATTTGTCCATTCCCCAGCCCTCTCTTCTTCAACATCTTGCCTTTGCTTTTTTTATCGGCAGCTTTCATCCTATTTTCAGCGCGAATGTTCTCCGCTCGAGAAAAAGAGCATCCAGCCTCGGGATGCTCACTCGGCATTGGCGACTTCTTCGACAATGGCGATGACCATTTCCGTCAGTTTGACCAACTCTTCAATCGGCATCCGCTCGTTCGTCGTATGGATCTCTTCATAGCCGACAGCGAGGTTGACCGTCGGAATGCCGAAGCCGGCAATGATATTGGCATCGCTGCCGCCGCCGCTTCGCTCGAGCTTGCACGGCCGGCCGATTTTCGCCGCCGCCCGTTTGGCGATTTCCACGACATGGTCGCCGTCGCTGAACTTAAAGCCAGGGTACATCACTTCCACTTCGACATCGGCGCGGCCGCCCATTTCCACGGCGACCGTTTCAAACGCCTCTTTCATTTTCGCCACTTGCGCTTCCATTTTTTCTGGGACAAGCGAGCGGGCTTCCGCTAAAATATCGACGCGGTCGCAGACGATGTTCGTTTGCGTGCCGCCTTCAAAGCGGCCGATGTTGGCCGTTGTTTCCTCGTCGATGCGGCCGAGCGGCATTTTCGCGATCGCTTTCGCCGCAATCGTAATGGCGGACACCCCTTTTTCAGGCGCCACACCGGCATGAGCGGTTTTGCCGTGCACAACCACTTTCAGCTTCGCCTGCGTCGGGGCGGCGACGACGATGTTGCCGACTTTGCCGTCGCTGTCCAAGGCATAGCCGTATTTCGCTTGGATGAGCGACGGATCGAGCGCCTTCGCCCCGACAAGCCCCGACTCTTCTCCGACGGTGATGATAAACTGGATCACGCCGTGCGGGATGTTTTGCTCTTTCAACACCCGAATCGCTTCCAACATCGCCGCCAAGCCCGCTTTATCATCCGCGCCTAAAATCGTCGTCCCGTCGGTGACGACATAGCCGTCTTGAATCGATGGCTTCACGCCTTTGCCCGGCACGACCGTATCCATATGCGACGTGAAATAAATCGGATCCACCCCGTCTTTCGTCGCCGCGAGCGTGCAAATCAAGTTGCCCGCCCCATGTCCCGTTTTCGCGGCGGCATCGTCTTCGATCACCTCAAGGCCGAGCGCTTCAAACTTTTGTTTGAGCACGTTGGCGATTTCCCCTTCATGCTTCGTTTCTGAATCGATTTGCACGAGTTCCAAAAATTCGTCGACAAGACGCTGCTCGTTTACCATCTGTTTCGTCCTCCTATGTATAGATTCCTCTTCCAGTATACCGGAAGTTTCCGCCAAACACCAAACTAGACGCCGAAACAGCTTGAGTAAACGAATGATGAGTGGAATTCAGTTTTTTCATGACTTCAGACAAATGCTGAAATCATGAAAAGCGCAGCAAAGCACCTTCGTTCAGGAAAGGTTGCGGATGTCTCATGCTAATCTTTCTTTGTCATCTTCTATTGTCATTTTCTTTTAAAAAGAGAAAATAACCCTGTCAATAAGAAAATGCCCCCTACCATTTGATAGGCATTGATATACCCTTTTAACATTTGCAAGTATTCTTGCGAACCGGCCGAGCCGCCTACGGATCGAACCCATGATGAAACAGAATCACTTCCTAATTTAGGGCTATTTAAAAGGAGCCACAATCCAATGACGGCAATAATCAATGGAATCAACTTCACTCTGCTGTTTGGGTCGTTGAAAAAATTCATTTTCCTCTCCCCTTTTTTAACCATATTATACCATATCAAACCCAAAACATAAAAGACGCCCGAGATTGACCGGACGCCTTCCATCGTTTACAGCGGAATATTGCCATGCTTTTTCTTCGGCCGCTCCTCGTGCTTGTTTCGAAGCATCTCGAGCGCCTGAATGAGCTTGATTCTCGTATCGCGCGGGTCGATGACGTCATCGATCATGCCGTATTTGGCGGCGACATACGGATTGGCGAATTTCTCGCGGTATTCGGCAATTTTTTGCGCCCGCGTTTCTTCCGGATTCGGACTTTTTTCAATTTCGCTCGCGAAAATGATGTTCGCCGCCCCTTGCGGCCCCATGACGGCCACTTCGGCGTTCGGCCACGCATAGACGACATCGGCGCCGATCGATTTGCTGTTTAAGGCGACGTACGCGCCGCCGTACGCTTTCCGCAAAATGACCGTAATTTTCGGCACCGTTGCTTCCGAGTAGGCGTACAAAATTTTCGCCCCATGGCGGATGATGCCGCCGTGCTCCTGCTTGACGCCCGGGAAAAAGCCGGTGACGTCCTCAAACGTAATGATCGGGATGTTGAACGAATCGCAAAAACGGATAAAACGCGCCGCCTTGTCGGACGAATCAATGTCAAGCCCGCCGGCCATAAACTTCGGCTGGTTGCACACAAGCCCCACCACTTCGCCTTTGATGCGGGCAAAGCCGATCACGATGTTTTTGGCGAAATCTTTTTGCACTTCCAGAAACGATCCGTCATCGACGACGTGGGCGATGACGTGGCGCACATCGTACGGGCGGACGGCGTCAATCGGCACGACATCGGCCAAATCGGGGCGGTAGTCGTCCCCGTCCGGAATCGGGCCAAACGGCGGCTTTTCGTTATTGTTTGACGGCAAATAGCCAAGCAGCCGCCGCACCTCGGCGAGCGCTTCCTCTTCATTCGCCGCCGCAAAATGAGCGTTGCCGCTGATCGTGTTGTGCACGCGGGCGCCGCCTAAATCTTCGGCGCTGATTTTCTCCCCGGTCACCGCTTCAATCACTTTCGGACCGGTGATGAACATTTGGCTCGTTTTTTCGACCATGAACACAAAATCCGTGATGGCCGGCGAATAGACGGCCCCGCCGGCGCACGGCCCCATAATGACGGAAATTTGCGGGATGACGCCGGAATAAATGGCGTTGCGGTAAAAAATGTGCCCGTACCCGTCAAGCGACAAGACCCCTTCTTGAATGCGGGCGCCGCCCGAATCGTTCAAGCCGATGACCGGCGCCCCGGTTTTCGCCGCCAAATCCATGATGTTCGTGATTTTTTTCGCGTGCATTTCCCCAAGCGCCCCGCCGAAGACGGTGAAATCTTGCGAGAACACAAATACGGTGCGTCCATTGATCTTCCCGTAGCCGGTGACGACCCCATCGCCCGGCCCCTTCTTTTCGCCAAGTCCAAAATCGGTGCAGCGGTGCTCGATGAACGGATTGAGCTCGACAAACGTTCCTTCATCCAAAAGCAAGTCAATCCGCTCGCGCGCCGTCAGCTTCCCTTTCGCGTGCTGCTGTTCGATTTTCTCATCGCCGCCGCCCAGTTCAATCTCACGCCGGCGGTCATACAGTTCGTTGATTTTATCGTACATGTCGCTCATTGGTGTCCCTCCGTTCGGTTCGTCCGTTCACAAAGTTCGTACAACACGCCGCCGGTCGATTTCGGGTGCATGAAGGCCACCCACGCCCCGCCGGCGCCGCGTTTTGGCGCATCTTGAATCATGCGGATGCCATGCTCCTTCAGCTCACGGATGCGCTCGGTGATGTCTTCAACCCCAAGCGCCACATGATGAATCCCTTCGCCGCGCTTCTCGATAAATTTCGCCACCGCGCTCTCTGGCGACAGCGGCTCAAGAAGTTCAATTTTCGCCTCTCCAGCCTGCAAAAACGCCACTTTCACCTGCTCCGACTCGACTTCCTCGATGCCGAGAAACGGCAGGCCGAGCACATCTGTATAAAACGGAAGCGCTTTCTCGATCGAGCGGACGGCAATGCCGATATGGTCCACTTTTTTCACCTGCATCGTCTTGGTCTCCTTTGCTGCAAAATGATGAGGCCAACATTTTATTATTCGCCGTTTCGACAAAAAATCCTGCTTTTTTTGTTTTTCTTTGTCTGCGCAACGGTCAAGCCATGGAGCGGTCCGTTTCATCTCTCATCCTGCTTTTTTCCTTGTCCGCCCTGCTGTTTGCCGTTACAATAAACGTAGAACAGCGGACGGAAGGAGGACGGACCGTTGTCGCGCAAAACGCAAAAATTCGTGGTTTACTTGATGCTCATTTGCATGCTGCTGACGACGCTCCTCGCCGGCATCAGCATGTGGTTTTAAGCGCGATCCGGCGTAAAAAACGCAAGCTCCGAAACCGGAAGCTTGCGTTTTTCATTGGACAGCGCCGTACCGTTTGGCAATGGCGTAAAACGATTCGTTGCTGCGGAGAATGAGCACGTTGGCGCCGATGGGCACCCGTTCATACAGCTGCTCGACATCGCGGTTGTGCATGCGCACACAGCCTTGCGAAACGTAGCCGCCAATCGACGCCGGGTTGTTCGTGCCATGAATGCCGTACGTGCGCCCGTCCGTCCCGCGCGCGTTAAAGCCGATCCACCTTGTGCCGAGCGGATTGTTCGGCGCCCCGCCCGGGATGTTCTTTTTCCGATAATACGGGTGTTTCGCCTTCACCGTCACCGTAAACATTCCTTCCGGCGTCAAATCGGTATTGACCCCGGTCGCCACCGGATAAACGGCTTCGATGCGGCCGTCGCGGACGAGCGCGAGCTTATTGATCGCTTTGTTCACAATCACGAGCGGCTTCGCCTCCGCCGCTGTCTGGAAAGGCGCCCCCAACACTGCGGTTATCACGAGACAAATGGCCAACCATACCCGCATATAAGTCCATCCTTTGCTTGAATGTTTGGCTATAGTGTGCGCCAAAACGGATGGACATATGCCCTGTATCATGCCTTCAGCCGCTGCTGTTTTGGTTCGTTTCCGGGGTGGAATTCGCTTTTGATGATTAAATATCGCTCCAATTCGCGCACTAAATGAAACAACGCAGCCCGCTCTTCAAACTGCTCGCGCGTCTTTGGCAGCGGCATCGCCTTAAACTGTTCGCGCATCTCGGCGAGGCGCCGCAAAAAGCGGTCCGCCGTATTTCCCGGGTGAATGGCATCGCTTAATTCGTCGATAAAATCCGCAATCATCATCCGCTGCTCGACCGTGTAGACGAGCGACGTCACAAGCGGAAGCATATGCTCAATGATTTCCAACTGCCGCTCGCGCATGCGGAAGTAGCGGACATATTCATCCTCATTCCGCCATAATTGGTTGTCGGCGTGACGCATGGCGAGTTTTTTCGCTTTTTCGAGCGTCTCGGCGGCGAGCGGAAGCTCTTTGCCATCCCAATCGAGTTCATTGGTGCGCAAGTAGCGGACGATTTCTTTTAAAATGATGCGGAACAAGTCTTCAACAGTGCGTTGGTGCTCCTTCAACTGCTTTTCCACACTCGGCATATACATGTTCATCAGCAGCGCCACACCAATGCCAACCGCCACCAGCAAGATCTCATTGGCGACCAATCCCCACGTGATGTCCTTGGCCGCATACAAATGCAAAATAATGACCGAGCTTGTCGCAATGCCCTCGTTCACTTTCAGCCTGACGGTCACTGGAATGAACAGCAGCAGCAACAGCCCGATCGTCCACGGATGATAGCCGAAGACGGTAAAAAACAACGCCGCAAACCCGATCGCGACGACGCACGCCGCAAAACGAGCCCGGGCGGTCTCAAGCGACCGCTTTTTCGTCACTTGGACGCATAAGATGACGATAATGCCAGCGGAAGCGAAGTTATGAAGACCGATGAGCTGAGCGATGGCAATCGCCAGCGCCGCCCCCACCGCCGTTTTCAATGTCCGATAGCCGATTTTCATCGCGCCGTCTCCTTTGCCAATGTTTGCCGACTTCATTGTACAGATGACGGCGCTTTCGATGCAAGGAAAAACAGACAATACTTGGCTCACACGCACACCCGTCCCGAAGCCCATCTGCCCAAACAGCCGCGGAAGGGCAAAAAAAGGCCGCCCTCAAGTGAGAAAGCGGACCGGCTAAATCCGGAGGCACGGTTCATGAGCAGGCTTTCTCATAAATCGTTTTCCCATCGCGCTCGATTTCGCGCCTGATCGCTTCGTTCAGCGCGTCGAAAAAAAGCACGTCGCACGAATAAATGCCGACGATGTCGTCAATATACTCCGCCACTTGCTTCGACGCGGCAATGACGTTTTTCAAATGAAGCAGCAACCGAAACGCATGCTGGCGCGATAGTCTAATCAATTCCCGCTCATCCATGCCACCGTTCTCCTTTAGCCATTGTCTTAAATAGATCTATGCCTTCGAAAACGGCGCTCGATTCGTCTTTATATATAACGCGTCAACTCTTCGTAAAAATTTTCACGCGTTCCCACCAAAACCACGACCACAACATATCCGCTGTCATCCTGATCGATGAAATAAGCAATTTCGTAATTGACCCCTTGATGATAAATGTCATACCCATAAACTCCTGCCAAATCTCCTGTTTTCGCTTCCCCTGCTTCGGCGGGATCGGTAAGAATCTGCCGCAAGGCTTCGATCAAACGCTGCTTCAGAGCTGCATCCTTTTTTGTCAATTTTTTAATGGCTTTTTCTGCTTTCGGAAGCAATTGCAGTCGATTATTGTTCATCATCTTCGCCAAATAACTCCTCTAACGTATCCGCCGTATACGTTTTTGCCTTCGGTCTTTCCTCAGAAATCATCGCGTTGAATGCAGGGGCAATTTGCGATTTACGGTATACAAATTCTTTGTATAGTTCTTCACCTGCATATCCTTCCCTGATCAAGTCTTTTAAAATCAGATCGGAAAAGTCAAAGTGGTTCTCATGAATCGGATGAATAATTAACTTATTATCCGCCAGCTCAATCAGCACTTCATTTCCAATCCCTAATTGCTCATAAAAATCTTTTGGGATTGTAATTTGTTTTTTACTTGATACAGCAATGCGCTTCACACGTTTTTTCTTGTCATCTGGGAGTTTGTCCATCGGTGCCTTCTCCTTTGTCATCGAATCTGATGGTACCATATTATTCCCCTCCTTCCAAAAAAATAACCAAATTTCTTGGTTTCTTTACTAATGATCATAGCATGGGGCGAAAGCAAACACAATGATTGGCCCCTGCTTTTGTCCAATGTTCATGAACATCATCTCCACCAATCATACAAATACCCGAAGCCAAAGAAGGCTTCGGGTGTTTGCACTCACACTTCCTCACAATATTCATCGAACAGCGCCTGCAGCTTTTGCACGACGGCGACCGGTTCGTGCCCTTCGATGTCGTGTCGGTGCAGCATGGCGCACAATTTCCCGTCTTTTAACAAGGCGAACGACGGCGAGGATGGCGGCTCGCCGACAAAATATTCGCGCGCGCGGGCGGTTGCTTCTTTGTCTTGGCCGGCAAAGACGGTCACCAAATGGTCCGGGCGCTTGTCGTAATGAACCGCGTGGGCCGCTGCCGGACGGGCGATGCCGCCGGCGCAGCCGCACACCGAGTTGATGAGGACAAGCGTTGTGCCCGGACGGCGGAATGCCGCATCGACGTCTTCCGGCGTGCGCAGTTCTTCAAATCCGGCTTCGACCGCTTCGCGCCGCGCTTGTTCGACGATGTCGTTATAGAGCGGAAATTGAAATTGGAACATCGTGACACCTCCTTCGATTTGCCTTTATCATATCACAGTTCACCGCCTCGCTTCCGTTCATACGCCTCGATCAGCTCGCGGACGGCGGCGGTGACCGGCTTGGCGCCGGAAATGACGCTGTTCTCGAGCATCGGGAGCTTTTCTTTCACGACCGGATCGGCAAAAAAGCGCGTTTCCACATATTCTTTGATCATGGCGTGCATCCAGTCTTTTTGCTGCTGGCGGCGGCGGTCGAAAAAGACGCCGGATTGCTTTGTCGTCTTGACAAACGTTTGAATGACGCGCCACATGTCGGCGATCCCTTCTCCCAAAAGCGCCGAGCATGTGTACGCTTTCGTCTCCCAGCCGGGCGTGGCCGGGCGGAGGTAATGGAGAAACTGGTTGTATTCTTTTTGCGCCGCTTTTGCTTTTTCTTTATTATCGCCGTCCGCCTTGTTGATGACGATGGCGTCCACCAGCTCCATGATGCCGCGCTTCATGCCTTGCAGCTCGTCGCCGGCGCCGGTTAAGGCGAGCAACAAGAAAAAGTCAACCATCCCTCGGACGACAAACTCGCTTTGCCCGACGCCGACCGTCTCGACGAGGATGATGTCATAGCCGGCCGCCTCGCACAGCATCATCGTCTCGCGCGTTTTTCGGTGTACGCCGCCAAGCGCCCCGCCCGATGGGGACGGACGGATGAAAGCAAGCGGATTGCGGGCGAGCGCCTCCATTCGCGTTTTGTCGCCGAGGATGCTGCCGCCGGTCAACGAACTCGTCGGGTCGACGGCCAAGACGGCGACGCGATGGCCCTGCTCGCACAAAAACGTGCCAAACGCTTCAATGAACGTGCTTTTCCCCGCCCCCGGCACGCCGGTGATGCCGATGCGAATCGAGCGGCCGACGTGCGGAAGCAGTTCATTGAGCACTTGCTGGGCGAGATCCATATGCCTGGCCGCATTGCTTTCGACAAGCGTAATCGCCTGCGCCAAAATGGTGCGGTCGCCGGCGAGCACTCCTTGGACGTATTCTTTAACCGATCGTTCTTTTCGCCGCACGAGCCGCTTCGGCGCCGGCGGGCGCTCGGCTTGCACGTACGACGACAGACCATTGCCGTCCGCCCATTCCGGGCGCCGCGGCTGTCCGTCCGAAACTGCGCTCTGGCCGCTTGCCTGTTCCCGCCGTTTCTCTTCGCCGTTCATTGGTTCACTTCCTCATAGCCAAGCCGGGCGTAAATTTCATCCAACACTTTTTCCGCCGCTTCCGGAATGACCGTGCCCGGTCCGAAAATGGCGGCGGCGCCGTGCTCATACAAAAACGCGTAGTCTTGCGGCGGAATGACGCCGCCGACGACGACCAAAATATCATCGCGGCCAAGTTTTTCAAGCTCCTCGACGAGCTGCGGCACAAGCGTTTTATGCCCTCCGGCGAGCGAACTGATGCCGACGGCGTGCACATCGTTTTCGACCGCCTGGCGCGCCGTTTCTTCCGGCGTCTGGAAGAGCGGGCCGATGTCGACGTCAAACCCTAAATCAGCAAACGCCGTGGCGATGACTTTCGCCCCGCGGTCATGGCCGTCCTGCCCCATTTTCGCGATCAAGATGCGCGGGCGGCGTCCTTCGAGTTCGGCGAACTGCTCAACCCGTCGCTTCACCCGCTCGAGCTGCGCTTCGTTTTTGTATTCCGAGCTGTAAACGCCGCTGATCGAGCGGATGGCGGCGCGATGGCGGCTCGCCACTTTTTCGATCGCGTACGAAATTTCCCCGAGCGTCGCCCGGACGCGCGCCGCTTGGACGGCAAGCTCGAGCAAATTCCCCTCGCCCGTTTCCGCCGCTTTTGTGATGGCGTCAAGCGCCGCTTCGACCTGCTCGTTGTCGCGCGTCGCCTTTAGCTCGTTCAGCCGCTCGATTTGCCGCTGGCGCACGGCGGTGTTGTCGACTTCCAAAATGTCGATCGGCTCTTCTTTTTCCGGGCGGTATTTATTGACGCCGATGATCGTTTCCGCTCCTGAATCGATGCGCGCTTGGCGGCGGGCCGCCGCTTCTTCGATGCGCATTTTCGGGATGCCGGTTTCAATGGCTTTCGCCATCCCGCCTAAGCTTTCGATTTCTTCGATATGCGCCCACGCCCGCTTCATCAACTCGTTCGTCAACGTCTCGACGTAATACGAACCGGCCCACGGGTCGATCGTCCGACAAATGCCCGTTTCTTCCTGCAAGTACAGCTGCGTATTGCGGGCGATGCGCGCCGAGAAGTCGGTCGGCAAGGCGATCGCTTCATCCAAGGCGTTCGTATGGAGCGACTGCGTATGCCCCATCGCCGCCGCGTGCGCCTCGATGAGCGTGCGCACGACGTTGTTGAACGGATCTTGCTCGGTCAAGCTCCAGCCCGACGTTTGCGAATGCGTCCTTAGAGCGAGCGATTTTGGATTTTTCGGATTGAACGTTTTCATCATTTTCGCCCACATGAGGCGCGCCGCCCGCAGTTTCGCCACTTCCATAAAGTAGTTCATGCCGATTGCCCAGAAAAACGACAGCCTCGGCGCGAACGAGTCGATGTCAATGCCGGCTTTCAAGCCGGTGCGCACGTACTCAAGCCCGTCAGCGAGCGTGTACGCCAGCTCCAAATCGGCCGGCGCCCCGGCTTCTTGCATATGGTAGCCGGAAATGCTGATGCTGTTGAATTTTGGCATGTATTTGGCCGTATAGGCGAAAATGTCGGCGATGATGCGCATCGACATCTCCGGTGGATAAATGTACGTGTTGCGCACCATATATTCTTTCAAAATATCGTTTTGGATCGTGCCGGACAGCTTGTCTTGCGTCACTCCCTGCTCTTCGGCGGTGACGATGTAAAACGCCATAATCGGGAGCACCGCCCCGTTCATCGTCATCGACACTGACATTTGGTCGAGCGGGATGCCGTCAAACAAAATTTTCATATCGAGCACCGAGTCGATGGCCACCCCCGCTTTGCCGACGTCGCCGACGACGCGCGGATGGTCGGAGTCATAGCCGCGGTGCGTCGCCAAGTCAAAAGCAACCGACAGCCCTTTTTGCCCCATCGCCAAGTTGCGCCGGTAAAAGGCGTTGCTCTCCTCGGCGGTCGAAAAGCCGGCGTATTGGCGGATCGTCCACGGCCGCACGACGTACATCGTCGGGTACGGCCCGCGCAAGTACGGCGGCAAGCCGGGCATATAATCAAGAAAATCGAGCCCATCGATGTCTTCCTTTGTATAAAGCGGCTTCACCGCAATGTGTTCGTTCGTCTGAAACAACAGCTCATCGATCGACGCTTGCACGCGCCGCTCCACCGCGTCTCTCCACTGTTTCTCATCCACATCGGCCGTTGCGTCGGAAAGCGTCATGTTGGTAAAATCAACGTACTTCGCCATCAAGCGCCACCCCTCTTTCCGTTAGAAACGCCACGATCACATCGTACGCGTTCGAACCGAGATGAATCGATCCGTCCACGCCCGCGTCCGCGTACGTTCTCTCAAGCTCTTCCGGCGGCTTTCCGGCGACATACAGCTTCGCGTTCGGCTTGGCTTGCTTGAACGCCTCAGCCAACGCTGGAACGAACGCCGGGTAATCGTCATCGGCGCCGCACACGATATAATGCGTCCCGTTCGTGTTCCGCACCCATTCGACCGCTTCCGCGACCGAGGCGAAGCCATCGCTCCGCTCGGCCGCCACCCCGCCGGCCGCAAACAGCCCGGCGATGAAATCGGCGCGCGCTTGATGACGGACAAGCGGCCCGATATTGATCAAGTGAACGGAAAGCCTGCTTCCTGTGCGTTCGGCATGCTCCTCGGCTGCCTTCCGCAGCTGCTCAAACGGCTCGGCCAAGCGCCATGCCCGAATCGGCGTGATGGCAACAACCGCGTTCCCATCGATCAACGCCGCTGCGATCTCCCGAGCGGTTGCTCGACGGCAGGCCGCACGAATCGCCGCTTCCATCCACTTCCCGCCCGCGAGCGAGGCGCGAATATCGGCCACCCGCTTTTCATCCAGCGGCAGCGCCACGTTCGCTGCGTCTTGCTTCGGTTTTTCGACCGGCGTTTCCTCCAAATTGGCGTACACGTTCGTGCCAACGATTTTTTCCTTCCGCGTCTTGACACGATCCAGCCGCCGCTTGGCGACCGCTTCCACTTCCGTCTGCACGAAGCCGTCTTCGAGCGCCTTCGCCATGCCGCCTTTTTCCTCCACACGCTGGAACAGCTTCCACGCTTCTTCGGCGAGCTTGGCGGTCAACGTTTCCACATAATACGAGCCGCCCGCCGGATCGATGACGTTCGCCACATGCGCCTCTTCGAGCAAAATGAGCTGCGTGTTGCGGGCGATGCGCCGCGAAAACTCATCAGCGAGTCCGAGCGCCTCGTCAAACGGCGACACGTGCACGCCATCGGCGCCGCCGACAACGGCCGCAAACGCTTCCGCCGCCGCTCGGAGCATGTTCACATACGGGTCGTACACCGTTTTCGTAAAGGGCGACGTGCGCACATGCAGCTCGATCCGCCTTGCTGATTCACCGCCGCCAAACGCTTCGATCACTTGCGCAAACAACCGCCGCGCCGCCCGCAGCTTGGCGATTTCCATGAAAAAGTCGGCTCCGACGGCGAGCGACACTTGCATCCTTGTCGCGATGTCATCAACCGTCAAGCCCCGGTCCAACCCGGCGCGGATGTACTCGACGGCTGCCGCCAACGAAAACGCGAGCTCCTGCACGGCGTTCGCCCCGCCGTTATGGTACGGCTCGCCGCGCACCAAAATCGTGCGAACGGCAGGCATCTGTTCCTTCGCCCACTTCGTTGCTTCCGCCATTTCATCATACAGCCGCTCAAGCGAACACGGGAGCGTCCCCTGCTCCGCCCACGCTCCGAGCGGATCCATGCCGATCGCGCCCCGTACGCTCGATAGCGGGACGCCCCGTTCCTCTAAATAAGCGGCCAACAGCGCCAAAAACGAAAGCGACCGCGCCCCGGCGTCCACACGGAGCGAATAGCGGTCCAGCGGCACGCCATCCAACATCGCCGCCACATCATCAACCGACTCGACGGCAAACGGCAGCCGGCCAAGGGCAAGATGGATTTCCGTCTGCCCCCGCTCCAAGTCGTGCTTCACTGCCTCGTTCCAGTCGGACGGGCTCGCTGCCGAAATCTCCTGGCTCACCTTCCACGGCTCGCCCCGATACCCTTCCGGCCGCGCCCCACGCACATAGCGGCCAAAGCCCGGGTACTGCTCAAGCGGGCCGAGCGCCTCCACATCGCGGCGCGTATAGAGCGGTTTGACCGCAATGTTTTCGTACGTCATCGATACAAGCCGCTCGAGCGGCTTGCCTTTCAGCGACTTTTCCGCTTCCCGCTCCCACTCCTCCACCGTCGGAGCCGGAAACGCCGCTTCCTTCATCTTTGCGACATCGCTCATTCCGATCCCCCTTTGCCTTCCAGACATAAGAAACCGCTTTCTTTTCAAGCCGCACCTTTCCCTCTCGAACCCGTCTGCTCAGAACGAAGCGCTGATGACGCTTCGTGTGGGAAAAAACGGTTTCTATGTTTATTGTAGTACATCGGCCGCGTTTGGGCAATGAACAAAAAGGCAAACAACTTGCTGATGCCACCATTTCGCCATGAAATGGAAAACAAAGCGGTCAAAAAAAAACATGAACGATCCCGAAATGGCTCGATGACTTGGCGAAACAACACCATCTCAACGATTCACAAATCCTCCAAGAAGCCCTGAAAAAACATGAAAGGAAGAGGGCGTTGTTGCATGCTCTCTTGGACGATGCTCCCTCGTCCCCCTCCAAATCACCGCTTAGCGAAAATCTCAACTGCCATTTATTCATTGGAAAATGTTTCGCAAATCGATCACGAAATCCTTCAATACATGAACCAAAACGGCGTCATCCCGGTTGTACACTCCATGAAGTTCCAATCTTCCTGTTTTTCCGCGCAAATACACTTCCACCACTTGATTCGCCGGGTCAACAATCCAATATTCCTTCACCCCGGCCCGCTCGTACGCGATCCGTTTGTCCATCCGGTCGATTTTGGCCGTGGCGGGGGACAAGATCTCGACGACCAAATCCGGAGCCCCGACAATGCGGTTTTTTTGAATTTTGTTTTTGTCGCAGATGACGACAAGATCGGGGCATACCCAGTTTCGGACGTTTTCATCCATCCATCCCTTTCGATGATCTTCGAAAAGATACACATCGATCGGGGCGGCCAACACGCGGCAATCCTTCCCACGAAGATGCATCCCGAATTCAATGGAAAGTTGGAGCGAAACTGATTGATGTTCCGGTGTCGGCGACGGCGCCACGCTAATGATGTTCCCGTCCAAGACCTCGCACCGTTTTCCTTCCGGCCATGTCGCATACTCTTTGTAGGTCATAGGGGCCTGTTCCTTTTCTGGTGAACCCATATCCTCCACCTGCCTCCTAATTTTATATTGATTATACATCATCCATTCCTGTGTCTTGAACGATGTTTATTCCTCTTCCCGAACGAGCGGCAGGCGGACGAATACGGTCATCCCGCGTCCAAGGTCGCTGTCGAACCAAATCGCGCCGTCATGAAGAGAGACGATTTGTTTGACGATGGCAAGCCCCAAGCCGGTGCCGCCTTCTTTGCGGGTGCGGGCGCGGTCGACGCGGAAAAAGCGCTGGCCGAGAAGCGGGAGCTGGTCTTTCGGAATGCCTTTTCCCGTGTCTTGGATGACAAGCTCGCCTTCCGCTTCCGACAAGCGGGAAAGCCGCACCGTCACCGCGCCGCCTTCCGGGGTGTAGCGGATGGCGTTGTCAAGCAAGTTGCGCACGACTTGTTCGAGCCGGTCGGCGTCGCCGTTGACGATGATGTCATAGTCCAACTCGCACGCCAACTCGATCCGCTTTTGCGAGGCGATCGGTTCGTACGTGGCGATGACATCTTCGATCACTTGGGCAAACGCCACCGGCGCGCGCTCGAGCGGCACGCTTTGCCCTTCAAGGCGCGCCAGGTCAAGAAGATCGCGCACCAGCCGCTCCATCCGCTCCGTTTCGCGGTGGATAAGGCGAAGGTACGCCTTTTCTTCTTCCTTCGTTTTCGCGAGGCCAGCAAGGAGTGCTTCGCTGTATCCTTTCATATAGCTGAGCGGCGTGCGCAGCTCATGCGAGACGTTCGCTAAGAACTCGCGTTTCCGCTCGTCTTCTTTAGCAATGGCGTCCGCCATTTGGTTGAACGCCTCCGCCAGGCGGCCGATTTCATCATCGCTCCGCACGGGGATGTCCGCTTCGTAGCGTCCTTCCGCCATGCGTTCTGCCGCTTGTTCCATCGCTTGGAGCGGCTCGGTCATCTGCCGCACCATCCGTCGGCCGACAACCAAAAGCGCGGCGGCGAATATGGCGGCCAACGGCCAAAACGCGGCGGCCGCCCGCTTCGTTGCTTCCTGAACGTCGGCTAACGGCAAATACAAGTAAATCGCTCCTTCAAGCCGCTTGCCGTCCAAAAGCGGAACGACGACCGCCATCACGCGGCGTCCGAACCGCTTTTCGTATCCCGTTTTGACAACAGGCTTCCCGGCTAACAATGTTTCCCGGTCGCGGCCGCTGACTAACGCGTCATAGTGGACCGGAAACGGAAAGCAGGCGCTCAGTTCGCGCGGGTTGTCGATCAACAAGATCGTGGCCGTTGATTTTTCGTCATACCATTCGATTTGACGGCGATATGCCTCCGTCACCGCCCCGCCGCGATAGTCGCGGGCGAGGCTCGTCCCTTCCGCGATCAACGTTCGCTCAACTTCTTTCATGTACACCGTCCGGTAAAAATAATTCAGAAGGCCAAAGGAAAACGCCAGCGTCGCCACGACCGCGGCGCCGATCGCCAGCCATAGTTTTTGTCCTAACCGAAGCCGTTTCATGTTCATCCCTCAAACTTGTAGCCGATGCCCCATACGGTTTGGATGTGGCGGGCGGCGTCTTTCAGCTTCATGCGCAGCGTTTTCACATGCGTATCGACCGTGCGGGCGTTTCCTGTATAATCATATCCCCACACTTTGACGAGCAAATCGTCGCGGCTGAACACCTGGCCGCGGTGTTTTGCCAAAAACAGCAGCAGCTCAAACTCCTTCAACGTCAGCTTCACCGCCTCGCCGCCAACGGTCACGGTTCGTCCTTTTTCGTCGATGGCAAGGTCGCCAAATTGCAGCCGGCCGTCATTCTCGCGGACGCGCTGCACCCGGCGCAACACCGCCTCAAGGCGGGCGATGAGCTCTCCTGGGCTGAACGGTTTGACGATGTAATCGTCGCCGCCAAGCTTCAATCCTTTCACTTTATCCCATTCTTCGCCAAGCGCGGTCAAAAACAAAATCGGCACGTCCGACTGCTCGCGGATGCGGGCGCAGACGGCGAATCCGTCCTGTTTTGGCATCATGACGTCCAACAGCACGGCATCAACCGGATGTTGCGAAAGCAGCACCAGCGCTTCTTCCCCGTCCCCTGCTTCGAGGCAGCGAAAGCCGGCGTTTTCCAAATACATGCCAACGAGCAGGCGCATTTCTTCTTCATCATCGACGATTAAAACGGTTCGTTCGCTCATGTTCGTCCCTCCCGAATGAATAGCTGCAGCGGGCCGTCTCCCGTCTTCCAACGGGCGAGCGGACGCAGCATCGCCTCATCGACCACGATGATTTCATCGCTGTCATAACTCGCAATATACAAACGGCTTCCTGCCGCTTCCATGGCAAACGGATTGGCGCCGACAGACGCCGAAGCGAGCTGTTTTCCTTCTTTTGAAAACTGATAGATCGTGTTCGAACCGTGGCTTAGCACAAACACGCCGCGGCCTGTTTCGACAAAATCAACCGGCATGACCGGGGCGGCAATCGTCCGCAACAAGCGGCCGTCTTGAAGCGAATAGACGTGAACATTCTTCTCCACCTTGTTTCCGCTTCCATGTCCGCCGACCCACAGCTCCCCTTGCCGCTCGCGCATCAATCCGCCTAACGCCATCTTCGGCACAGAAAATGAGCGAATGACACGGAGGCGGCTCGTATCAATGACAAAGGCGCGGCCGTCTTGAAAGTCGATGGCATACAGCTCCGTTTCCTGGCGATTGACAAGCAGCGTCATCGGGGAGCGTCCGACCGAAAGGCGGGCGATCTCTTTCCCGTCCCGGCTCACAACGCGCACCGCGTGATGGGTGCTGTCGCCAAAAAACCACGTGCGGCCATCCGGAGATGGAGCAGCGCTCACAATGCCGCTTCCTATTTTCCATTCGCCAAGCAGCTTCCCGGTCGCGAGATCGTACCGATAGACGCCGTCAAGATCCCGCCCGTACAAAAGAAGCGTCCGGCCGTCCGAGCTCAACGCCCCGCCTTGAAACGGTTCGTTGATGTTCCAACGGGCGATCTTGCCGCCATTTTCCGCGTTCAAAAAGGTGACCGTTTCCGCTTTGACATCGAGGCTGATGACGACAGAAAGCGAATCGGCCACCGGGGGAAACGACGGATTGGCGCAGCCGCTTAGCAGAAAGAAGCAACACAACAGCATCCATACGCTCGCTCGTTTCATCTCGTTTTTCTCCTTCGCACGTTCGTTTCTGTCCTCATTATACATCACATTTGTGAAAGAAGTTTGAAATCGCGCCACGCAAAAACCCCCACCGCCAACCGATGGCGATGGGGGAATCGTTAATAAATCGGCGTGTTGTCTTTGTTCATGTTTTCCAAAATCGCTTTGACGCGGGCGAGGAAGCGGCCGCAAATGAGGCCGTCCAAGACGCGGTGGTCGAGCGACAAACATAAGTTGACCATGTCGCGGATGGCGATCATGCCGTTTTTGACGACCGGACGTTTGACGATCGTTTCCACTTGCAAAATGGCCGCTTGCGGGTAGTTGATAATGCCCATCGACTGCACCGAGCCGAACGCGCCGGTGTTGTTGACGGTGAACGTGCCGCCCTGCATGTCTTCCGGGCGCAGTTTGCCGGCGCGCGTTTTTGCCGCCAGTTCAGCGATTTCGCGGGCGATGCCTTTGATCGTTTTTTCATCGGCGTGCTTGATGACGGGCACGAACAAGGCGTCATCCGTCGCGACAGCGATGGATATGTTGATGTCCTTGCGCTGAATGATCTTATCGCCCGCCCACACTGAGTTCAACTGCGGGAATTCTTTCAGCGCTTGGGCGACCGCCTTGACGAAGAAGGCGAAATACGTCAAATTGAAGCCTTCACGCCGCCTGAACTCGTCTTTGATGGCATCGCGGTAGGCGACAAGATCGGTGACGTCGACTTCGACCATCGTCCAAGCGTGCGGCGCTTCGTGTTTGCTGCGGAGCATGTTCGCCGCAATCGCCTTGCGCACCGGGGTGACCGGAATTTCGATGTCGCCCGCTCCGGCTTCGACGTTCGGGGCCGCTGGTTTGATCGGCGCTGCCTGCGGCGCGGTTGGCGCGGCCGCGGCAGACGGTTGAACGGTTGCGGCGGCTGTGGCCGGTTGTTCCGTTCTCGGTTCCGCTTTTGGCGCGGCTTGTTCCGCCGCCGGTGCCGCTCCCGCTTTCGGAATTTGTCCAGACTCAATGAGCTTCAGCAAATCTTTGCGCGTCACCCGCCCGCCAAGGCCGGTGCCTTCGACTTGTTCGAGGTCAATGCCGTGTTCCTGAGCCAAGCGGAGCACGGCCGGCGAATAGCGGCCGTTGTTTGCCCGGCCGGCCTTTTTCGGAGCGGCTGGCTTGGCGTTGTCTTCTGCTTTCGGCGCTTCATCCGCCGGCTTCGCTTCCGAAGCCGGTGCAGCGCCTTCGACTTCGATCGTGCAAATCGGCGCGCCGACTGGGAGCGTCTCCCCTTCTTTGGCGATCAGCTCGCGGATGACGCCGGCAAACGACGACGGAATTTCCGCGCTCACTTTATCGGTAATGACTTCAGCGATCGGGTCGTATTTGTTCACTTTGTCGCCCGGGGAAACGAGCCATTTGCTGATCGTGCCTTCCGTGACGCTTTCCCCGAGCTGAGGCATCGTCAATTGTTCGATGGCCACATCGATACCCTCCTATCTCTGTTGCAATATCTTTGCCGTGACGTCCCCACGCCGTCTAGGGTTGGCTTCGAGGCCGGCGTTTGTGGGGAATCCCTTCATTAGGATGGAATGATTCCCTAACCGAACATCCCATGTTTTCCTGACGCCTCCAAGCTGGAGACGCCTTTTGTTCATCTGTTAAAACGCCGCTAATTCGCGCATTGCTTTTTCGACTTTTTCTGGATTGATCATAAAGAATTTTTCCATCGTCGGCGCATACGGCATGGCCGGAACGTCCGGGCCGGCGAGGCGCATAATCGGCGCGTCGAGATCAAACAAACAATGCTCCGCGATAATGGCGGCGACTTCGCTCATGACGCTGCCTTCTTTATTGTCTTCCGTAATGAGCAGCACTTTTCCTGTTTTGCTCGCCGCCTCGATGATCGCTTCTTTGTCGAGCGGATAGACGGTGCGCAAATCGAGCAGATGGACAGAAATGCCGTCTTGGGCGACGCGCTCGGCCGCCTGCAAGGCAAAATGGACGCACAGCCCGTACGTGATGACCGTGATGTCATCGCCTTCACGCTTGACGTCCGCCTTGCCGATCGGAAGCACGTAGTCGTCCTCCGGCACTTCCCCTTTAATGAGGCGGTAGGCGCGTTTATGCTCGAAAAAGAGCACCGGGTCTTCGTCGCGAATCGCCGCTTTCAGCAGCCCTTTCACATCGTACGGCGTCGACGGCATGACGATTTTTAACCCAGGCTGGTTGGCGAAAATCGCTTCGACTGACTGCGAATGGTACAAAGCGCCGTGAACGCCGCCGCCGTATGGGGCGCGGATGACGATCGGGCAGTTCCAGTCGTTGTTCGAGCGATAGCGGATGCGCGCCGCTTCAGAAATGATTTGGTTGACCGCCGGCATGATAAAATCGGCAAACTGAATTTCGGCAATCGGGCGCAGGCCGTACATCGCCGCGCCGATGCCGACGCCGACGATCGCCGACTCGGAAAGCGGCGTGTCGATGACGCGCTCTTCGCCGAACTGCTCGTACAATCCTTGCGTCGCTTTGAACACTCCGCCTTTCCGGCCGACGTCTTCTCCTAACACAAACACGCGCGGGTCGCGCTCCATCTCTTCACGAATCGCCATCGTAACCGCATCAATATAGGAAATAACAGGCATCGTCGATTCCCCCTTACTCCTCGGCATACACGTAGCGAAGCGCATGCTCCGGCTCGGCGTACGGAGCCTTCTCCGCGTAGTCGGTCGCTTCGTTCACTTCTTTCATGACGCGCGCTTGAATGTCCTCGTCAAGCTGGTCGGTCAAAACGCCGGTTTCTTTCAAATAGTTGGCAAACGACACGATCGGGTCTTTGGCGCGCGCTTCGGCGAGCTCTTCTTCCGTCCGATAGACGCGGTGGTCATCGTCCGACGAGTGCGACGTCAGCCGGTATGTCACGGCCTCGATGAGCGTCGGCCCTTCGCCGCGGCGGGCGCGGTCGGCCGCTTCTTTCACGACTCGGTACACTTCAAGCGGATCGGTGCCGTCGACCGTATAGCCCGGCATGCCATAGCCGATGGCGCGGTCGGACACCTTTTCGCACGCGAGTTGTTTCGAAATGGGCACGGAAATGGCGTACTTGTTGTTTTCGCACATAAAGATGACTGGGAGTTTATGAACGCCGGCGAAGTTCGCCCCTTCATGGAAGTCGCCTTGGTTCGACGACCCTTCGCCGAACGTGACGAAGGCGACAAAATCTTTCTTTTCCATTTTCGCCGCCAGCGCAAAGCCAACCGCATGCGGCACTTGCGTCGTCACGGGCGATGAACCGGTGACGATCCGGTTTTTCTTTTTCCCGAAATGCCCTGGCATTTGCCGGCCGCCGGAGTTCGGGTCTTCCGCCTTGGCAAACGCCGCCAACATCAATTCTCTCGGCGTCATGCCAAACGTCAGGACAACGCCCACATCGCGGTAATACGGCAAGACATAGTCTTTCGTCCGGTCGAGGGCGAATGCCGCGCCGACTTGCGCCGCCTCCTGCCCTTGGCATGAGATGACGAACGGAATTTTCCCCGCGCGGTTTAACAGCCACATCCGTTCATCGAGCTTGCGGGCCAAGAGCATCGTTTCATACATTTCCAACACCGTGTCATCGCTTAATCCAAGCGCCTGATGACGGTTTTGCGCCATCGCAACAACCTCCCTTAGATTCACATAGTCAACCAATGATCACGCGCCGCGCGCATACGGCGAAATCGGTTAAAAATGAATAGCTTTGCCATCGACCGCCAGCGCCGCTTCCGCCATGGCCTCTGACAGCGTCGGATGCGGATGGATCGCATGCGCCACTTCCCACGGAGCCGCATCAAGCACGCGGGCGAGACCGGCTTCGGAAATCAAATCGGTCACGTGCGGCCCGACCATATGGACGCCAAGCAGATCGTCCGTGTTCCGGTCGGCGATGAGTTTCACAAACCCTTCCGCCTCACCGAACACAAGCGCCTTGCCAATGGCTTTAAACGGAAATTTGCCGACCTTGACATCATAGCCTTTCGCTTTCGCCTCTTGTTCGGTTAAGCCGACCGCCGCCGCTTCCGGACGGGTGTAAATGCAGCGGGGCACCATCGTATAGTCAATCGGCGCTGGGTTGTGCCCGGCCAAATGCTCAATGGCGACAATCCCTTCATGGGCGGCGACATGGGCAAGCTGCAGGCCGCCGATGACATCGCCGATCGCGTAAATGTGCGATTCTTTCGTTTGGCCGAACTCGTTCGTTTGAATATACCCCTTCTCCACGACAATCTCGGTGTTTTCCAAGCCGATCCCCTCAATGTTCGCCTGCCGCCCGACGGAAACAAGCATCTTGTCGGCCGTAAACGTTTTCCGCTCGCCTTGATGCTCCGCTTGGATCGTGACGCCGTTTCCTTTCTCGAGCGTTTCCGGCAGCACTTTCGCTCCCGCGACGATGTTGACACCGCGGCGGCGGAGCAGTTTTTCCATTTCTTTTGACACGTCTTCATCTTCTGTCGGCAAAATGCGATCGGCATATTCGAGCACCGTCACGTCAACGCCGAAATCATTAAGCATGGACGCCCATTCCATGCCGATCACACCGCCGCCGACGATCAAGATGGACGAGGGGAGCGTCTCCATTTGCAACGCCTCATCGGACGTCATCACGAATTCGCCGTCCGGCTCGAGCCCCGGCAGCGTGCGCGGGCGCGAACCGGTGGCGATGACGACGAATTTCGGGACGAGCATTTCGTTTTCGCTGCCGTCGTTCATTTCGACCGACACCGTCCCCGGCAGCGGGGAAAAGATCGACGGGCCGAGCAGGCGGCCGGTTCCGGCGTACACATCGATTTTCCCTTTTTTCATCAAATGCTGCACGCCTTTGTGGAGCTGCTCAACAATCGCCGCTTTGCGCGCCTGCACTTTGGCAAAATCAAGGCGCACGCCGTCGGCGATGACGCCAAACGCCTCGCCGTTTTTCGTTTGTGCGTACACTTCGGCACTGCGAAGCAGCGCTTTGGACGGAATGCAGCCAGCGTGCAGGCACGTGCCGCCGAGCTTCCCTTTTTCCACAACGGCCGTTTTCAACCCGAGCTGCGAGGCGCGAATGGCGGCCACATAGCCACCCGTTCCTCCGCCGAGAATGACGACATCGTATTCTTTTGCCATCTTGCCTTCTCCTTTCTGTCCGTTGCCGCATCAGCGCCGGGCTGGAACCGGCGAAACGGCCTTGCCTGGATACACTTTTTCCTCTTCTTCGCCGCGCAGGACGCGAAGCGCGCCTTCAGCGAGCGCCTGCAGTTCGTTTTCGCCCGGATGGACGATGACATCGGCGATCCATTGCACGCGGCGAGTGATCTGTTCGACAAACGATTTGCCATACGCCAGTCCGCCGGTCAAAATGATGGCGTCGACTTTGCCGGAAAGCACGGCGCTTGCCGCACCGATTTCTTTCGCCACTTGGTACGCCATCGCCTCATACACGAGCTTGGCCTTTTCATCGCCGGCTTCGATCATTTTCTCGACTTTCACCGCATCATTCGTGCCAAGATAACCGACAAGGCCGCCGCCGCCGACGAGCATGTTCATGATCTCTTCGCGGTAATATTCACCAGAGAAGCATAAAGCAACCAAATCGCCCGCTGGCACCGTCCCGGCGCGCTCCGGGCTGAACGGGCCTTCGCCGTCAAGGCCGTTGTTGACATCGACGACCCTTCCTTGCTTGTGGGCGCCGACCGTGATGCCGCCGCCCATATGGGCGACGATCAAGTTCAGTTCGTCATACCGTTTCCCAAGCTGCTTGGCGACGCGGCGCGCGACCGCCTTTTGGTTTAAAGCATGGAAAATGCTGCGCCGCTCAATGAGCGGAAATCCGCTGATCCGGGCAATTGGATCGAGTTCGTCGACAACGACCGGATCGACGATAAACGCCGGGATGTTTAAGGCCGAGGCGATCTCATGCGCCAAAATGCCGCCGAGGTTGGACGCGTGCTGGCCGGAATATCCGCGCCGCAAATCTTCAAGCATCGCCTCATTGACGCGATACGTTCCGCCTTCGATCGGACGGAGAAGCCCTCCGCGGCCGCAGACGGCGCTCAACTTCGATAAATTGATTCCTTCTTCATCCAGTGCTTGCAAAATCGTTTGCTTGCGGAACTCATACTGGTCCGCGATCGTTTTATATTGCCGAAGCACGTCCGCCTCATGGCGGATCGTTTTTTCGAGCAATGGCCGTTCGTTTTCAAAGACGCCGATCTTCGTTGAAGTCGAGCCTGGATTGATCGTTAAAATGCGAAACTTCTGCTCTTCCATCGTTGCTGTCCCTCCATCATCCGCCGGCGGGGCGGAAGGCCGCCCCTCGCCACTATTAGCGGGCGCGGCGGCGGCTTAAAATATGATGGCCGTTTTGCAAAAATTGGCTGCGCGCTTTGCGCATCGTTTCAATTCGTTCTTCGGCCATCCGGTCAGCGGCCACATACGTTGGAATGTTGTCACGCTTGGCGATGGCAAACACTTTTTCGATGTTGTCATAAATTTGCTCGATTTTTTTCATCGCCCGTTCACGGTTGTAGCCGTACAGCTCATCGGCGACGTTGATGACGCCGCCGGCGTTGATCACATAATCTGGTGCATAGACGATGCCCATTTCATGGATCATGTCGCCATGGCGCGGCTCTTTCAGCTGGTTGTTCGCCGAGCCGGCGATCACTTTCGCTTTCAGCTGCGGAATCGTTTGGTCGTTGATGATGCCGCCGAGCGCGCATGGAGCAAAAATGTCGCACTCCACGCCGTAAATGTCGTTCGGGTCGACCGCTTTCGCCCCAAATTCCTCGACCGCGCGCGCCACCGCTTCCTTGTTGATGTCGGTAACGATGAGTTTCGCTCCTTCTTCGTGCAAATGGCGGCATAAATGGTAGGCGACATTGCCAACCCCTTGGACGGCGACAACTTTTCCTTCAAGCGAATCGCTGCCAAACGCTTCCTTCGCCGCCGCTTTCATCCCGCGATATACGCCGTAAGCCGTGGCCGGCGACGGGTTGCCGGATGAGCCGAATTCCGGCGAAATCCCGGTGACATAGTCCGTTTCCTGATAGATGATGTCCATATCGGCAACGGTCGTGCCGACGTCTTCCGCCGTGATGTAGCGGCCGTTCAGCCCTTGAATGAACCGGCCGAACGCGCGGAACATCGCCTCGTTTTTATCTTTGCGCGGATCGCCGATGATGACCGTCTTGCCCCCGCCTAAATTAAGGCCGGCGGCCGCGTTTTTGTACGTCATGCCGCGGGCGAGGCGCAGGGCGTCTTCAAGCGCCTCTTCTTCCGAATTGTACATCCACATGCGCGTCCCGCCGAGCGCCGGGCCGAGCGTCGTGTCATGAATGACAATGATCGCCTTCAATCCGGATTCTTTGTCTTGGCAAAACAACACTTGCTCATAATCATATTTTTCCATATATTGAAACAGTTCCATCACTGATGGCCTCCTTCATCTATTTCATTTTGCTGCCGAACAAATAGCAAGCGCCAACGAATACAGTTTGCTTTCCGCCGAGTCGGCGCGCGACGTCAACACGATCGGCGCCTTCGCCCCAGCGATGACTGCGCCGACGCGTGCGTTCGCAAAATAGACGAGCGACTTATACAGCATGTTGCCGGATTCAATGTCCGGCACAAGCAAAATATCAGCCTGTCCAGCCACTTCGCTTTCAATCCGCTTATGCTTCGCCGCCGCCAGCGACACCGCGTTGTCCAACGCAAGCGGTCCGTCAACGAGGCAATGTTCGATTTGCCCCCGCTTTTGCATCATTGCGAGCGCCGCTGCATCAAGTGTTGCCGGCATGGCCGGATTGACCGTCTCCACCGCCGCCAGCGCCGCGACTTTCGGGCGCTCGATGCCGATGGAGCGCGCGATGCTGACGGCGTTGTTGACAATTTGCACCTTTTGCTCCAAATCCGGAGCGATGTTCATCGCCGCGTCGGTGACGATGACAAATCGTTCAAACTCCGGCACCTCAAAAACAGCGACATGGGACAACACCTTCCCAGCGCGCAACCCATACTCCTTGTTCAAGACCGCTTTCAGCAGCGTTGCCGTCGGCACATGCCCTTTCATCAACGCATCCGCCTCGTTCAAATGGACGGCGCGCACGGCAAGCTCTGCGGCTTGCCCGATCGAATTCGCATGAACGACATCGACGTCGGAAAAGCGGGCGCATCCTTTTTCCTTCAACAGCCGTCCGAGCCGCTCCCGATCGCCATAAAGCACAAAGCGTCCGAGACGGTGTTCGAGCGCCATCGCCACCGCTTCAATCACTTCTTCATCTTCCGCCGCCGCCACGGCCACCGTCCGGTCCTGGCATTGTCTTGCTTCTTGCACTAACGATTCAAGCTTCATCATCTGCACCAACCTTTTCTGCAAATCGTGCGGCACAGTCTTTTTATGCAAAAACTGTGCCAACCAAAAATGACTGAAAGCGCTTTAAAACACACTACCTTCGCAAACAGATATGTGCAATATTCTTCACTCCGCGCAAATTATTGCATGATATTTTTGTCAAGCCCGTATTTCTCCAGCTTGTAATATAAATTGCGCACCGAAATGCCAAGCGCCCGGGCCGCCGCTGTTTTATTGCCGCGATGGCGGCGAAGCGCCTGCTCAATCAAGCTCGCTTCGTATCGGCTCACCATTTCCTCAAGCGGCCGAATCTCCTCTTCCGTTTCCACTCGATGAGCCGGCACTGACGAAGGCGAAGCGAGCGGCGGCAAATGCGTCGCATCGATCATCACTTCATGAAATTTCATGAAAATCATCGCCCGCCCGAGCACATTTTCGAGCTCGCGGACATTTCCCGGCCAATCATAGGCAAGAAGCTTCGCCATCGCTTCATCCGTGACACCTTCGACGTTGCGCCCGTAATCTTGGTTCAGTTTCTGGATCAAACGCCGGCAAAGAGCTGGAATGTCTTCCTTGCGGGCACGCAGCGGCGGAATATAAATCGGCATCCGATTGAGCCGATAGTATAAGTCTTCGCGAAAGGCGCCTTCGGCAATCGCTTTTTCAAGGTTGACGTTCGTGGCGGCGATGACGCGGACGTTGATCGGGATCGGCTTCGTCCCGCCGACGCGGACGATCTCCCGCTCCTGCAAGACGCGGAGCAGCTTCGCCTGCGTGCTGGCCGACAGTTCGCCGATTTCGTCAAGGAAAATGCTTCCGTTGTTTGCTTCTTCAAACAGCCCTCGCTTGCCTCCGCGCCGCGCGCCGGAAAACGCTCCTTCCTCATAGCCAAACAGTTCGCTTTCCAATAATGTTTCCGGAATGGCCGCGCAGTTGACGCGGATAAACTTGTTATACTTTCGGTCGCTCGCGTTGTGAATGGCGTGGGCGAACAGCTCCTTGCCCGTCCCTGATTCCCCCCGCAGCAAAATCGTCGCCGGTGTTTTCGCCGCCAGCTTCGCCTGCTCGATCGCCACCTTCATCTCCTCTGACTCACCGACAATATCCGCAAACGAATATTTCGCCTCGAGCGTGCGGATGATTTGCCGCGCCCGATTGAGCTCAGTCGTCAGCCGCTGAATTTCTGACACATCATGAATGACGCCGACGCTCCCTTTCAATACGCCATCAACAATAATCGGCGCAACATTGACGATGACATCCCGGTTTTTCGGGCCGACTTTCATGCGCGCTCCGCGCACCGGGCGGCGCGTTTTCAATACTTGCATATGCATGCTTTCCCCTTCGGCGATGTCGGCGGTCGCCGGTTTGCCGATGACGTCTTCCTCTGTCAAACCGGTGAGCCGTGTATACGCCGGGTTGATCAAAATACCGTTCCCATTTTCATCGACGACGGAAATCGCCTCTTCCGACGAATAGATGATCGCTTCGAGCATCATGCGGACTTCTTTTAAGTCGGTGATTTCTTCCGCCAAAGCGACAAGCTCGGTGATGTCCTTGAATACCGCGAGCGCCCCAAACAGTTTGCCATTGTCATCGATGATCGGGATGCGGGTGGTGATCAATTTTTTTCCATTGGCCAGCTCCACTTCTTGATGAAACTCCGTCTGCCTCGTTTCGAGCACGCGCGGCAAGCCGCTTGACGGCAGAACGGTCAAAATATGCTTGCCGATCACTTTGTCTTTATCGACTTCAAGCAGCTCCGCCGCGCTTTGATTCATATCGGTAATGTAACCATATTCATCAACGACAATCATGCCATCGTGGGACGAATGAAAGATGAGCGCGCGCCGAGCCGCTTCGCTTTTCAATTTGGCGATGAGCGCTTCTTTTTCTTCAACGAGCTCGGCCATCATCTGCGCGACTGCACTTGGGACAATATTGGCTCCCTCTGGCGCCAATCGACGGATTTCCTCAAGGACATCCGCCCTGCCCGTCGTTTCAATGATCAAATCAAGCGGCTCGGCCATCCATGGACGCCAGTCGCTCGCAGCAGCGATGCCCCATTTTTGCGCCAGTTGCACCCCCGGAGCTTGTTCATCGACGTCAACAACCGCCACAACGTCAAATCCCGACGCCCCGTGAAGCAGCTTCAAAAGCGACATTCCGCGCGAGTCAGCCCCAATGATCATCACTTTTTTCATGTCCATTCACCACACTTTATAGTATGCCAATTTTTGCAGACACTTTTATCATACTTGATTTGCTCTTTCCTTGACAAACGCCCAATAACCGCTATGATAGTCGATAAGGCTACTCTTTTCGGAAAGGAACGCGATCGCGATGGGGCGAATGATTGCGCTGTTGATTTTAGTCATTCCCGGGCTTGGAGCGGCGCTTGGCATCAAATGGATGCGCGATGCGTTGTTTGGCATCAACGGGCCGCTGTTTTCTGCCTTATGGCTGCAATTTCTCGCCGGGCTCGCGCTGTTTGCCGCTGGGCTGGCGTTTCTCGGCGGTTTTTTGCTGCACCGCGACCGGAAACGCAACAAAGTGCAGGCGCGTTTTCAACGAAAACGAAAAACGCCTTGACCCGGAACGTTGATGCCTATTACACTGGGAAAACATCCATTTCAAGGCAAACAAAAAATGCCTTAACGTCTCTCGTTAAGGCGTTTTCTCTTTCCATTGCTTCGCTTGGCGCGGGTAGTCGGTGAAGACGGCGTCAACGCCATAAGCAAACATCGTTTTCATCACATTTCGCTTATTTACCGTAAACGGGCGGACCGCCACCCCGCGCCGCCGCGCTTCGGCGGCAAATTCCGCCGTCACCGTCCGATAGTGCGGATGCACCCCGTCGGCGTTCATGGCACGCACATACGTCCATGGGGCATACAGCGGCTCAATGTACAAGAGCGCCGTCTCGATTTCCGGTGCAAGCGTTCGGCAAAGGCGCATGCTATGATGATTGAACGATGACAAAATCGTCCGCTTCTCAAGCCCATAGCGGCGCACGAGGGAGATCGTTTTTTGCTCAAGCGTTTCGTAGGCGATGAGGCTATTTTTCAGCTCGATGTTGACCGCCATCCGTGTTGATGACAGCCAAGCAAGCACTTCCTCAAGATGCGGAATCGGACAATGGCCGTGTTTGCCGTCCCACATGGCCGCCGCGTTCAATCGGCGCAGTTCGCGGTACGTGATGTCTTTCACCCAGCCGCTGCCGTCCGTCGTCCGGTCGACCGTTTCGTCATGAATGACGACCACTTCGCCGTCTTTTGTGAGCTGCACATCCAATTCAATGCCGTCCGCTCCCGCTTTTTCCGCCTCGATAAACGCCGCCATCGTATTTTCCGGGTGCGTCCCCGCCGCCCCGCGGTGGGCAAAAATCAATGTCATTCTGCCTTCTTCCTTTCGCATTTATTCGCCGTTCAGCCAACGAGCTGGCCGAAACCGGCGGTCGTTCGTTATACTAAAAATAATACTATGAACAAACGAGGTGGAGATGATGCAGCCGTTGAAAATTTCGCTGGAAACAGCGCAAAAGCTGGCCAAAGCGCTCGGCGTGCCGATCGAGCAGATCATGCATATGCCGCCGCACATTTTGGTGAACAAGCTGCTGGAATTGGAGAAAAAAGAAAAAGAAAACGACCCATCTTAACCGTCTGGCCCTTGGCGGTAAAGCCGCCTCTGTGCACCACACCGGCGCAAGCCACGTTCCCCCTTTTTTCGTTCCAGCAAGCCGCCAAACGGCAAAAAAGACGCCCCCGATTGCGGAGCGTCTTGCCGCTTTGGCTATCATTCGTTTTCCGTTACGATGCTTTATGCTCAAGCCGGAGCTTATCGGCCACCATGGCGATGAATTCCGAGTTTGTCGGCTTTGCCTTCGAGACGCTGACAGTGTAAATCCTTTATGTATCAAGGGTTGGAAAATTTTCAGATAATTAAATATCAACCATATTTATAGGTATCACTTTCAGATATTTATTGACCAATAGCATCACTAACATTATCGTATCATTTCATATTACTCTGGACAAGTTCTTTTTTATTAAAAACCGCACTCAAACAAGTACAGTTTCATTCCTCATCATCTTCATTATCTTTATCCACATAATCCCACTCAATGTGAAAATCATCAACATTAACTTGGACTGTACTATCATCAATTCGTGCAAATTCCACTTCCCGAATATCAGCATTGAGGTTATCAAGCATTTCATGTGCTTTTCTAATTGCTTCCTCTTCATTCGCAGCATCAACAATTTTTGATACATTCAATTCAACCTTACCAGCTACAAAAAATTTTGGCATATTCTTTCCTCTCCCCTGTTTTATTTAAACAATTTCCGCAACAATTTACCTGCCATCTTTCCAGCAATCCTGCGCCCGATACGTTTTCCGATTTTCCCTTTCTGAATTGCGTTAACATTCCCCAGAAACTTTGCTAACGAGTAAAGAAATTTACGAAACTGATTAATTGTCATCCCATCCCCTCGCCTATGCCATTTGTCATATAAATTCGACAAAAATTTCTATATTTCCTTTTTCTTCTGCTGTTGTACGAAAAAAATTCCTGCAAGTAGGTAAAATTTTTGCCGATCAGACATTTGTAGCCATTCAGACGCTTTAATAATCATGATTTCACCCCTTTTATTTCAAAAAGATAATATTTAATTTTCTAAACATATGATACAGTATGGTAAAAGTTGCTGTCAATAACAAATTTTCATTTTTTTAAAGATTTGATATACTTATCTAAAGAAAATGTTCATATTATGTATCGAAGAAGAAATAAGGAAGGTTGATGATATATGTTTTCATATGCTCCATTAATGGCTACGTTGCATAAAAAAGGAATGACAAAAACTGAATTACAAAGACTTATCGGAGCTTCGTCTGCTACATTTGCAAAGATCTCGAAAGATGAATATGTATCAATGAAGATTTTAGATGATATTTGCACAGTCCTTGATTGTGAAATATCAGATGTGATAACTCATGTAAAGGAAAAAGACCACTCAAAATAAAATGAGTGGTCTTAATTATTAAAGAAATTGTATTGTAAAACCCCGTTATTCGACTGGAGTTTAATATTCGGTACCCTTTTCATTTCTTCTTGCTGAATCTGCTTCATAAACTCATCTATACTTTCCACTTGAGCAATCCTAAACGGATATTCCTTAACATCGACTTTCTTATTTACCTTCCCAATAATCAATACATGCGGAAAAATCGGCTTGTTTTGATTAACAAATCGACTTACCTTCCATTCTCCCGACTGATACCATTCAAGATATTTCTTTAGCTTCTGTTCTGTCTGTTTTGTAGTATAAAGCGAATTTTGTGCTTCAATAAACCATCGGCTACCTTTCCAACGTGCAAAAGCATCTGGAATAAAATCATCTATACTTGGCTCAATTTCGTATTGCTTAACTACATCGTATTTCATCATGTCAATGTATACTTGAGCAATCAATAAATAATGATCTACTTTCTGCGAATTTTTCTTGACTGTTGGTGGATTGGGAAAATAAACGTATTGCTGAAATGCTTTGTCTGTTCTTGCTGTAATATATCCATCTCGGCGAAGTCTTTTGAGGACAAAATTTGCGTTTGTGTGTGGCTTTTTTGTGTGATTGAAAAACATTGAAGCGATTTGGTCACGACTCAAACACTTAAAACGCTCTAACGCTTCAATAATCTCTTTGTCACGCTTCCTCATCTTCATCAACCCCAAACCATTGTTCTTGTGCAGGTTTTATATCTTCAATCACTTCTTTTGTGACTGTGTACGGCTCAAGTATCTTTTTCGCTTTTTCAATTTTCAGGAACGGTGCTTGAATTTCTTCTTGCTTTGTAATTCGCAAAATGAATCGTCCTGCTTGCTCTAACTTATCAGCCCCGATTGTATTTATCACTCTTGCGTTTGTTGCGTCAGCGACTTTGAAGCCCATTCGTACTGTAAGATTGGCACGGATAGTTGTATCAAGAACATCAGCCGTAGGACGTTGCATCGAGAGAATAACAAATACGCCAAGAGTGCGTCCGATTGCTACAATCTCAATGAGAATGTCCATGATTTTTTTATCATTGCGAATCATCACAAACTCATCAATGCAAACGATGATGTACGGTTTCTTATGACTGTCTGGCAAGTCATCAATATGCGCTACCCCGAATTTGTCAGTGAGATTGCTTCGCTCGTCTAATTCTTGTTTAATGTGTAGCAACATCTTTTTAATATCAGCTGGACTGCTCAAAACACACTTCACATGCTCTACTTGTCTAAAGATGTGAAATTCGCTCTTTTTGCAATCAGCAAGATACAGTTCAAGCTCATGGGGCTTTTTGAATTGAATAAGCGTTGTGAGAATGGAACGTAATTGAGTTGATTTTCCAGAGCCGGTTTCTCCTGCAATGAGTATGTGAGGGTGCTTGATTAAATCAAATGTTCTCCATTGGTCATTTCTGTTTTTGCCGCAGATAATCGGTAATTTCATTCCTTTAATCACTGAATAAAAAGCATTGTAATCATATGGAACTTTATCATCAAACGCATGGTGATAAATCGTCAAGGTAAATTTCTTAATATCACCGTCAATTTCAATCTGTTTGCCGAATATTTGTTGAAAGACATATTCCTTTTTTGTAATTTCACTTGGATTCATGCCGTTTCGCAATGTGAAAGTAAATACTGTTTTATTTTCCTTAAACTGAACCGAATTGATTTTCGGATAAATGTAAATCGTCTTATCTCCACTCTTGTAAACTTGAAAAATTTCAGCACTTCTAAAACATTTCTGAAGTGCCGATTTCATTTGTTGTTTTTTAAACCATTCCTTTAGCATTGTTTCACCTCAAAATGTCGTAAATAATTTGTAAGTGAAATAAATAAATGTGCCAAGTGGCAAAAGTAAATTGGTTGTAGTGTTGATTAATTCAGCAATCAATGTATCTCCATTTCTGACAAAATGACGTTCAAGCATGGTTACACCAATCAATGCAATTCCAACTCCACCAACTAACAAAAGTGCAACATCGGCTGGAGAACCGTTCGGCATAAACGTTTTTGCTGAAATATCCACTCCCATAAAACTGAAAAACGGCATATTATATTTTTTAGGAGACGGTTTCGTTTTGTGATACCCTGCCAAGAACTCACGAACGGAATACGTCTCCGTTTTTTTATTTTTAAACAAAGTAATCCCACCAATCAGTAAGTGAAATGTGCCCACCTTCACGAAATTGTTTAAGCATTTCTTTCATGTCAAGGGTATCAATTTTTTCGCTTATCTTCCACTTTAGCTTTGCGATCTCTTGCGTATTAAGATTGGCTGTTTTAGCTTTATCATTTAGATACTTGAGGATTTCCTGAAGGTCTGTTTTCTTTCTGCTCGCATTAATGAGTGATTGCAAATACTCTTTAGAAACTAATTCGTCCGTTTGAAGCTCTTTGATTTTATCAGCGTGTGTCGGTTTTTTAATTTCTGGCGTGTAGTTCGCCCATTCTCTAAAGCGCCGAACAGATTGAACAATCACACGAAACATGCTTTCACCGCCCCATGAATGTTTTGAACTGAATAGAGACTAATTTGTTTTGTCGTTTCCACCAAATTTTGTGAAGGATATACGCCCCGATCACAAATGTTTTAATCATCTCATCACGCCCCTCATTAAAACGGTTTGATGATTTCTTTTACAACGTCTACCATGAAAGAAATTGTGTCCTGTGTGAGTGGATTTGAAATATCTACATCATTGACCTTTCGTGTTGTTTTCCACCCTGCTTCAACGATTTTGCGAATGATGTTACCCATTCATCACGCCCCCAGACGAGAAAGTCAGTGGCAATGCCACTCCCTTTCTCTTAATGATTTACCAAAAACCTTTAAACTCAACGATTCGGACACAAAAACTAAAGTAAGGGATACCTTAGTAGCAACTAAAACTGTAACTTGAGTTGAAATTAGAGAATGACTAAAGCAACGACTAAAATAAGATGAGGATGTAGACAAGATGGAGCAACTAAAGTAGTGACTTAAACAGAGTGGCTTGGTGCAACCATGATGTACTTGTTAGATAAAAGAGTTGATGATGTCTGTATCAATTGAAACATTGTCCTTTTTGACGCTTGCAACAGGTGAATTTGAAACATTAAAACACCCTTCCATGTCTCTTTGAATCAATCGCTTTATATACGCTGAAAAATTTGTGCGTTTAGTGGCATGAGCATAAAGCGCAAATTGATCTGGATCATCAAGGTTAAATGCGACAGATTTTCTAATTATTTCCATCGTACAGCACCCTTCCCAGATTGTAGAAGCCGATTGCATTAGCATAGATAGGTGGATACTGTTTGCCGTCTAAAGATGGATGCAATACTTTTACATTCGGAAAGTACGTTTTCATCGGCTCTAACAGCATTTCTGCGATACCACCCACAAGATAAACTTCATCATCTCTTTTCCATCGCTTTGACATATGCGAAAAGATACCTCTTGCCAATTCGTTTAAATCTTTGTTTCGGATTGTATTGTAGCCGAAGGGCAACGTTTCGGAATCTCTGTTGACGTATCGCATATCAAGAAGAGTGGCACAGTTCACTGTTCCGCTACCAACATCGATGATTCGGATTTTGCCATTTAAGGGTACAGGTGAGCTAAAGAATGCTGTTGCCCCTTCTGCCGCCACTTGACATTTTGCAATCGTGAATGTTCTTGTTTTGTCATTTACTGTGATTGTGTGAGTGCCGACAAGCATTTGTTTGATTCGTTCTTTTTCCTCTGGCGTATGTTTTGAGATTGTTTGCCCCACAACGATTTCAAAAATGTCTGAATCACCATAGCTATGCAGGGCAAGTAAGACCCTCATTTTTGCGTCTTCATGTGCTTTTGTATCACCCATGATGGAAGAACCAAAATCAGACTCGATTAAAGCTAATTGTCCAGCGAATCCTTTGCGTCCTTCATATTCAAAAACCATTCCATCGCCGTGATTTGATACAAGGTTTCTTTCTTGATATTCACCGATTGCTGAACAAAACTTTTTCACGCCAAGCGAACCTGCTAACTTCACCTCGTTATTGCCTGCGTCAATGCCGACAATCATTTTGATTCCCCTTTCTTGTTGTTAACTAGTTAATCACTGAAACATGGAGTGATTAACCTTGTGTTACATACGTATTAACCTTTGCCTGTCTATTTACCTTGTCCTTAAAATTTTTTTGATTTTTCATCAAAAAATTTTTTAAGAGGAATCGAAATGTTTTTGAAGAAATGGTACAACGTTAGGAGGAAAGAAAATGAAGAATAAAATTTCGTACTTGTTGAAGGAGAAGGGAATGAAACAGAATCATGTAGCGAAGAAAATGGGAGTATCTGAACAAACGTTTTCTAATTGGTGTAGGAACATTACACAGCCAGATTTGTTGCAAGCGTATGTTTTAGCAAAAATTATTGGAGCAAGGATGGATGAGTTAATTGAGGATAATGAGGAAGGAGAAAGGAAGTAAAAAGGTGTGTATTTTGCTCGATTTTAAAGAAAATAGCCGATTTCAGGCGTGTTTTTGAAGAGGGGAATATGTTTGTATCCCCCTTATATTTCATGCCGTGAAATCGGCTAATTTCATTGAAAACGTGCAACCTTTTTGAGATGGAAAGCGGAGCGTTTGCGTTTAATTGGCACTTTGTATTGAATACCAACCAATTTATCGAATTTAAAGTATTCAGCCATGATTTCAAAGTCTTTGTAATAACGTTTAATTCGTCTCATAATATCTCGATTCTCTGTATAAAGGCAATAATATTCATTATCTAACTTCCAAACTTCAGTCATTTTAACACCTCCAAAAATAAAAAAAGACCTCTCCTGAATGGAGAGGTTTATCAAATTATACGAAGCCATAAGGTTTTAATTTATGTATCATTCTTTCAATGGTTATATCTGCAATTTTTTCAGCTTGTGATTTATCAAGAGTACCGTTTACGGAAAATTGGAATGTTGGGGATAGATTAATTTCATTATGTACCGTAGAATTTGTTTGAGAATTTCTACCCATCAATAACCCTAAAGAGCCCCTTTTGGTTGAAAGTGAAAAACTTAATGTATTAGGAATAGCAAGAACTTTATTAGCTAAGTTATTTGATGCCTTTTCAACTAAATTAGATTGTGAGTTCATTCCGATTGCCAAACCTTCGCTAATAAAATTACCCACTTCCATCATGACACGGGAAGGAGACTTGATTTTGAGTGCGTCTTTTATCGTTTTTGAAACAACATTGGCGATTTCTTTTGCTTGTGTTTGAAGTGATCCCGTCATAGACTTCATGCCGTCAATCAAACCTTGAATGGCATCCGTACCAATTGTTTTCATTGACGTTTTCCAGTCTTTGAGACCCGTTTGTGTGCCGGTTTTGATTTCTTGGATTTTCTTGATCCATTCAGCCTTATATTGCTCTAGTTCTTTTGCTGTTTCTTTTCGCAATTCCTGAATTTTGTTTTGTGTTTCGGTTTTTAGTCCTTCTGATTCTTTTGTTGCTTCATCTTTAGCTAATTCGTGTTTTTCTTTCCAAAGTTTTGCGTATTCTTGCAATTGTGAATCGGATAATGTAGTTAATGCTTGAATTTCAGCATATGCTTTAGGTCCCAAATCTTGTAGTTCTTCGATTAATCCTTTATCAAGCCCACGGCTGACTAATATTTGGATGTTTCTTTGCCATTCTTCAAAAGCTTTCACTTGATCTTCAAGATTTTTAAGCAATTGCTCGCCGGTCACGTTCGAGTCGATTTTGATCTCATCGAACAAACCAGCAAACGAATAAAGCGACTTAGCCCGTTCGTCAACAGCACGTTGGTATTCTTCCGTTAATTGTTTTTCGCTGTCGGCTAGTCGCTTGTTTGCTTCTTCGATTTTAGAAACATATTCATCATTGATCTGTGCAATTCGGTCACTGATTTCTTTCTTGACTCTATATATTTCTTTCTCCCAATAAATTCGTTCTTCTGTTCCTTGTTTGTATCGTTTTGCAACCGTATTAAGCGACTCTAGTTCTTGCATTAACGAAAGCTGATTGTAGTATTTCTTTTCTTCGAACCAGCGTTTCTCGTTCTCGAAATTGCGCTTTGTGATTTCGTCTTTCACACGAGCATATTCTTTTTCGGCTTCCATGCGCTCTTTGGTACCTTTTTTGAACAGTTTGGCGAGATTGTTCCACCACTGCAATTCTTGCTCAAGAGAAACATTTCGGATTTGCTTTTGATATTCAATGGCTTGTTTTCCTTGTTCAAAGGTTTTCTTGACTATTTCCGCTGTTTTCTTTGCCTGTTCATCTTGAATTTTCTTAATTTCTAAATTGACCTTACGAATCTGATCAGATGTCTTGGCGTACTCTTTTAGAATCGTTCGCAATTTGGAGATATACTGACTTTCATCAATTTTTCCGATTTTAAAGTTGTACTGAGCCGATTTAAACTGTTCTTCGAAAGCCTTTTTTGCTGCTTCTGCTGTCTTTTTCGACGATTTTTCAACGTCTTTCTTTTTCGATTCAATACCTTTTGCAAAACCGATGGTTGTCCATTGTCCGACTTCCATCATTACTCTTGATGGAGAGCGAATGCCGAGAATTTTCTTCGCCCATGCTGGAATATTTCTTGCAATTTCTTCGACCCTTTTCTTAATTGATCCAACCATTGAACTGATTCCGTTAATAAGACCTTGTATGATGTCTTTCCCGATAGAAAACAAATTAATCCCTTTTAAGAAACTCACAGCGCTATTCCACATGCTTGTTATTATCGATTTGATACCGCTCATGATGGAAGAAACAGCGCTTTTCATAGAGGAAAATGCGCTACTTACCGCTGATTTTGCTGTGTTTACCGCTGTTGAAATAGACGATTTGATTCCATTCCAAACGGATAAAGCAGTTGATTTGATGCTATTGAAAATACTTGATACATTTGATTTTACTGAGTTAAAGACTGAGGAAACAATGCTGGAAATACTATGTATTGTAGAAGAAATTGATGATTTAATTCCATTCCAAATATTGCTCACTGTAGTTTTTATCGAATTAAGAGTGTTGGAAATAGCATTTTTAATATTGTTCCAAATGCTTTGGATATTTGAGCTTATGCCATTAAGAGTTGTAGAAATTGTACTTTTTATACTGTTCCATATTGTACTAACTAACGTTTTAATCCCATTCCAAACGGTTGAAAAGATGTTCTTTACAATCTCAAGCGATGCTTTGATGATATTTTGAATTCCGTTTGTGGCGTTTTTAATGAATCCACCTATTGTATCCCAAACACCTTTTGCAATACTTTTTATCCCTTCCCATGCACCTTTCCAGTCACCGGAAATGAGGGAAAGAACGGTTTTGATAACGCCACGCAAAATTTCAAGCAGTCCTTTAATTGTTTGAGATGCTGCTTCCCACGCTACTTTTGCTGTTGCAGAAATTTCATCACCGTATTGCTTCCAAATGTTTTTTCCGAATGTAATAAAATCGGAAATGATTTGTTTTAGAATTCCGATGTTTTGGGTGATAGATGAGGTGACTTGTGGCGGAAGAATTTCTTGAATTACACCTTTCCAACCTGCGTTCTTAAATGCGTCTGAAATGCGATTCACGAAGTCAATGATTGGAGGGAGGAAGGATTTTATTTTTTCAAATAAATCGCTTGTTATCATTGCGGTGAAGGATTTGAGGTTGTCTTTCAATGTACTCATCAAACCGTTGAACGTTTGCGATTGTTTCTGCATTGCTCCGCCAAAACGTTCACCCATGCCTTCAACAAGTGCTGGGATTACATCTTTTGCCATCAATTTACCTTGCTCTGACATTTTCATTAATTCAGGGATTGGTTTATGCATCGTTTCAGAGAGAATCTGCCATGCGGGAATCCCGCGCTCCGCCAATTGATTCATTTCCTCTGCTGACGCTTTCCCTTTAGCCGACATCTGAAAAAGTGCCATTGAAACTCCTTCTAATTCTTCCTGTCCTCCACCGACTGCTGATACCGCATCACCAACAGCAATTAATGTTTCCTTTAACTTTTCTCCTTCAAATCCAGCCATATTGAGAAGTTTTGCTGACTTGTCAAGTCCCTCAAACTCAAACGGTGTTTTTGCTCCCAATTGGACGAGATCGTTTATCGTTTTCTTTGCTTCATCTGCACTACCTAAAAGGGTTGTCCATGCTATTTCGGATTGTTCCTTCATTGCATTGAAGTCAACGCCCGTTTTGACTGCCATCGTTCCAACTGCCGCAATAGACGCACCAAGTCCTGCAATTGCACCAGTTGCAAGTGCGCCCAATCGGCTTCCCCATCTTCCTGCTCCTGACTCAAAATTTCGTATATCTCTTTCCGCAGCACTCATTTTCGATGTAAATTTCGAATCATCAAGCAGAATTTCAGCTTTATAGGTTCCTAGATCGACTGTTGCCATTATTTCTCACCTGCCTTTTTGTAACCTGATACCTTGCGTAATTTTGCAAAGTCAGGTGAAGTCTGTTTAAGACGTTCAACTTTTTCGAGATATTCTCGACCCTCTGGAGTACTCATGAGATCAAACATTTGATAGTGTTTCAGATAAGACAAAAAAATCGCATACGGAAGGTTCATAATTTCCGCATGCGACATTCGAGTTTTCATATTGAGATATGCTATTTTCTCCATGAACTCAATTCCATCGCTTCCTTTTCTCTCTTCCCCCGGAAGCGACGGCATCATCAGTTTGGGTTAGTGTTAATCTCCGTCATTTTTTGTTGATATACTTCAACTACTTTTTTCATCTGTACAGGTGAAAATTTTTCAAGTACTTCATCAATTGTAACTTTCCGTTCGCCTTGAGAAAGGAGCAAAGATACCATTTCTGCAAGAAGGTGAATTTGTTCTTCTGCATTTTTTGCTTTTTTCACTTTGTTTTCAATAGCAACCATTTGTAAAACAAGTTGGGTAGATGGTGACGAAGGTGTTTCGAAAACTTCACCACCAATTTTGAATTGAATCGGTTCAGAAACGAGTAAATCTAAATCAATAATGTTCATATATTTTCAACCTCCTATTTTTTCGTCAGACATAAAAAAGGAAGGGAATATAATACTCCCTTCCTTATAGAAAGAATTAAATTTCCTCGATAATTTCAACAAGGTTGCCATCATTTCTTCCTGTAACTGCCAACGCCTTAAACTCAGCATCAAGTACGACTTCTTTTTCTGGATCAAAAGCAATTTCAAATCCCGATTGTGCTTGCGCTCGGAAAATATTAACTGTCAATGTTTTACCATCTGGTTTCGTATGTACAAAACGAAGGTAGTTAACAGGTACATTTTTAAGTCCACCGATACCAATTCGTCTTGTGCCAGCTGTCGTATCTTCAGAATAACTTGCGGCACTTAATTTCGATAAATTTTCAAGATTCCATGTAAGCAAGCCCGACTTGAAAGTTACTTCTTCCTCAGTTAGAAAACTCATGATTGTTCCTCTATTGGCACTTTTCACGTCATGAAACGTAGGTTTATATGTTAATGTTGCACCACCACTAATCGCACCCACATTTACAAGTGCAGCTTGAATTTCTGTTTCTGTAGCGTTTGGATCAACTTGACCAAGATAAAGATCACCCGAACCAAGTAAAATCGTATTTTCTTGTACAGTCGCCATATTAAATCATCTCCTTTACTTTTACATGAAAAATAAGTAATTGCTCATATACGTTTAAATCATCAACATACAAAACGCCACCGCCAATATGTTTGGCATGGTAGATGGCAGTATTATTCACGCTAAACGGCTTATCTTTTGCTCGAAAATGCAATAAATCAATCACTCTTTTAGCGATTTTCTCCATCTCAACTACATTTTTTGAGACAATGCGAATATCGCATCTGTATGTATCGACTTCTCCAGCTTCATATGGAAAAGTTTCAAATACAATGTAAGGATAATCTTCACGATCGTTCGGAATCATTGCCGAAATACGCTTGTTTTTTGGTGTATAGCCGACTAAGTTCACCAATTCACTATCAGAAGTTAAAAGGGAATGAATGATTTGCGAAATCGTCATTGAACATTCATTCCCTTCTCGATAATGTCTTTGATTTTATCTTTATTTTCCTCGATTGCTGGGCGAAGATATGGCTGTGGTTTGATATTCTTACTTGCCACGCCAAATTCGACATACGGAGCGTATTCAACATTTGTTCCGATGTATGCTTTGGATACATTTTCATCTGATTGCGTTTCATGAGTAATGGAACGTCTCAAATGCCCAGTATCGACTGGCGCACGCAATTTCGCTTCAGCTTCCACGAAAACAGCGATTTGTTTAATTGTTTTCTCACGTCTTTCCTTCATTTTCTGAATTTCTTCTTGAAAACGGCTCATTAAGCATCATCCTTTTTAATTAACACTTCATAGTGTCGATCAAAATCCATTACGCCTGTAATCGTGTAATTTTTATCCTTATACTCAATCTTTTCACCGAGTTTTAAGCGTTCATCCGGCTTTGTAAACAGTCGATATTGCACATCAACAATGATTCCGTATCGATTTTCAGCTAATTTTGATGAATAAGGTTCAATTTCACATTGGATTGGGATTTTTGTAGAAATCGTTTCATAAATTGGTTCTCCGAAGTTATTCCAGCCGACTAATACTTCTTCTCCTTCGCCTAGAAGATACACTGTTTTCGTTAGTCTCATACGACTTTCACCCTTCGATATCGATTTAATTGAGCGATGATATCATCGGGCAACGAATCACGATACGTTTCCGAAAGCGAACCTTTCGATTCTGCTTTCACATTTTCTACACCATTCATTCTGTAACGATAAACAGCAATATCTTCAATCACTTCATTGAGTTCAGCAGGAATTACATCGATGTTGCAATAATTTTTTACGAACGATGTTGCGCGAGTTAGGTATAAATTGAGCAAATTATCTTGAGTATCTGTAGATGAGCATTTTTCATTACAATAATTTCCATGGTTAGAGAGACAAACAGGGTACCCCTTACGCGATACGGAGCTGTTTTTTGATCACATCAATGGGAATATCTTGCTTCGCAGCGTCATAAATGAACTCGACGACGCTGTGGTCTTTCCGCGACCGAAGAAGCTCCAGCCCGGTGGAGAGGTTTTGTCGGGATTCGGCGATGCTGTACACGCAGGCCAACAGCACCACCGCCCAATACCGTTTCACCGCCCGAATGTGGCGAACGCGGTATCCATCCAGCTTCAGTTGATCTTTCGCCTGCCGGAAAAAGCACTCGATCGTCCAGCGCTGGGCGTAGTAACGCAAGATGTCTTCGTCCCCGAGTTCCCGGTCGGTGCTCAAGATGCAATGAAGATGTTCCGGCGTCAGCGGCTGATCCGCCTTCCAAGCCAGCAGCACCACCGCGTCATCGAGGCCATGGATGGCCCCCTCATAGCGATACACGCGATAACGCTCCTGCCCCACCGTGACGAGGCGGGTGTCTTTGGACTCGATATAGCGGGCGAACTGCTTGGCTTGGATGGCGATGCCTTTCGGGTAGAGAATCCGGTTCGTCTTGAGCATCGCGATGACATGGAATCCCTGTTTCAAGCAGGCTTCAATGAGCTTTTTGGACGGATACCACGAATCCATGAGCACATACACCGGCTGAGCCCGCTTCACCTTGAGCGAGGAAAGCATCTCGATCGCCAGGTCGATCTTGCTTTTTCCCGCTTTCTTGTCATACAGGCGGAACGCAAATGGGAACGCCTGCGTGAAGGTGTGCACCATCAGCCAAACGAGCGAATGCCCCCAGACCGATTGATGATCTTTATGCGAGTAGTGCCAGTCGCACCCTTGAATGGCGTGCGCAGCCCGTGACGAAGGCTTCGTTTTTTGGCAAATCGTATCATCAATCGAAACAAAAAGGGGTTGATTCTTCCGTTTGGCCAGTCGTTCGACCTGGGAAAGGATCCACTCTTGAAGCTTCCCAAGCAGCCTTTCCTCGTTCCAAGGGCTTTTCGTGAAAAAGTGACTGAGCGTCGTTCGATGATTCGGATGAAAGCTCCAGTAATGAATATCAGTCAATGTTCCCGAGAATCCCTTGGTGGTCAAGGCATCGACAATATGAATGAGATGCTTGATGACCGGTTTGGAAAGCTGCAGCGTCAACCCCAGCGTGAAGAAAAACTTGTGGATTCCTTGGTGATGTGCTAATCTATTCATGAGACATGAACCTCCTTGTGGATAGTTGGTGGTACATCTATTCTAACCAAGGAATCGGGTTCATGTCTCCTTTTTTGTTTAGTTGTCAATTTATGTCAGTGAATTTGCTCATCTACAGTTGAGTATTATTAGAAATGCCCAATAAAGTTTTTATATTATCAAGTGAAGGCATCTAATTCACCCCTTTTTAGTCGGGGATTTTTTAGGAGTTTGTTTTGATTGTTCTTTTTGTTCTTCTTTGACTTCTTCATAATCGTCATCATTTTGAAGTCGTTTAATGTGATCTTTATCTACAATTTCCCATACAAGGCCTGTTTTCTTGTTACGAAATAGCAAAACTCATCACCTCACTTATAAATAAAAAACGAGCAGGGAAGCCCTGCCCGTCAAAAGATTATGTATTAAGCAATAGTTGCTGTAAGCACCGCTAATGCTTCAGGGCGAAGTACAGTAGCACCATAGGTCGCAAGCCCGCGAATTCCATCCGCAAAGCTATCTTGTAAACGCATTGCCTCAATAGAATCAATTTGTTTTCCATATCCGATTGCGCTTTGATGAAGTGCAAGGATTTTGTATTTTCCGCTTACATTTGCAATTTCTTCAGATACGACAACTTGCATACCATTAATTTTTTGTCCTTCCACAACACCATTTTCAAGAACTGTCGGATTTGCAGTGAAGCGAGGATCTTTTGAGAGTAACCCCAAAATTTCCGCATTGACAACAACAAAACGATTTGCCAAAGGTACTTTATTCTTCGAAAGTTTAGTACCTAGATCCACGATATAGTCATATACATTGGCTTTATCTAATGCAACTGGAGATGTGTCATCACCAATAGTGTTTCCTGCTTGAACAGCAGTATATAGAGAAAGAACATACTTATCAATCGTTTCTTGAAGCGTTGCAGATGCTTCTGATGTATGGGAGTCAATTAGATCGCCTGCTGCTTGTGCTTTGTCTACATCATCAACTGTGAAAGCAAAATACTTCTTTTGATCAAGATTTAATTCGACTGGTGTAGTGTTGACTTCATCCCAAGTAATTGTTCCAGTGTAATCTTTTACGGTTACTGCACCAACACGGTTGAAGATAACTTTGTTTCCTTTGATTTCAGTCGGTTTTGTTGCAATTACCTCTGCAACGGAAGTTTTGTGGAAGTTAGCTAATAAACGAGCTTCCCAAATTTGTGGAATAAAAGATTGTACTGACATTTAACATCACCTTTCCTTTTATTTTTTTGAAATTTTTTTGCAAATAAAAAAGACTTGCGTTTAGCAAGCCTTGAGATAACTAGATATTTTTAAGAGCATCTTTGATGACATCCCAGTTTTTCAATATTTCTTCATGTGTCATCGCTTCGATTTGCTCACGGGTAAACGTTTGAGTTTTTGCACTTGAATCTTTCGGATTTACGCCACTTGTTTTTAATTTTTCTTCAACAAGTGCTTGAAGATTTTGTGTCCACACTTCCTCAAATGTAGCAAGGTTTTGAAGTGTAGACTCCTCATCTTGACCAATTAGAAAATCAATAAGTTGAACTGGAAGCTTTTTCTCTGTTGCAATCGTAAGTGCTTTATTTTTAAGCGATTCACGTAACTTTTCTTGTTCCATTTGTTGAATTTTTGCTTCCAATTCTTTCAATTTCACATCTTTTGGATCTGCTTCAGGGAAACGTTTTTTGATCTCTTCATCAATTAGTTTTTGAAGATTATTGCGTTTCCACGTTTCTAACCCTTTCGAAAAATGCTTATCCTTTTCGGAATCGAAGAATTTCTTCAACTCCTCATTTTCAACAAGCATTTTTTGCACCTCTTCAACACTTACTGAACGTAAGCCCTGAAGATATGCTTTAACTTCTTCATTATCTTTGTTTTCTTCAAAAAACTTTTTAACATCTTCTAAATTCATATGTATTTGACCTCCTTTGCCCTTCTAACACTGTATAGTCCTAGAAGTGCATGATTTTTTGATTTTTGCCCAGTTTAATGACATATGGCAGGTCAAGAAAATTAAAAAAGCCACCATTACGGTGACTGAATTCCCTTACTTTTAGCCCATTCATCATAACTTTGATATTCGATGACTTGCTTCGTTTCGTTGTCTTTACGTTTTGTTGGCTCATATCCCTCAATAATAGGTATTAAGCAACAGCGACAATTCGGATGTTTTGGGGGAGAAGGTTTTGTATCATCATCAAGATTAAATTGTTTTCCATCGAGTCGGGCGCATTGCTCACACGTATTTCCTTCGAGAGTTGCAACCCATTGCACTTTCTGAACGACACCGCTATCTTTATAAATCTTTTCTTGTGCTGAAGAAATCACCCGAGCTGTCTCTGTTCGAATCAGTCGTTGGGATTGATATGCTTTAGAATTAAATTGTTTGTCAATACGCCTTGCAATTTTATCGATGCTTTCTCCTTGCTGGATTCCTATATACAATTCAGTCCTCAATGCTTTTACAAGTGTGTTCGTGTTGTCCCATATTCTTTCACTGAATGGAATACCACTCCAGTTAAAATTAATGATCTCGTCAATCACTTCTTTTCGCAGCAACGAAAAAGAAATGGCTATTTCAATATTTTTTTCAATCTCATAGGCTGTCCGATAATACGCATGAGCAAATACAGTCGCAAGGATAGTTGTGACAATAGCTACTTCAGAAACAGCAATGTTTCTTACTTCTTCTTGCATTTGTCGTTCAATTCTCGGAATGTCGGAAACGTTCACTTTTCCGTCATTTCCGTATCGCATGAACAATTCAGCAATGAGTTGCTTAATATTGTCACGATGTTTTCGATACAGTTTTAATACTTCACGATGTTCCTTTTCAGATAGGTTGAATAATTCATCGACCATCTTGAGAAATTCTTTTTCATTCATTGCTGTCACCTATAGCGTCAAGATTCATTGTGTCTTGTTCTTGCTTTAATTTCTCGATGACCTGCTTCGGATTCTGGATTCTAGGATGCCAAGAAAGACGTGTTTCAAGGTCAACCATATTCGTAAGTTGTACGATTTCTTGCACAATCTCCATTTCGTTTTGCGGAATGTTACGACTGAATTGGAATTGAATATCTGTATAGTTGTAGTTCGCACCCTTCAAATTAAGGATATTTGTAATCAATCGAATACGTTTCCGCAATGCTTTTTCCATTTTGCGCTCTTTGACTGAACACTTGGATTCAAGTCCAAAAAGTTTAAATCCTATAGCAATGCCTGACAAATTGGAGCTGAACTGTTCTGTTGTCAATTTCGGTGTCGCTGTTTGAATATGTATCAAATTATCAATTGTTTCAAAGAAATTTTGTTGGAATTGGTTGTTAATATTTTTAATAAGCCAAGAAGCATCGCCTTGTTGATCCAGCAAAAGCACCCCATTCTGGCGCATGGCTTGAATATCTTCCGGCTTTGTACCTTGATAGCCTTTGATCAACAAATACGCATTGGCAAAACTTTCTAATTCGTTTGCGCTATCTGAAAGAATCTTATCAATAGCGTCAATCAAAGGGATTTGTTTTTCAAAATCCCCAATTTCCTCATCATTATTTTTATAAATCGTTACTGGCACTTCACCGAAATAGTGAGGAATAGATTGATCTAATAAAAACGTTTCACCACCGTCAAACGATGTGAAATAGTGAAACCCTTCTGCATCGTATGCTTCCACTTTAGTTACATTTGTATCGCCTTGTTTTTCTTGCCAATAACGCAAGCCAAAAAGAATATTATCTTGTGAATCCTTTTCAACGTACATTTCAAGTGGAGAATATTGCTTAAATCGGATATCTCCTTGCGTATCGATATACGTTAATTCATAACACTTTCCGAAAATCGAAAAATCTTTCACAATTTCTGCGTTCGTATCTTCTTCATCGTTGAAAAGAAAGATTTTTTGCAAATCAGCAAGATACTTTTCATTGTTTGAGCGAGATAAATAACTGACTGGCTTGCTCGCAAAATAGCCGACCACAGTGTCAATGATCAAACTCGGATACGATGTTGCAATTTTGTTATTCGGCTTGAGTGGATCAGGAAGTTGACGATTTAAAATGTCATTCCGACCAACGTAATAATTGTACAGTTTCTGATATCGAGGCAATTCTGTACGATGTTTCTTTATCGCATCTCTAATTTGTTCTGATGTTAACACCTTTTCACCTACCTTCTATAATCCTAATAAACGTCTATCTAACGATTGGATACGTCTCATTTTCTGAATCAACGTGACGGCCATTTCTAATGAGTCTGGCGCATCATCATTCTTTGCTGTCGATGAGTAATCAAGAATTTGCTGATTGTATGCTTTATTGTGAGGGTTGAATTTTATATATCCGTTTGCAATCATCGGCTGCAAAGACATGATGCGTGAATGTTTATTGGAGCGTGAATTAATTTCCACAATGTCGATATAATAGCCGTTTTGGATGAGTTTTTTCTCAAGCTGTTGCTTTAACAACGCTTGGAAGTTCACTGTTTCAATGCCGATACGTGAAATAGGATATTTTGACATTTTTTCAATGACAGTATCAATGAGTACATCTGGCTTTAAGCGTCTGCAATCGCCATCAATGACATAAAAATAACCGTCCTCGTCTTTCGCAAGCACAGTGATTGCGGAAAAGTCCGAACGGTTTGACTTTGCAAGTGATGGATCGATTGTCATTACGATTTCTTCAAGTTTAGATGTATCTAATTCGCTAGGTGTGAAATAAATGAGTTCTTGAAATACTCTATCCTTTGATGACTTTGGTTCGTTCTGTAACTCTTTCGAGAAAGCATCGTCACCGATTTCAATACGTTTAAGCATTAAGTCATAATAATCATTTTTTGCTTCCCAAAGCACCTTTGTACCTTTGAGCATTTCCTCTTTATGTTTTTCGAAAAATGTTTCAGCAGCGGACAATCTGAATGGATTCGATAGGTCTGTAACGATTTCTTCCCATTCGTTCCAAAGGTCTTCACGTTCTGACCATGAAATAACGGCTTGATAAAACAGCGTTGTATATGTAGGGTTGTTCATGATATCGGCTAACAGGTCATCCTCTGTCATTCGAGTGCCGATGAACAGGAATGATGTATATGTATCGCCTGTGTTCACAAGGGATTCCCAGTACCATTTTTTTAGTTGGTCAAGTTTAGATTCAGATGAAATATTGCTATCCTTCTGAATATCATCTGAAATAATTAATGTCGGACGTAAATTCTTATATTTGATACCACGAAGGGAACTATCAGCACCTTTTGCCATGATACATGTGTCATTAGTCAAGATAAGGCATTCTGTATTCCATGTGTCGCCTTTTAAGTCGCCAAAATCCTCAAGAATCGCTTCATTTGTTTCGAGTTCAATGCGAATAGATTTCAAAAACTCTTTTGCCATTGCTTCGTTAGCACTGATGAGAAGGATAAATGGCTTTAAACGAAACAGCAAGCAGTATAATGGGATTTTAAAGCTTCCGAGCGTAGACTTTGCATAACCACGTGGAGAAACCACGCAAAGATTTTTTATTTCTCCATCGAGCATTTTTTGTAAATGTTCTTCAATTTCAGCGTGAAAAGCAGGTGATTCACGACTGAAATATTTAGGAAAATAGGCTTTACCGAAATACTCTTTATCAAGTTGGGCTAATTTTTTACGTAAACCGTTTTTACCGGTGTATTTACCTTTGTATTTCAGTAGTAAATCTTCAATTTGTTCATCTGTAAAGTGACGTTTGAGATACTGCAACATAAGTTCTTTCTGTTGCTTATCCATTTTGTCACCTCCTTTTTTAAAGGGTTGAAAATTTGGTAAAAAAATTTGTGATACCTGCTGCTGGGGATTGCCAGCCAAAAACAGAAGGCATACCCCCTACCGTAAAAAAGAGCAAAAGAAAAAAGACCGTCAATTGTTGACCGTCTTTGTTAATCAATATTTAATCGTTTTGCTTCACGATATATCGTTGCTCGACTTATTTTCGTGATCTCGGCTATCTCATTAACTGTCATCCCATTTTTGTCACGATTACGGAATAATTCAAGTGCATATTGTAGACCTTTATTATGCTCTGTATACTTCTTTGGTCTGCCTTTATAGACACCTCTTTGCTTTGCTAATGCAATACCTTCAAGCTGTCTTTCACGTATCATATCTGCTTCAAATTCTGCGATACCAGCAAGAATTGTTACCATTAACTTTCCTATTGCTGTAGTAGTATCTACCTTTTCACCACCCATATTTAAAACAACAAGTCCGACACCTTTTGAATTAAGATATTCTATTGTATTCAAAGCATCTTTTGTACTTCTGGCAAAGCGATCTAGTTTAGTTACTACAATCACATCGCCTTCTTTAACTGTTTCTAAAAGTTTATTGAATTGTTCACGATTATCCTTTTTACGTCCACTTACTTTTTCCTTAAATATCTTTTCACATCCAAACTCCTCTAACTGTTTCAATTGCGCTTCTAAATTTTGACCAGATGATGATACCCTTGCATATCCATATTTCATACGACTACACCCTCCTATTTTTGATACATGTATTTGATACATCGTTAAGCCTATTATATCAATATCTCAAAAATGTATCAAGAGGGTGTAGTCAAATGATACAAATTGATTAAAATTTTTTAACTCATTCCTCTTTGCTGCCTTCTTCTTTCTTCAACATATCCAGCAATTCGTTATAATCTTGATCATCATTGTTCGATTCTTCAATAACAAGTGTTTTCTGATTGAGTCCAGCTTTCTCAAGTGCGTTCGTCAAAGCATTCAACTGGGCATAGACTGTCTTTGTATTCTTTATATTGCCACGTGCAATATCAACAATGATTTTTGAAAGATCACGTGAGTTAATACGCAATGTTCGCAACGCTTCCTTTAAACTTTCTTGTGCAAGCATGTCAATATACTCTTGAGCATCTTCACGTTTCAAAAGTTTATAGATAGATGATCTGTTTTTATATCCACACTCATGAGCGATCTCTTCAACTGTCATACCGCCTTGATAATACAATTGTATTGCCTTCATTTCACGTTCGTTTAACATATCTTTCACCCCCTTTGGCATGTGTAACAGTGTGCACGGGTTTGCACTCATTTTTCATTTTCCCATCATCTCACATCACATAAACATATAAGCATACACTTATATATTTAAAAAATAAAACAACACCTACTCCATCCCAACTACCTTCTTCACATCCTCAATTACCTTCTCGGCTTCCCTCTTAGCCATCTCATATTCCCTCGCCAACTCTTCACACTTCTTTTCATCTTTTCGATATATCTGCATATACCACTTCAACATGAACATTTGATCAGTCCACTTATTCACCACAAGTGTATCAATCTTCACAGTATGTTTGTGTTTACATCTCACACATTCATAATACCGATGATAAACAGGAGCACCTTTATATACTCCAATCATGTCCTTTTTAATTTTCTTTACTTTAAAGGTTGTAGGACAGCGTTCACATTCAACAAATTTGAATGCCATTTATTTGTCACCAGCCACACATCATATAAACATATAATCATACACTTATATAATTAAAAAAATTAACCACTTAACTCATCTTCACTAATCCATTGCACTTCTGCATCTGAATTCATTATTACTCCTGTGTTCATCATCCTTTTAATACATTCCTCATCAAAATTATCCTTCACAATAAAAATCGATGCATTTTTAGGTACTTCCACAATTTCACCATCATTAATACAAGTAATCTCATTATGCAATCTCATCCATACTCACCCACTCACATTCTTCCCTTGCAATCTTCATCAATTCTCTAATACTCTTCTCAAAATCCTTTTTACCAAGCTGCATTGCAAAATATTTCTTTTTTCCATCCTGTTCAAACGTTCCTACAATCCCAAAATCACCATCTAATCCCTTTTCCTTCTTTATTTCATCGCTAAAAAACTCAATTCGTTCAACACGAAAATTTTTCATCTTATCCCTCCATTTCCTTCAATATCCATTCACCAAATGATGCAATTCCCTTACCAAAATACACTTCACTAAATAATCCAAATCCTCACCATTGCCACTTGCTTTGTATTCTTTAGGACTTAGCCTAATATGTCCATCAAATTCAATATCATCACCTTTATATGTAAAATGAACAGTTACACCTTCATTGTGATAAATAACTTCCTCAATATTAATCATCACTTCACCCCACAAAAAAACTTACAGTCAAAGCAATAACACTTGCCAACACAACACTCAAATATCTGTTTTTATTCTCTTGGCTTTCATCACTCAACAAGCCCATGCCAAACAACACGATTAAAATAAACAATAAAATTTGAAATGCAAGTAACATCTTCTTCCCTCCAAATAAAAAAGCACTCGGATAATCGAGCGCTAATGATAATCAAATTATAAACCTAGCTTTTTCGCTATATACCTTTTACCAGCTTCATTCATCATTTCTTCCCAAGAAGAAAAGCGAGTGTTCTCTTTAACATAGTTATCTAATTCAGACTCATTAAGATTCTCGAAATCTTCCTGTGTGTTAATATCAAAAGGGCTTTTTTCGAAAAATTCATCGATACTTTTGAAATTGGTAAATACAGTCATAAAATCTGGATTAAATAACTCTGAAAAACTTGCCTCTCCACTCGCATCCTTCGCTTTCTTCTCGAGATTTTTAAAAAACTTTTGTAAGTCATCAAATCCATCCATTTTGACACTCACTTGTCACACCCCTTTCGCCTACTCATTTCGACAAAAGGGGACATTTTTCCTGCTAATTCAATAAAAAGCACCTGATTATTCGAATGCCTTAAATAAAATCTTTAAGATACTCCATACTTTATCCTTTTTTCGATTTCTTCAACAAAAATATCCATTTGCTTTAAGAATTCTTCTTCTACAGAAGTATAAACAGATTTCTCTGCTATTTCTTTTGCAAGTTTAAGCAAAGTAAGAATGAATGTTTCATAATTCATTTTTCTCTCTCCTTCAAAAACAAAATAAAACAGGACCTTTATTGTCCTGTTTCTAAGTTCAAGAAAAACTCAACAAAATCTCGTCCAAATTTAGATATTTGTAAGCTATCTTTGGATTTTAATTTAGGCTCTTTTAATTTTGGCAATGACCCCTTATATCTAGGGTTTGTTAATTTATCTAAATAAGCATATAATTCTTTGAACGCCTTATATATTTGATCCAAGTCATCATTTATACTTAAATCTGTTTTTGTCGTAAGTAAACCTATCCTTTGTAAGTTCCGACGTACAGACTCATACTGCTCATAACTTAGCCCATGTCTTTCCATAACATCTCGATAAGTTTCTCTTTCAGCATCATTATTTATCCAATAATGCGATGAATACATTAACCTTAGAACCGCTATATCTACCATTCTCAATTCTTTTAAGACATCATAATAAGTTAACACAAAATCTTCTGTAATTTGATCATGTTCTGTGATATTAACAAAACCATTAACCATAAATTTTATCTTTTCCTCTTGTTGTTCATCAATTACATAATCCATTACATAACCAAATAGTTGGTCAATTTTGTCTTTTTGTTCTTTTGTTTTATTTTCTAAGTTTACCTTTATTTCTTCAATTTTTGAATATAATTCGTCGGCAAATTTCTGTATATTCCGTTCAAAACGAACTCGTTTATAACCAGATATAACTCCATATAATCCTGGAATTAACGAAGCTCCTGCATCAATCAATATCCCTTGAAGCATTCCAGTAAATGTTTCCTTGGCAATATCTGCTACAGTGTCACTTCCGACATCGAGAATGACATCGATTGCGGTGTCTTTTACAGAATCCTTAATATCATTCTTTTTATTTTGTTCCATGTACCCCTCTCTCCCTTCCGTCTACTCAATTCAACGAAAAGGAAAGGAATTCCTTCTACATCATCAAAAACATGGTGGACTCGGCAGGACTCGAACCTGCATCATTTCGCTTATGAGGCGAACGTGTTAACCAATTACACCACGAGTCCAAAAAGAAAAACTGCTTTATTTAAAGCAATTTCAATCTTTTTTATTTTCTTCAAGAAAACTCAATATCAGCTCCTCATTCTCCTTAAAAGCCTTATAAAGTGATGCAACAATTTTCCTTACACCTTCCCATATGTTACTTACTATTTGCTCCAACTCCCGTCTTATTTCTTCCCCTTCTTCAGATAAAAGAAATTTTTCAATTTCATCCGTATCTCCGTTTTCTACAACCATTTTTAATTTATCAAACAATTGCATCTCGTTCATCATTGTTTTGTTCTCCTTTCTTTTGTTGTTCGTATTGTTTTCTGCAATCAATATTACAAAATTTCTTATTCTCATTTACTATATATTCATTACAAAACAAGCACTTCTTCACGATATGTCCATCAGTTGCAATTTCCTCAAATATCGGGTATAAATCATATCTCCGCATAAAATTATGTATTTTACTATGCTGTCCTTTTTCAAGAATCAATAAATTCTCAGGACGGTTATCAGAAGGATTCATGTTAAGATGATGTACTTCTTCGTTATCACGTAATGATCTATTCAGCATCTTCTCAGCAACAATCACATGTTCGTAAACATATCCTTGCCATTGACCACGCTTTATGGCTTTTGGATGGTCTGGCTTATAAATCAATATGTACCCATTACTTATTCGTTGTTTCTTCTCCTTTTTCGTATTTTGTTTCATTTGTTTTCGTCACTCCTATCCAATCCTCAAACAAGCACTGCCCACATTCCATTTCAGACGCTTTTTCGTATTTAATATGTATTCCGCATTTCTTACAAACAAAATAATCAGGAATCCGTATCATCACATCACCTTTTCCCATTCAATTCGAATTTCTCCATCTTCAATCATCCGTTTTGCTACAAACTGATAAAAACCATCATCAAAAGGCACATCATTTTCATCACATCGCAAAACATATTCAATATACGCTTTTGCATATTCGGGATAGCCAGCAAAATAGTTCTCTACATTCATCTTGAAAATTCGGTCTGCAAATAGCCAAGTTTCCGTTTCTGTATCAAAATGCTTTCGAAAATCTGGATTCCATTCATGCGTTTCTTTGTCCCAAAAATATATATCATTCATGTAGAAAAATCGCTCAAGGAAATCACCCCAAGCCGTCAATTGGTTTACAAAATCACGGAACTTTTCATTTTCAGCAATCCTCGCAGCCATTTCATTTTCTATAAACCCTTCAACATCACACTCTGAATACGGCACAAATACATATTCACCATTCACAAAAAATACATGGTGTTCAGGAGGAGCAACGATCATTCCTCGTCAGCTCCCTTCATCTCCGGCAACTCAACTTTCGGCAGTGAAATAGTACGCAATGTATTAACCTTCATTGCTTCTTCCATCGCTTTTGCAAGCTTTTCTTTATCGACTTTTTCAAGAGCCTCTTGTAATTTCGGATTCGGTTTCCATGCTTCAACCAACGATTTATCTGTCGGTTTCCACGCTTCAACATTAACCTCTTTTTTAGCTTCCTGTTTCGATTCAATTAGCATCTTAACGAGCAATTCCAGCTTCTCTAATCGCTCATGAATCTGTCTAATTTCATCTTCAATTCCAAACAAAAACCGTTTTGCAAGACCATAAAAGAGTTGATCACTCGCCCCACGGCAGGCATGAAACATCAACTCTTCAATTTCCTTTCCATTCATTTCAGTTACTTGTTTTTGTTCTAAACGTTCATAATCTCTCATTTCTTTTTCTCCTTTCGTTTATTGATTTGTTTTTGCTTTTCTTCATATTGTTTTTGATATTCTCGAAGCAATTGTTCAAATGTCTTTTTCTTCTTCAAGCGTTCATCACTCCAGTAAAAAAGTGAGGCAGGAAACAAATCCTGCCTTTGAAAGGGGTGGTGATATGAATAATGATTTAAAAATAATAATAGGAGGTAATAAATATGGGTTTGGTTGTCTATGCATATCTTTTACGAGCGTGCAATAGACGGGCACTAGCATTTCACTAGCGATGCGCTCAAGTCACTTATCGCCAATAAGTGTGTACACACTAACATGACGTATACGTGTACATTCAATCTACGAAAAACAATGATATTCCAAACAATTCTTCAATCTTTGCAGCCGTCTTTTTTGATGGCTTCCGTTTTCCGTTCTCGATCATGCTATACATTGCTTGTGTAACTCCAATTTGTTTTGCTACATCTTTTTGTGTCATACCAAGAAGGATTCGTACTTTTTTGATTTTGTTCATCACCTCACTCACCGCCTTTGATACAATCTATACAATGTTAAGTTTTATAACCAACACATCAAAAAAATAAGACGGTCGGAGCGTTCCCGACCGTTTCAAGGAGAAAGAAAATGTGGAGGAATTTTAAATACCAATCGTTGCTGATGTAGATAAGAATTGAAAGAGAACTATTCCCGAAATGGCTAAAGCATATAAAGAAATGAAGCTGATAAAGTTATTCGTAAAGCATTAATTGAACTTGCAACAAAAGAATCTCGTATTGCTGAAGTTAAAGAAGTAGCTAAACAAAAAGTTGAAACAAAAAAAGGATGGCAAGTTATTTCATATAACCAACCATCCTCTATATATAATATCGTAAAAAATACAACAAAAATTTTTAATTTATCACATTTTAACTAATTAAGTCAATAACTTTTTCATGTATTTCTCGTTCAACAATCGTTTCACTCGTTCTTTTCAATGCTTTTTCAGCCCCAATCAAATACTGCACCAATGACTTATTCACGATACGGACGAATTTTTCTTTTTCTTTCTTCGTTGTGACTTCTTTTTCACCTCTCCAGTATGGCATAAACCATTTCAGATCTCCAACACTCATATAATCAAATAACGCATCTAATACACCCGTACTCAAGTCCTTTTTGTTTTCATGCGCCAATTCAAATGAAATATCCTCTTCTTCATTCTCACGCAAGAAATTCATCGTATATGTATAGAGCATCGCTTCATCATCTGTGACATGCTCCAAAATATTTTCCGTATACTTCACGAACGTTTTGATTTTTTGATATGTATTCGACTTCATCATGACACGATATGTACGAAAATGGAGATACTCTGCTTTAATTCGATTTAATGCGGACTGGAATATTTTTGATACATTTTGCTGTGAACCGCCCATCTTTTCTGCAATCTTTTGTTGTGTCCAGCCCGATTTCATATATGTATATACTTCAAGCTGTTTCTTAGAAAGAATACTCTCCAGTCCACCAACAAACTCTAAAAATTTCTCATATGTTTTAGCTTCTTCACCTTTTAGCCATTCCTGATACATCTGCCAATCAGAAATATTCACTTCATCATCTTTGTCACTGTGTGATACCACTTCATTTTCTGATACAATATTCATATGATGATTCCGTTTCAATTCATCAATCACAATATATCTCATTCTATCCTCTGCCCAACTGATGATTTCAGATGGGCTTCTTTTTGTATCAGCCGTTTCAAACACTTCTACAATTGCATGAAGCAAATACTCATTTAAATCTTTTCGATCTACATCTTTAAAATATTTCATTTCCATTCGCTTCATGATCGCATTCAATTTTTGATCTTTCGTGAGAACATATCTAACTTCATCCCATTGACCCTGCTCATTTTGCTCACGAACCGTTTCATACACAATAAAATCATTCAATACTTCTTTATTTTCACGGTAAGCTACAATCCAATCTTTTAAAGTTTTCATCATCAACCATCCTCCATTTATTAATTAATTTTCTTTTTCTGTCCCCAAAAGCCCACACAACAACACCAACAAACATCTGTTTTCTTCCTGCCGTTGTCATCGTCATTTTCATTGCATTTGTCATTGCCATTGTTCATCTTCTCCTTTACTCATTGTTTTTGTTTGCATTGTGTTCGGCTGCTTGCCATTTGTTATTGTTCATTTTGCATTGCCATTTGTACTCTGTACCATTTAAACTGTTGCTCTCAATCACCATTTTCCTTTGCTTACATTTGATTGCTGGATTGCTAAACTTTCAGCAGACTCATTATCAACAACAAGAAGAAAGCGAATTATTTACCCTCAAGCTCAATCACCCCTTTCAAATTAAAGCAAAAATTAATTAATCCTTAACCGTTAGACGTCCTGTTTTAACAGTCTCAAGTTTCAATTGGTTAACTTTAGAGCTTTCAAGTTTTAATATCTGGTATTCTGGGTAGATTATTTTTTTATGTTTATCGATTTTCATAAGAATAGCCTCATCTTTGTTTACTTCAACAACTATTTGATTAGTACCCTTTATCATAAGGTAGGTATCTTTAGTTGAAGCTTGACTATAACCTAAATAATATACATAAGCAAAAATAAATATAATAAATAAAACCAGCGCAGCTTGACCATATCTTTTGGTAATAAAGTATCCTAATTGAGAAACAATCCATAGAATTAAATACGTGGGATTTTTTAAATCACTACTCAAATATTTTGATAAGAAATAAAGAGAGCAAACAACACAAATAAATTGCAAAATATTCGATAAAGATTTCGGCATTTCTATAATTTTAATTTTCTCTACTATATTCTTAACTAGATAATTCTTTAGGTCTGATTCCTTATAAAATGCATCAATAACGTACCCAACAACAAAAATTATTGAAACAAACAAGACATTTCGAATAATCTTTGTTAAATCAATATCCATCAAAAAGCTCGGTATCTGATAAAAGTGGTATACACCTAATTGATATAGATAAGTTATTGCATATCCAAGACCTGAAAGAATAAATACAAGAATAGTGGGATCAATTTTTTTGGTAATTTTCTCAAACATTAGTTTTCCTCCAATCTGTACCAAGATTGTGGGGGTGCTACCTAACCATCTTCTACAACTTTTGTTCCGTTCCTTGCGTCACTCCACAAAAGTTGTAGAACCTGCCGATGCACCACCCCCACACCCCCTCACATCGGCAATTATTAACTTTAAGAATTAATCCAGAAACCCATTTACTGCAAATGATTTACATGCAATTTATTAAAAGTGAATCATTTTTTTATATAGAATTATATATAGAAATTTGATTCACTTTTTTCTGATACATTTTCAAAAACACCATCATCAACTAACATGAAATATTTGTATCCATTATTTTTGAGAATGATTTTTATATTAAACTTTGAAAATATGGTTACAATTTCTGTTTTATGCTGATCCCAATTTCTATTTATAAAATTTTTAAAAGGTTGCCCACCTACTTTTCTTGCTGTAAATTTTCTGTTCGGCTCACCCCGTAAATATTCATATACCAGTTCAGCCCACTCGTAACATTTTTCCTTGAATTTTTCATTCTGTTGCAATGGAACTTCAATAATGTTTTCATTTGGTATACGGAAAATTTCTTGTAGCAGCTTGTTTGTTTTTGGTTTATTATGATACAACGTAACTGTTACTTTTGCGTCGGAATTAATGTTTCGGATGCTTGTTCTATGTATAATTTGCGAAAGATCGGCTTTCATTTGTTGCTCAAATAGCTTTTGCAATCTAGGATCAACAAACCACTGATCCTTGTAGAGTTTTTGCTCTTCTTTATCTGTCACATCACGAACTAATCGTAAATCAATATTTGTTCCATACAGTGCAATAGCTTGTAATTTATATTGTTGCGGTGGTAGTACAGGCAAATTTAAAAGAGCAATGCGATTGTATTCATTTAAATCATTTTTTCCTGTAAGATTGCGTATGTTGATAGTTAACTGGTCATTTTCATTGATTTTCTCTTTGAAAAACCGTTCATATTGTTCAGGTGTAATGGCACCGGATTGTATATAAAAATTCGTATCTTCTTTGGACGGAATAGGCAAAACGTCTATTCCATTTTTTCTTTTCGATATGATATCAGATGCGATTTTTTCTTTGATTTCCTTCTCTTTATCATTTCTTGCTGAACTGGAAGTATTAATTTTGCACCATTCAATTGTCAACCGATCTTTGTAATTGTGATAATTTTTAACCTCTACAATGTCATATCCTCCATGACGATAAACTTCACTTGTATGTATTGCCGTTCCATCAAGCACAAGTATATTTCCAAATGAACTGTAATCTATGTATTTTGAGCAAAGGATAACTGTTTTCTTACCATTCCGATCAATTGCCCCAACATCATCTTCAAACAACAATCGTTTGAACCATTTGAATTTATTTAAGTGTTCCATTTCTACACCGTGAGTATTAAGTGAATCTAAAATATATCGTAAGACGCTTTCTGTATCTGTTCCTTCGTATTTGCGGATTAGTTTTTTGGTTGTTTTGCCGACTGAGTGGAGTAGTTCGTAGTTAATTAATTCGTTGATGAGTCCCCTTCCTTTCGCTTTGTAAAAGGAAATCAGTTTTCCGTTGTCGGTGTTTTCTGCAAGCTCATCGAACCAATCCACCGAGTTATTTTCAGATGAGATATCAAATACTGCCGTGTCAAAGAAAATAGGCATTTCGTCTGCAATAATGGTTCTAGGTATGTATTTATGCTTCAGTTTTATGTCTGACGGTAATCTACCCCAATATGCTTTTTGTGCATATTTAGTGAAGAGTTCGCGATTTCCGAAATCTAATGCAAGATCCCTAAAACGTTGCTGTGTAATACAGAGCATTTGATACTCTTGAATCACGGGTTTGACGGTATGTATATTTTCATCATCGACCGCAAGAATGGTCTTTGGAATATCGGTATATGTATAGATGTTCTGAACAAAAGCGTTCATCGTATCGCCATTATTAAATACCAGTAAGAACGGATGTTTTTGATACGCATCTGTAATATTCATCTTTATGATCGTTTGTAAAGCTGTCGTTTTTCCTTGTCCGGGTGGTGAATTAAGCACCCGTTTTATGTATTTCATTTCGGATTCAGGATGTTTCTGTAAGTATGTATAGATTGCTTGAGATTGTTGCACAAAATCGTATATATAATTAAATGTTTCAAGAAACGCTTCTGGATGCAAATGATTGAATTGATTCGGGTCAATATAAGGCTTTAAATCTTCTAGTTTAAATGTCATGTAATTCCTCCCTTATTTTTGGTTAAAATTCAGTTTTAATTTAATAATTTATAATACTATTCAACCTCTTAACAACATATTGTTTAGTGAAATTCATTTAAGGAGGTCAAAAGATGAGATTAAATGATAAGTTTACTATTGAAGATATGAAAGATTTCCAAGAAAGACTAAATAAACTCCAAATAAGTGCTACTCATTGGGATATTCGGTCTAATGCTAGTGAAACAGAATTAGAACTTTTGGATACTATTGACCATTTATGTAGAGTTTCGAATATGCTTTGTGTGATAATCGAGCAAGAATTAAAGGGTCACATTGTGACTGCTCAACCGCATAGATATACAAATGTAAAACTGTCAATCGCTGAAGCTAGTTTAAAAAACTACTTAAAATACAAAAACATTACACTTGCTTGATTAATTTGTTAAGAAGCTCTTTTAGGGCTTCTTTTAAACGTTAATACTGCAAAGTAAAGGGTTGTGATATATTATGAAAATTGATTACACTGGATGGAATTTTTTTGAAGAATTAATCAAACCGTATAATAATCAGTACTTTTATTACAATTATGGAATTTGTCTAGTTGAAGTAAAAGATATCATTGGTTTAAGTTATAAAGGAGTTCTCGATCAAGAGAAACTGCTTCGGTTACACGAATCAATAAAGAAAAATGGATATCAATTTAGAAATTATAGCGATTTACATTTAGTGAGATTTCCAAATGGTAAATATTCTGTTTGCATGGGTGGCAACCATAGACCTTATTTAGCAAAGAAACTTGGAATTAGGCATATAAAAGCAAACGTTGACATTTTAATTCCTAAAGAAATGCTAAGCGAAGAGCAATTACAAATATGTAATGACATTGAAATTGATGACCTTTCAAATCCGAAACTAAAGCAAATCTGTAAGGAGTTAAGACTTTTACCAAACCAACAACCTTTGAAAATAAATATCCGATAAATTTTGTAAAAGTATCGTGTTTTTATGTTGTATTTTGAGGGTGAAGCACCTTTTCACCCTCAAATAGTCAAATATAGTTAAGGTCAAAGTATGTATATTTTTAATCAGCTTATGTATTCTTTTTAGGTCTGCCACGTTTCTTTTTCTTCACTAGCTGTTGATTCGTCTTATGTATGAGATCATCAATCGTTAAGAGTTTTTTCTCTTGTTGCGGTTTCTTGAAGTGTTCTGGATGCTGAAGCGGTGTTTTCATGTCCTTCCAGTTATTAAAGAAATCTTTGATCGATTTCTCCCAATACGTTTGATTCATTACATTCCCCCTTTTTTAAAAAATAGTGTTGACACCTTCACACCTTTAATGTAGAATATGCATAGAAAATAATTTTTATAATATACTAGAAGTGTGCCTAAAAAGGCATGAAGGTGCTTACCTCAAGCATAACATAGGTTAAGTATGCCTGTCAATAGGCTTTTTATATTTTCTGCGAAAAATTTTTATATTTTTTAGATTAAGAGATGCGTTTGAAGAACGTGTCTTTTTTATTTTTTTACAAGGCGCAATTTAGGTTTCATACGTTCTAATTTCACTGGCTGTAAATACTCATCATATGTTGCTTTGTACATCGGCAATTTTCCCTCAAAGATTTCATCAATCTTATCGAGCATTCGTTTCCGCAATTCAGGATCACGGTCTTTTGCAATCATCACTGAATCGAATATCATTTCCCCAAATGTATCGTTCCATTCATCTTCAATTTTGTCTACAAAAACAGCATCTAAAAATGTATCACGGTCAATACGTTCTGGAAGATTGCGAATAGTTTCTTGACTGCGTTTTGAACGGTCAAGATTGAGAAGACTCAAGAATTCGTTCTTTGAAATAGTTGCATCGCCAATGAACATATAGTCGAGATATTTACGAAAATCAATTGTACCAAGTTCAATCGTTAGCGCTTCAAGTACTTGATAATGGAGATCGTGAAGCGTTTCGAGTGCTTGCATAGTGCGTTTATTTTTCTTCGGCTTTGCTTTGATACATTCGATAAGTGTTTTAAGTTCTCCGAGATCATCAATCAGCTTAGCCCGCAATCGTTTAAACTGTCTATGTAGCTTCTTATATTCCGGCCATATGCGTTTTAAATACACAATGACGTTGAAGATTGAGTATGAATCGGCATTTTCAGCATAATATCGAACCATATGCCATTTTTCTTCTCGACCTTGCATCACCATTTCTAACATTTCCTTAAATGCTTTCGGTGACATTTCCTTTTTGTTCATCATGAGAAGGTACGTCATCATTTTTTCGTAAATGGTTTGCTCGTAGAAAATAAGATCACGAGTCGCACTCATGACATGCTGATGAAAATTCATGATGTCCTGTTTAATTTTGGATTCGATTGTATATAGTTCATTTTTTAGTTGAATTGCGTTCATTTAAATTCCCCCTTGATTAATTTTGTTGAAGCAGTTCTTCTTTTAATCTTTTTATAATAGCTTCGACTTCTTCACTTGTGTGAATAGATGAATCCGTATTATGAAGAATTTCTTTAGCAATTTTATTGAATAACTTTTCTTCATTGTCTCCAAAGAAACTTTGTGCTTCATCAATTACATTTTTGAAGAGACCATCAATAATTTCTTCTAATGTGTCTCCTTCATTTTCATAACTCTGAAGCAAATATTTGTAAAAGCGTTCAGTATGTTCTTTACCGTATATATCTTCAATATCACTTGTAATCCATTCAACAAAATCTTTTGTACGCTCCATGAAATTAAGTGGATTCCATTCCTGCTTTGTTGCAAGAACAACTAAATCAGATTGAGAATTAAAAAATTCGTTATTAGAGAGAACGGTACGTCCTACTTGTCCGTTTTCATCTAAGTAAAGGACATGATAAATTAAATCATTAGGATCAGATGAAATTGTTTCATATTCAAGAAAATTAAAAATGGTGTCTTTTAACTCGTCTAATCTTTTCTCATCTTTAAAAATTTCTTTTAGTGCTTCAATTGATTTACTCATCATTCATTCCCCCGTTTTCTTTTTCGTTTATACTCATCAATCAACACTTGTCCATCATTGGAATGTAAAAACTCCACATATTGGTCAATATCGTCCCAAGCGGTTAGGAAAAGGTTATCTGATTCCATTAAATCACTTCCTCCTTAGTTAATAATCGTATCAGAGTCCGCTTTTTCAGAAAGTAATACAATGAGCCAACCGATGTATTTGTAAAGATCATCATTTATATTTTTCGTTCGCAACCAATTAATAAATTGTTGATTCAGCCCATTTTCGCTAACAAAATCGGCTATTAGTTGTCTCAAAAATTTTATTTCCTTTTCTAATTCTTCAATTTCTTCGAGTTCGTAATAATTACTCATACATTTTCTCCTCCCCCCGAATTAATTTTTAACTGAACATCATACCTACAACCGCCCCATCCTACAACAATGGCATCACCTCCCAAAAGTTTGACCTTCTTTGACGTTAGAACTAACCTTATTATAATTTGACCTTTTTTGACTTTCAAGACTTCTTTTAAAATTTCTAAAAATTATTTAGTTGTCAAGGAGCATGAAAAATCCTACATCCCATTTTTAATTTCCTCAATTAAACACTTAACTTTTTCAAGATTTTTGTAAAACAACTGCGGAACGTGGGAACATCCGAATAATTCATCCTCTAATTGTTTAAGAACCTTTAATGCCTCAATGTTTCTTTCACAAGCTGCAATATACGCTTCAAAATTCATGCGAATAGCTTTGTTTATCTGCTCATCGTCCCCTTCAACAAAATTTTTTAGTTTTGCTTTGTACAAAATGATTTCAATTTCAAGACGATCTATTTTCGTTAGTGATTCCTTTTGTAATAAATAACTTTTTTCCTTAGGAATATTGAATAATTCACAAAGTTTTTCTAAATGATGTTTAGGAATCGGTCTTCTGCCTTTTTTCCAGTCATTGATTTGCGGAGCTGGTATTCCTAAATATTCAGCAACATCTTTATTTTTTAATTTCCAAAGCGAGAAAAAATAATCTAATGCGTGCATGCAAAAACCCCTTTGACTAATTATTAGTCATCCTACTTAAGTAAAATATAATACAATGACTAATTATTAGTCAACCCTGTTTTTAAAATTTTTTAAGGAACAAGACCGCCTTATTTTGCCCTGTAATGAATAGAAATGACAAAGGGATATAAAACATTACCCCACCACCTAGAAAGCTCTACAGGGCAAATACGGGCGTTTAAGCGTATTGTGCAAGTCGTTTACGCAGTTCTTCAATTTCATCTTGAGTTACTTTTTCTTCCTGCTCTTTTTTGATATTTTCACAGTAAGCATTAAAACTCTGTATATAGCTGTCAAACCAATCTGGCAACGCTTCTGTACGTACAGGTTTTTGCTCCACAGTTTCAACTATCTCTGGCTGACGTTCACGCTTCATTTGCCCGAATTGCTTGTGAGCGATTGAATACGCAAGAGCGCATATCTCATCTGCCAGCATTTTCCCTCTGCGTTGCATGAAGTAATGCTTGAGTGATACAAATGTAGCAATAGCCACCTTTTTGCGATCGTCGTTGCTGAAGACGTTACCGAACACTTTTACGGCCTTTTTAAACGCAAGTGTTACCCTGTCCCATGCTTTTTTCAAGGTTTCAGCGTCAAAAATGTGGGCAACAATTCGGTTCACTTCTTTAGAGACAAATTTTACAAAAGTTCCTTTGTTGCTCGAATGATTAACATTTAAATGATTATTACCCTTTTTATAATTAAAATCTGGTGTTATATATGGTACAGACTCTTTTTGTTCGTCTGAAGTCTCTATATTTCTATCATTCTCGACAATTTCAGCTTGTGCATGAGTTTGTGCATGAGCTTGTTCATGCAAAAAGAAAAAATAATAATACTTCTCGAAGTAAGGGTGAGCAGTCAAAAAAATCACAGCTTTACCACGCCCATTGTGTTTCGTGCTAGAACGCCATAAGCGTTTAATAACACCTTTCTTCTCAAGAAAAGCGATGTAACGTCTAACTGTAGACGAATCAATATCATATCGTTCAGAAACGTGTTTAGAGCCTGCGTAGACAAAGCCACGCTCAATAGACAGAAAGCACAGATATTCTAAAGCTGATTTTGTTTCATCTTTCATACGTGCCCATTTTTCACCGATTGCGTGAATAATCGAGCGGAGCATAGTCATTTTGATGGTGTTGCGGTCTTCTTCGCTTGTAACGGCAGGACGATATTGAAGAATTTGTTTGAATTGATGGTGTTCGATGATGGTGTGTTTGCGCATTTCTCCATTCTCCCCTTAACAAACATATGTTCGGTGAGAATGGATGCAACTCGCCTAAATACACCTTGTATATTTTTTTAAAATTGGTGTATAATTGTATCAGGTTTGTATGGAGTGCATCCATTCTCAATCGGCAAGGTGCTGCAACACCTTGCCGATTTTCTTTTTGATTGTGACAGTGTGTGACGTGCAAAAATCATTGTGCAAACGATAGTGCTTCAAATACTTCCTCAAGATCACGTTTTAATTCAAGAAGAATAGATGTATCTTTTCCTGCTTCGCTTGCGATACGGATATCACGATTGATATTTTGAATTTGCCCCCATACTGCTGCTTTGATTGTCGCAAGCTCTTTGTCGCTCAACTTTACTGTTTTGAGCTGTTCGGTTGTTTTCATTGTTTATGACCTCCTTAAATATCCAAATTGCTTAAAGGTGAATGTTTTTGGTATTTCCTTCCGATTTCTTGATCTGTGAAATCAAGATAAGCCTTTTGCGTAACTTCAACGCTTGAATGTCCTAAAATCCGAGATAGCGAAACCCAGTCTCCACCATTTAACAGGTAATATTTAGCAAAATTATTTCTTAACTGATGTGGATGTATTTCAACGCCAACTTTTCTTCCTGCTTCACGTAAAGCACGTTCAAAATTTCTAACGTCTAGTTGAGTTCCTCTTGTTGTTGGAAAAAGATATGGACTATCAGAAAAACGATCTCGATATTTCATCCAGCGTTTTAAATCAGTAGACATTTTGTATGAAAAATACACGTACCGTTGTTGCTTATTCTTTGGATTTTCGATTAGTATTGATTTCGTATCAAAATCAACATGTTCAGGGCGCAATGCACAGCATTCGCTTGCCCGAATTCCTGTATCAAGTATTAGCCTTGTTTGAATCCATGTACGATAGCCGTGAAATGTTGTGATGTCCATTGCGTTAAGTACCTTTTTTATCTCTTCTCTCGTCAGCAAAGGTTTTTTCTTCCGCTGCGGTTTAATATTCTCGATGTTTTCGCACGGATTAGTTTTTATTTCACGTTCTTTATACAAAAAGTTGAAAAATACTTTGATGTTTCTTAGATAATTTGCAATAGTCGTGTCACTTATTTTTTTCCCTGCATCATTTCGCTTGTCGGGATAATTAATTTCTTTGCTTTTTTCATTTGCGACAACTGTATATTTTCCACGCTCCCGTAAATATCTAATGTATTGCCGAATATGAACCGACTTCACCTTGTCAATACTCGTGATTTTACATTCACGTTCAAGGAAAATAAGGAACAGTTGTAAAGTTTGCTGATAACTGGCAAGTGTTTTTCGAGATAAATTTTTTGAATCACAATACAGCAAGAAATTATCTAAATGCATTTGAAGATCATTCAAAATAAAAAACACCTCCAGATTTTATTGGTGGTCAATAAAATCTGAAAGTGTTTTTTGTTAGTTGATATTTAATTCTGAATTTATAGGTATAGTTAAGAAATTTATTGGTCAGTTGTGTAAGTATGGAAGGTTTTTACTATACCTTCAAACCCTTGATACACTTACTCTTACGATGCTTTATGCTCAAGCCGGAGCTTATCGGCCACCATGGCGATGAATTCCGAGTTTGTCGGCTTTGCCTTCGAGACGCTCACCGTATAGCCGAACAGCGAGGAAATCGATTCGAGGTTGCCGCGGCTCCAAGCGACTTCGATCGCATGGCGAATGGCGCGCTCGACGCGGCTGGCCGTCGTGTTGTATTTTTTCGCGATGTCCGGATAGAGCACTTTCGTGATGGAGCCGAGCAGTTCGATGTCGTGGTACACCATCGCGATCGCTTCGCGCAAGTACAGATAGCCTTTAATATGCGCCGGGACGCCGATTTCATGGATGATGCTCGTAATGCTCGCATCCAAATTTTTCGGTTTGTTGTCGCGCGCCTGGTAGGCAGAGCCGGTTTTTCTGACCATCGGCGCCGTTTTGCCATGAATCTGCCGAATGTGATGGACCAAATTCTCCATGTCGAACGGTTTTAAAATGAAGTAGGAAGCGCCGAGTTCCACTGCCTTTTTCGTGACATCCTCCTGGCCGAACGCCGTCAGCATAATGACGCTCGGCTGATGCTCACAACCTGCGCGGACTTTCTCAAGCACAGCCAACCCATCCAAGTGCGGCATAATGATGTCCAGAAGCAAAATATCCGGCCGCTTTTCCTCGAGCATATGAAGGCAATCTTGGCCGTTATACGCCGTGCCAATCACTTCCATGTCCGGCTGACTCGAGATATATTCGTCAAGCAATGTCACCAATTCGCGGTTATCATCGGCAATGCACACCTTAATGCTCAAAACGATCGTCCTCCCCCACTTTTTCTTGCTATGTAACATTCCATTAACGTACATTCGACAACAGCGGCAAAAAATCCTTTTATTTTTCAAAAAATAAAAATTATAACAAAAAACGAGCTCATTAGACAATATTCGTTTTCACCAGCGATGCGTTTGTCGAAAAATCTTTACACATTTCATTTTAATGGATGTTTCACCAAATATCTATGCCAAACCGGCAAAATTTTTGCCGCCTTTTTTGAAAAATTTTTAGTGGCAGCCTAACCAATATGGCGGAATCAATCAAGCCGCTCACAGCATTTCGAAACATTGACCTTGGGATGATCAGGAAGAGATGAATGGTGACCAAATCATCACTCGTCATTTCACCAAATATACGCAAGAATCGAATGTTGGCTGCCGGGAAAAAGCGAGCCGACTTTGTCAGCTCGCTTTCTTTTGTTTGCCGTATAGATCGATGCCTGCCTCTTGCAGCATCCACTCAATGTGGACGCCATAGCCGGATGTCGGATCGTTCACGAAAACGTGCGTCACTGCGCCGACAAGTTTTCCATCCTGAATGATCGGACTGCCGCTCATCCCTTGGACGATGCCCCCTGTTTTCTTTAACAAGCGCGGGTCCGTGACGCGAATCACGAGGCCTTTGGTCGCCGGAAATTTCTGCGGAATGGTGCTGACAATTTCCACGTCAAACTGCTCGACTTTGTCGTTTTCCACCACTGTCAATATTTTTGCCGGTCCTTCTTTCACTTGGTTCGCCAAGGCAACCGGGATCGGTTTTGTGAACGGACCGTTCGGCAGTGGTTTGATCAGCTTGCCGAAAATGCCAAACGGGCTGTTGGTGGTGATCGTGCCGATCACTTCTTCGCCGTCGGAAAAGCGGGCTAATTTTTCACCTGGATTGCCGCTCGTCCCTTTTTCGATCGATGTGACGGTCGAGCGCATAATTTGCCCGTTTTGCACGACAATCGGCTTTTTCGTATCCATGTCAGAGATGACATGGCCAAGTGCGCCATATGTTTTTGATTTGGGGTCGTAAAATGTCATCGTCCCGATGCCGGCGGCCGAATCGCGAATGTACAGGCCGATGCGGTACACATCGTCATGCTTGTCTCTCAGCGGAACGAGCTTCACCGTCATGGAGTGCTGATCGCGCAGAATTTTTAGATGAAGCGGTTTTCCCGTTTTGCCGGCCTCCTCGATGAAAGGGGAAAGGTCGCTCATGTTTTCGATTTTTTGGCCGTTAATGCCGATAATGATGTCGCCGACTTGAATGCCGGCTGCCTCTCCCGGCGATTTTTTCCCGTTTTCGGTTTCGACAAGGTGGTAACCGACGACAAGAACGCCGACGGTATTGAGCTTGACGCCGATCGATTGTCCGCCGGGAATGACTTTGAGCGTCGGCAGCACGTTGACATCCACTTGCTTGATCGGCATTCCGGCAACCTGCAACATCATCGTTTCATGTCCGCGGCGTTTCGCCTTTACAGACAGAGAACCGTTTTTTCGCTCAATATTGAGCGTTTCGGGAGCGTTTCGGTCATTGACGGCCGCTTGCACGGGAAGGGAAGCGGCAGGAAATTCAACCGCATCGCCTTCAAACAGGACAAGCTGCTTCGGAATTTGCCAATATTCCTTCATCGGTTTGGAAAAGGCGATGGCCGTCAATATACCAAGGAGAAGCACTCCTGCGATTTTTCGCGCCGTTTCTTTATTCAATGTCGTCCACTCTCCTCGCTCCCGCCTACACCATGCAAAAACGGTTACAGTTTTAATTTTGCCTGAACCGGGGAAAATATAATCGCCCTGTCGATAAAAAAGCTGCCCGGAATTGGATGGACTTGCATCCGGACAGCCGCGCGGCTTTTTGCTTATCTTTATGAAACACCGTAGTTCTCTTAAGGAAAGCGGGCGCCAAGGCAGAACAGGCAGGCGGAATCGGCCCGCTTTGAGAGGGATGCGCCTCCCCTCGACGAACAGGGGAAACAGGAATCAATGTTTCATTTTCGCCGCCAGTTCCAACAGCTCTTTGGCATGCCGTTTCGTCAATTCCGTCATCTCGACGCCGGAAATCATCCGCCCGATTTCTTTCACTTTCTCCTCCTCATTGAGCTTCCTCACGACTGTTTTCGTCCGTTCCCCATCCGTCTCTTTGGCGATCAACAAGTGCGTGTCCGCCATCGCAGCGACTTGCGGCAGATGGGAAATGCAAAGCACTTGCGACTGGCTGGCGATGCGGTAAATTTTTTCCGCCATTGCCTGGGCGACGCGTCCGCTGACACCGGTGTCGACCTCATCAAAAACAATCGACGTCACTCCTTGATGTTTGGAAAAAATCGTTTTCAACGCCAGCATAATGCGCGACAGCTCGCCGCCGGAAGCGACTTTGACGAGCGGTTTTAACGGCTCGCCGACGTTCGTCGAAATGTAAAACTCGACGACATCGATGCCGTCTTCTTGGAACCTAACCGGCACGCCGTCGACCAAGGGAGCGTCAAGCGATCCTTCGCGCTTGGCAAATACGATGTCAAATTTCGTTTTGTCCATGTACAAGTCTTTCAGTTCTTGATGAATGCGCTCAATCAGGCGCCGGGCATATGTTTGCCGAACAGCGGTGACGTTTTTCGCCTCCGTGAGCAACTCGTCCGTCACCAGAGCGAGCTGCTGCTTAAGCTCATGCACATGCGTTTCGCGATTTTCGATTGTCTCGATTTCCTCGGCGATCGTCTCGGCATAGTGCAAAATATCGGCGATCGTCGCCCCGTATTTTCGTTTGAGCTGCCCGATTTCCGCGAGACGGCTTTCAATGGCATCGAGCCGCTCTGGGTCGTATTCCATCTCCTCAATTTGATCGCGCAGCTTGTACATGACTTCCTCGAGCAAATAGTAGCAGTTCGCCGTCGTTTCATGCGCATCTTTGAGCGCTGCATCCATGCCTGCGACGTCATCGAGATGGCGCATCGCCTCCCCGATGGAATCAAGCCCGCGTCCCTCTCCGGAGAGGGCCTCATAGCTTTTCTGCAGCGCGGTATAAATTTTTTGAAAATTGACGATGCGAACTTTTTCCTCCATCAGCCGCTCGTCCTCGCCCGGCTCGAGCGCCGCCTGCTCGATTTCACGCAGCTGAAACGTCAGCAAATCAAGCCGGTGCGCCATTTGCTGTTCATTTTCGCTCAGCTTTTTCAATTTGTTTCCGAGCTCCTCATACCGCTCGTAGACGGCGCGGTAGCGAGCAAGCGCCTCTGCCGCCTCTAGGCCGCCGAACTCGTCTAAAAGCGGCAGATGGCGGGACGGATCCATCAGTTCTTGATGTTCATGCTGGCCGTGAATATCAACAAGCGTCGCCCCGATGTCGCGCAGCACCGCCGTCGTGACGAGCTTGCCGTTAATGCGGCAGACGCTTTTGCCGTTGGCGAAAATATCGCGGCGCAACACGATCATGCCGTCGCTGGCGTCGATGCCAACGTCTGCGCATTTTTGCCAGCACGGATGGCGGTCATCATCAAGCAAAAACAGCCCTTCGATTTCCGCCTTTTCCGCTCCAAAGCGGACAAATTCAGCGGAGCCGCGTCCGCCGATCAACAAATGAATCGCGTCGATGATGATCGATTTGCCGGCTCCCGTTTCGCCGGTTAACACCGTCAGCCCTTTGTCAAACGACAACGAGAGCGACTCGATAATGGCGAAATTTTTAATCGACAGCTCGGCGAGCATTTCACCACTCCTTGCCTGTCCGATTAATTCCACTTTTGATTATAGCACGTATGTTCGGATTTGCAAACGAGGACCGCCCTGTCGTTCCGTCCTTGAACGTGGAACGGAAGCTGGGCCGGTCCTCGCCTAGAGCATGGACAACAGCTGGTCGGACACTTTTTCCGCATCTTTCGGAGTACGGCAGATGATCAGGCACGTATCGTCGCCGCAAATCGTACCGACGATTTCGTTCCAATCCAAATTGTCGAGCAAGACGCCGACGGCATGGGCGTTGCCCGGCAGCGTCCGCAACACAAGCAAGTTGCCCGTTCCGTCAAGCTTCACAAACACATCAACAAGCGCCCGCTTCAGCTTTTGCAGCGGATTGAAGCGCTGGTCGGATGGAAGGCTGTACTTGTAGCGGCCGTTGGCCATCGGCACTTTGACGAGCTGCATTTCTTTAATGTCGCGCGAGACGGTCGCCTGGGTGACGTTAAAGCCAGCTTCTCTCAGCCGGTCGACAAGCTCGTCTTGCGTTTCAATGTCATGGTTCATAATGATTTCGCGAATTTTAATATGCCTTTGCCCTTTGTTCACATTGCGCCACCTCCCCGCTTTTCAAAGTGCAGAGCAGATTGTCCGTCCCGCCGACGCTATTTGCCGCTTGGCTCCACGCTCCCCGCCCGCAATCGGGCATGCGCCTCGCTCACCACGTCGGCGACGGATGCTGGCAGTCGGTTTTCTCCCTCCCGGTTTCCTCCAGGATAGGCAGCATGAAGCAAAAATTCAATATTGCCGTCGCCGCCGGTAATCGGTGAATACGTTAAATGAAGAACATCGAACCCTTCCGCGCAGGCGAATTGAATGATCGATTCGAGCACTTCCTCGTGAATGTTCGGATCGCGGATGATCCCTTTTTTGCCGACCTTTTCCTTGCCGGCTTCAAACTGCGGCTTGACGAGAGCAATCACATCGCCGCCCGGCACCATGACCGTCTTGACGACCGGCAAAATGAGCCGCAGCGAAATAAACGAGACATCGATGACAGCTACTTCCGGCAGCCCTTTCGTAAACTGATCCGGCGTCACGTAGCGGAAGTTCGTCCGCTCCATTACAACGACGCGCTCGTCTTGACGCAGCTTCCAGGCAAGCTGGTTGTAGCCGACATCGACGGCATACGTCAGCTTCGCCCCATGCTGCAAGGCGCAGTCGGTGAAACCGCCGGTCGACGCGCCGATGTCAAGAACAATTTTATTTTCCACGCGAATATGAAACTCGCGCAACGCTTTTTCCAGTTTCAACCCACCGCGGCTGACGTACGGAAGCGGGTTGCCTTTCACCTCAAGCGGAATGTCAACCGGCACTTTTTCCCCGGGCTTATCGAGTCGAACGTCGTTTGAATAGACAAGCCCGGCCATGATCGCTCGCTTCGCCTTTTCCCGCGTTTCCGCCAGCCCTCGTTCGACAAGCAGCACATCGAGCCGTTCTTTTTTTCCTTTCATGTCTCAAGCCCTTTTCTGTTTTCTTGGCACCATCGTTTTGATGCGGTCGATGATATGGGTCGACGTCAGCCCGATTTCATTGAGCAGCTCGCTGACGCTTCCATGTTCGATAAAGCGGTCCGGGATGCCCATCCGTTCGATGACCGCTCCGTGATAACCATGATCATGAGCAAACTCCAACACAGCACTGCCAAAGCCGCCTTGCAGCACCGCCTCTTCGACCGTTAAGATCGGCAGGCGGCTCTCAAGCAGTTCGTGAAGCATCGCCACGTCCATCGGCTTCAAAAAGCGAGCGTTGACGACTTTCACCGATATGCCGTCTTTCGCCAGCTCGTCGGCCGCCTTAAGCGCCATCGAAATCGTCGTGCCAAACGTCAAAATCGCCGCATCGCAGCCGTCGCGCAACACTTCCCACGTGCCGATTGGGATTTCTTTCAGCTCCTCATCAAGCGGTACGCCAAGCCCGTTGCCGCGCGGGAAACGCATGGCGATTGGCCCGTCGTCGTAGCGGATGGCGGTGTACACCATGTGCTGTCCTTCGTTTTCGTCTTTTGGCATCATCAACACCAAATTCGGCACATGGCGCAAAAAGGCGATGTCAAACACCCCTTGGTGCGTTTCGCCGTCCGCCCCGACCAACCCAGCACGGTCAATGGCGAAAAAGACATTTAAGTTTTGCCGGCATACATCATGGACGACTTGGTCATAGGCGCGCTGCAAAAATGTCGAATAAATGGCCAAAAACGGTTTCATCCCTTGCGTCGCCAATCCAGCCGCGAGCGTTGTCGCGTGCTGCTCGGCGATGCCAACATCAAACATCCGATCTGGAAACTCGCTTGCGAACCCTTCCAGCTTCGAGCCGACCGGCATCGCCGGCGTAATCGCGACGATGCGCGGGTCGGTGCGAGCGAGCCGGCGCACGGTTTCGCTGACAAGCGCGCTCCATGACGGACCGGCCTCTTTCGTTTTGACAAAAGCGCCGGTTTCGATTTTGTACGGCCCTGTGCCGTGCCATGTGCCGACTTTGTCGTTTTCCGCCGGACTGTATCCTTTCCCTTTCTTCGTGATGACATGCACAAGCACCGGACCTTTCATCTTCTTCGCATAGCGCAAGTTCTCAAACAAATCCTCAAAATCGTGGCCGTCGACCGGGCCTAAATACGTAAACCCGAGCTCTTCGAAAAACACGCCGGAGACAAGCAAATATTTCAAGCTGTCTTTCAGCCGCTCGGCCGTCGCCGCCAGCTTGCCGCCGACCGCTGGGATGCGCTTGAGCAGCAGCTCCAGTTCATCTTTCACCCACTGGTATTTGCCGGCGGTGCGCAACCGACCGAGGATGTTGTGCAACGCGCCGACGTTCGGGGCGATCGACATTTCATTGTCGTTTAAGATGACAATCATATCCGTTTTCTCATGCCCGATATGGTTGAGCGCCTCAAGCGCCATGCCGCCGGTGAGCGCCCCGTCGCCGATGATCGGCACGATGTATTCATCCGTCCCTTTCAAATCACGGGCGATCGCCATTCCCATCGCCGCCGACAGCGACGTCGAGCTATGGCCCGTTTCCCACACGTCATGCTCGCTTTCGCTCCGTTTCGGGAACCCGGACAGCCCCTTGTATTGGCGGAGCGTGTCAAACGCGGCGGCGCGTCCGGTCAAAATTTTATGCACGTATGACTGGTGTCCGACATCCCAAATGAGCTTGTCTTTTGGGCTGTCGAATTCGCGGTGGAGGGCGATCGTCAGCTCGACGACCCCTAAGTTTGGGCCGATATGTCCGCCCGTTTTCGACAACTTCTCAATTAAAAACCGCCGAATCTCGGCGCTTAACCGTTTCAGCTCAGGAATGGACATGTTTTTGACAACGCGCGGATGGTCAATTTTTGTCAAGTCCAACAAAGATCACTCGCTTTCATTCTGTCGTTCTCCGAGCCGTTTCTCCTCGTACAGGTAGTATTATTATACATGATCCGGCGCGAAAAATCGACTTTTCCCGCCAACGCAGCCCGTCACCACCTAGGACGCGTTTTGTGGTGTATCTATAGAACTTGCGGCGGCCGCCCGGCGGAAAACAACCAAAAAAACAAGGCCGCCTCCGCCCCGAAGGAAAGCGAACAACGGGAACAAGAGGCCGCCGCCCCGCATCAGTGGTCGCGGACCGCGACAAGCTCGCAAATGTAGGCCAGCACCGCGTCATCGATTTTGGCTTGTTGCAAATGGCGCTTCGCGGCGTCGATGTGAAACGCCAGTTTCTCTTTGGCACCGCCTAGCGAAAGAAGCGCCGGATATGTCGCCTTCTTGTTGTCGCGGTCGCTGCCGACTCGCTTGCCGATTTTTTCTTCCATTCCTTCAATGTCCAAAATATCGTCGCGAATTTGAAAGGCGAGGCCTAAATGTGCGGCGAACTCGTTGAGTTCGCGCGTCTGCCGACCATCGGCGCCGCCAAGCAGGGCGCCGGCGTGCACGCTGTATTGCAACATTTTCCCCGTCTTATGGCGGTGGATGTATTCCAGTTCCGCAAGCGCCAGCGTTTTTCCTTCCGCCTCCATATCAGCCGCCTGTCCAGCGACCATGCCTTCCGGGCCGGCCGCCTTCGCGAGCTGCTCGATGAGCTGCAGCCGGACGGAAGGCGGAACGCGGTCGTCATCAACCTCGGCGATCAATTGAAACGCATACGTAAGCAAGGCGTCCCCGGCCAAAATGGCCATCGCCTCGCCGAACACTTTATGGTTCGTCGGTTTGCCGCGCCGCAAATCATCGTTGTCCATGCTTGGCAAATCATCATGAATGAGCGAGTACGTATGGATCATTTCAATGGCGCAAGCGACTGGCAGACCGATCGCCGGGTCTTTGCCAAGCGCTTGGATGGTCGCCAGCAACAAAAGCGGGCGGATTCGTTTGCCGCCGGCCTCAAGCGAGTAGGCCATCGCCTTTTTCAGCGTCTCCGGCCCACGAAGCCGCGCCATATAGGAGGAAAGCGCCGCCTCGACGGCCCGTTTTTGTTCGTTGAGAAACTGTTCAACCGAAAGCTGCGCCACCCGTCACTCCTCCTCCGGCGAAAAAGGGACAAGCTCGCCGTCTTCACGCAGCATGTACTCCAACTGTTTCTCCACATGCTGCAATTTATCATGGCAAAGCTTGGACAGTTTCATGCCTTCTTGAAAAAAGGCGATCGCCTCCTCAAGCGGCACGTTCCCTTCCTCGAGCTTTTCGACGATTTCCTCCAGTTTTTTCATCGCTTCTTCAAACGTCATCTCTTTTTCTTCGCTCATACGTGTTTTTCCTCCACTCCCGTCACTTGACAATCGACTCGTCCGTCTTGAACTTGAATGGAAAGATGCTCGCCGATTCGAAGCTGGTTCGTTCGTTTCACGAGCTCGCCCTGCTCATTGTACACCAAGCTGTAGCCGCGCTCCATGATGCGAAGCGGACTGAGCGCCTCAAGCCGGGCGAGGTTGGAGCGAAAGCGGAACCGATGGCGCTCCACCGCGGTGCGCATCGCTTTTTCCAGCGCATTGGCGGCCGCCTTTTGCCGTTCTTTCATCCGCTCAAGCTCTGCAGCTGGATGGTGCCGCCATAGTCTCATGTCAAGCTCATGCAACCGCTGACGATGTTTGTCGACGAGCCGTTCGCGTTGGCGGCTAAGCCGCTCAAGCAACGCATCAAGCTGCTGTTCTTTTTGTTCATAGAGCCGCTTGGGATAGCGGAATGCGTAGGATCCTTGCAGCCGGCGAAGCTGCTCTTTATCAGCGGCAAGCTGCTCTTTCATGGCGCGGATGAGCCGCCATTTCCGCTCGGCGAGCCGCTCAGCGAGCTCCCCAACATGCGGCGCCGCCATCTCAGCTGCTGCCGTCGGCGTCGGCGCCCGCAAATCGGCGACAAAGTCGGCGATCGTAAAATCTGTTTCATGGCCGACAGCGGAAATAATCGGTATTTTTGAGGCGAAGATGGCGCGAGCGACGATTTCTTCATTGAACGCCCACAATTCTTCGATCGAGCCGCCGCCGCGGCCGACAATCAGCACATCAACCCCGCCGAACGAATTCGCCCGCTCGATGGCGCGCACGATGGAGGGCGCCGCCCCGTCCCCTTGAACGAGCGCTGGAAACAAAATGACTTTAGCGAGCGGATAGCGGCGGCGAATCGTCGTCATAATATCGCGCACCGCCGCTCCAGTCGGCGATGTAACGACGCCGATGCAGCGAGGGAAGGCTGGAAGCGGCTTTTTATGGACCGGCGAAAACAACCCTTCCGCCTCGAGCCGCTGCTTCAGCTGTTCGTAGGCTAGATAGAGGCTTCCGACGCCTTCCGGCTGCATTTCTTTGACATAAAGCTGATAGTTGCCGTTCGGTTCATAGACGGAAATTTCCCCGCGCGCGAGCACGTTCATCCCATCTTCAGGGCGGAACGGCAAATGATGGTTGTAGCCGGCGAACATGACGGCGGCAATGCGTCCTTGGCTGTCTTTCAACGTAAAATACATATGGCCGCGCGAATGCTGCTTAAAATTCGAAATCTCGCCCTTCACCCATAGATCGCGCAAATGCGGGTCGACATCGAACTTGCGTTTGATGTACTTCGTCAACGCCCCGACCGTCACATATTTCACTTCCACTGATCCTGCCCTCACTTTGCGGCCAGCTGCCGTGCCGCTTCAATCGTGTTGTGCAAGAGCATTGTAATCGTCATCGGCCCGACTCCACCCGGCACCGGCGTAATATAGCCAGCCACTTCTTTCACAGCGTCAAAATCGACATCGCCGCACAATTTGCCGTTCTCAAGCCGGTTGACGCCGACGTCGATGACGACCGCCCCGGGCTTGATGTGTTCCGGGCCGATGAGGCGCGCCTTGCCGACAGCGACGATCAAAATGTCCGCCTGCCGAGTGATGGCGGCCAAATCCGGCGTTTTCGAGTGAGTGTAGGTGACGGTGGCATGTTCGCGCAAAAACAGCTGGCCAACCGGTTTGCCGACGATGTTGCTTCGGCCGACGACGACGACGTGCTTGCCGGCGATGTCAATGCCGGCCGATTGCACCATCACTAAAATGCCATGCGGAGTGCAAGGGAGAAACGCCCGTTGGCCGATCATCATTTTTCCGACATTGATCGGGTGAAACCCATCGACATCTTTTTCCGGTGCGATCGTTTCAATGACCGACCATTCGCAAATGTGATCCGGCAGCGGCAGCTGCACTAAAATGCCGTGCACCGCCGGATCGACGTTTAACTCGCGGATTTTCGCAAGCAGCGTCTCTTCGTCGATCGCCGCCGGAAACGTGTAAAGGAACGAGCGAATGCCGACCTCGGCGCACGCTTTTTGTTTTCCTTTTACATACGAATGCGATGCCGGATCGTCGCCGACTAGAATGACGGCCAGCCCCGGCTCAACGCCGTCCGCTTTCAACTGTGCGGCTTCATCCGCCAATGCGGTGCGAATCGTCCTCGCCATCTCCGTTCCGCTAATGATTTGTGCTGTCATCGTGTTTCGTTCCCCTCTCCTCGTTCATCGTTCGATATCTGCCCGCGATGCAGCCGGTTTTATTTTTGCAGCGCCGCCTTCACTTTCGAAAGCACGCCGTTGACAAAACTTCCGGATTTCCAATCGCCGAATTTTTTCGCCAGCTCGACCGCCTCATCGAGGCTGACGCTTACCGGCACATCATCGGCGTATTTCATCTCGTACGTCGCCATGCGCAAAATGGCGCGGTCAACGTTGGCGACGCGTTCAAGCGTCCATTTTTCCAAATTGGCGCGCAACAGCTCGTCAATCTCCTCCTGGTGCTCGACGACGCCAAAGACGAGCTGGCGCAAAAACGGGTCGATGTCGCCGCCGCCCGTGACATTGTGGAGCGCCTCGTCTGGTGGAATGCGTCCGACATCGATTTGAAACAGCGCCTGCAACGCCTTTTCCCGTGCTTCATGCCGCTTCATGGCGGTCCCCCTTTCCAAAAAAACGAACATTCACAATGAAATCATATCATATTTTTCGGAAAAAGCCAGCCTTTTCCCACAAATCATTCGCGCTGCCGTTGGTTGCGCCACAACGGCCTCGTTCATTACAATAACAAACTTTGGCCAAAAAAACAAAAAGGCAGCCGCCGAAAAAGCAACTGCCTTGCGAGATCACTGTTCGACCACGCCTTGTTCCTGCTTGCCGCCCTCAAACTGGATGCCGACGATATGAACGTTCACTTCGCTCGCCTCGAGGCCGGTCATGTTCCAAAGCGCCTGGCGCACATTTTCCTGCACCTTTTTCGCCACGTTCGGAATCGATGCGCCAAACTGGACGAGGCAATAAAGATCGATGACGACGCCGTCGTCGCGCAAATCAACCTTGACGCCTTTGCCATGGTGTTTCTTTCCAAACCGCTCGGCGACGCCGGCGGCAAAATTGCCGCGCATTTGCGCGATGCCGTCGACTTCTGACGCCGCGATGCCAGCGATCACCTCAATCACTTCCGGTGCAATTTCCACCTTGCCGAGCGCCGGGTACACTTGCTCTGTTTCAAAGACATGCTCAGACATAAGGCACCTCCTATTCCGCCTTCATAATATCATATAACTCCAAAAACTTCGTATTAAACTCACCGCTTTGAAAATTCTCATGCTCCATTAATTTTATGTGGAACGGAATCGTTGTATGAATGCCTTCGATGATAAACTCCGAAAGCGCCCGTCTCATGCGGGCGATCGCTTCCGCACGCGTCGGCGCATGAACGATCAATTTGGCGATCATCGAATCATAATACGGCGGGATCGTATAGCCTGGATAGACGGCGGAATCGACGCGCACGCCCGGGCCGCCCGGCGGCAGGTACATGGCGATTTTCCCCGGCGACGGCATAAAGTTTTTCGCTGGATTTTCGGCGTTGATCCGGCACTCGATCGCCCAGCCGTTAAACGTGACGTCCTCTTGGGTGATCGACAGCTTTTCACCGGCGGCGATGCGGATTTGCTCCTTGACCAAATCGATGCCGGTGATCAGTTCAGTGACCGGATGCTCGACTTGAATGCGCGTATTCATCTCCATGAAGTAAAATTGTTTGTTCCGGTGGTCATAAATAAATTCAACCGTACCGGCGCCGGTGTAGTTGACCGCTTTCGCCGCCTTGACCGCCGCCTCGCCCATCTTCCGGCGCATCTCGTCGTCAAGCGCCGGCGACGGCGCTTCCTCGACCAGTTTTTGCAACCGGCGCTGGATCGAGCAGTCGCGCTCACCGAGATGAATCGTATTGCCGTACGAATCAGCGAGCACTTGAATTTCGACATGGCGGAAATCTTCGATATATTTTTCAATATAGACGCCTGGGTTGCCAAACGCCGTCGCCGCTTCCTGCTGGGTGATGTTGATGCCTTTGACGAGCTCGCCTTCGTCGCGGGCGACGCGGATTCCTTTCCCGCCGCCGCCGGCCGTCGCTTTAATGATGACCGGATAGCCGATCTCTTCGGCAATCGCCCGCGCCTCATCAAGGCTTTCGATAACCCCGCGCGACCCAGGCACGATCGGCACCCCCGCCTCGCGCATCGTCTCGCGAGCGATGTCTTTAATGCCCATTTTTGCAATCGCTTCCGGACTTGGGCCGATAAATGTCACGTTGCATTCACGGCACAGCTCGGCGAACGCTTCATTTTCCGCCAAAAACCCGTAACCGGGGTGGATGGCGTCACAGCCAGTCAGCGTAGCGACGCTCATAATGTTTGTGAAATTTAAATAGCTGTCTTTCGAAGCGGTCGGCCCGATGCAGTACGCCTCATCAGCCAGCTGCACGTGCAAGGCGTCGCGGTCGGCTTGCGAAAAGACAGCGACCGTCTCAATCCCAAGCTCGCGGCAGGCGCGGATGATGCGGACGGCGATTTCCCCGCGGTTCGCCACCAACACTTTTTTGATCATCGTCCGTTCTCTCCCTTATTCAGGCTTGACTAAAAACAACGGCTGGCCATATTCGACGAGCTGGCCGTTTTGCACCAACACCTCGACAATTTCGCCATCGACTTCCGCTTCAATTTCATTAAACAGCTTCATCGCCTCGATGATGCAGACAACCGTGTCTTTTTTCACCTTGTCGCCCGGCTTCACATACGGCGGCTTGTCCGGCGCCGGCGCTGCGTAGAACGTGCCGACCATCGGCGAAGTAATTTGATGCAAGTTGCCTTCCACAGCCGGCTTTTCTTCTTTGACCACCGGCGTTTCCGCTTTCGGTGCCGGCGCTTCTGAGGCCGCTGCTTGAACGGGAGCAGCTGCCGAAGCCGGTTCGACCGCTGCCGGAGCGGCAGGCGCCGGCGGCGCGACCGCCGTCTGTGCGGCCGCAGCCGACGCAACGGCGACAGCAGCCGTTCCTTTTTTCATATGTACTTTTGTTTCGCCTTGTTCGTATACGAATTCGTCAATTGAGGACTGGTCGACCAAGCGGATCAATTCACGGATTTCTTGAATTTTCATCGATCTCACACCTTTCTCCAAGTATCGTGCAGCCCGTTCCTTTCTGGCGGTGCCTAAACGTGTCCATAACGATTATACACACAACAGTAGGACAAACAAAAGACTTTTCCGCAAAAAAAGAAGCTGCCCTAAAGAGCAGCGCGTTCATCCAGCCGGCTGAAACTCAACCGTCACGTATTCAGCATCGGGTATTTCTTTTTTCACCATATGAATGACTTCATTCGCCGATTTAGCTGAGCTTTGTTTCGCTTTGATCGTCACGCGCACTTGGTTGTCATCGGCGCGCACGAGCACGTCTTCATAACCGCCTTTCGATTTGATGAGCGTCTCCAACGTTGCTTCTTTTTCGGACAATGCTTGCAATTTTTCAATTTTGTCGAGCGCTTCACTTTTTTCTTCCGCCGTCGCGTTCGCTGAAGCGACAATGGCGTTCAGCTCATCGCGCAACCGGCTCCGTTCATCCTCAATTTTCATGCGCAGCGCTGTAAACAAGTCGTCGCCCGTTTCGCCAGACGCGGACGGCTTTTTCGCCTCTTCGACAGCGACGCTCGGCTGATCGGTTGTTTTTTCCGTTTTCTTATTGGCGGTAAATGCCGGACTGTCGTTCATATTTTTTGGAGCTGTCACGTAATAGACCGACAGCACAACGACCAAGCTCAACATCGTCAACAGCCATACGGTTTGTTTTTTCAACATGCCGATCTCCTCCCCTTACCCGGTCATTTTTTCGGCAAGACAGCGACGCGGTAGCTCGGAACGTTTAACACGCGCGTCACCGCCTCGACGATCCATTTTTTGATTTGCAAATTATCCGCCCCTTTGGCGACAACGAGAACGCCGCGGATGTCCGGCTTTTTCGTGGCGACGACAAGCGGCGTTTCTTCTTCGCCGTTATGAATAATGATGACTTCTTCATTGGTCGACTCGTTTTCGATCGTCCGCTTCCCGCCTTCCTTGTCGTTCTCTTCCGTTGTCTGCTGCTGAGTCGAACGCTTTTTCTCATACAGTTTCAACTCCGTGGAATCGAGATTGACGACGACCGTGACATCATCCACCCCTTCGATCGCCTCAAGAGCGGCTTTCAGTTCTTTTTCGTACCGCTCCTCATAGGCGGCGATCACTTTCTCTTTCGTCTCCTTGCTTGCCAGGAATGCCGGCTCGGCTGGAGCGGACGGCTGCCCGGCGGAAGGCTTCGCTTCGGCTTCCTCTCCACTGTTTGCCCAATGGCTTGCCGCCATCAAGGCGACACCAGCCAACAGCAGGACGACGACGTACGAAAACGGCCATTTTTTCTGTGCTCCTTCCCCGTCTTTCGGCGCTGAAGAAAAGAGCCGTTTGATGAGCGGCAACATCCCCCCTCTATTCCCTCCCCCTAAATTGCACGTCAATTTTATCTTCATCGATTTCCCATCGGCCGGCGAGAAAAGCGCGCACCTCCTCTGCCAGCGAAGCATCGCCCTCCGGCAAAGCCGGCGGCTTCGTCGTATCGATGACAACCGGTTCCACCGAACCGGCTGACTTCTGTTTCGAAAGGACGACCTCAATCGTCTTGATGTCATCCGGCATGCGCCAGTCGTCGCCTGGCTTGGCGTAAACGTTGACATCCGCTTTCAGCCCATACTTTTCCATCAACTCCTCATTGACATCGTTTTCGAGCTGGACAGCCATTTGTTTTAAAATATATGCGCGTTGCGAGGCTTGTATTTCTTTTTTCTGCTGTTCGATTTGATTTTTTATTGCCTCCTCCCCCGCACGGCCGTTGGAAAAATGGACGAGCGCCGACGCGATGAGCTGCTCGGGATCAACGGAAGCGAGCCTGAGTACCGGAGCGAGCATCACGAGAACGAGCATAAGCCCGACAGCCATTTTCACGTATTTTTGCATCGTCCCCGACGGCAGCAAAAAATCGATGATGATAGCAAACAACAAAAACAAAATGATGTTTGTCACCCACTCAATGACTAGCTGCATAGCGCTCCCCCTAGCGGACCATCATCGTAATGTTCCCGGCCATCACCATGACGGTGAGGCTTAAGAAAAACATGAGCGACACAATGAGCAGCGCCGCCAGCACGTAAGCGATGCTTTTGCCGATGATGTTGAGGCAGGACAATACCGGTCCGCCGCCAAGCGGCTGCAGAAGAGCAGCCGATAGTTTGTAGACGATGACGATGGCGAAAATTTTCACCGCTGGAAAGATGGCGATCATGAGCAAAATCGCCGCCCCGACCAACCCGACCGTATTTTTCAACAGCATGGAAGCGGCGACGACCGTATCGGCGGCATCAGTGAACAGCTTGCCGACGACCGGGATGAAATTGCCGGTGACAAATTTCGCCGCCCGGAGCGCCACGCCGTCAGCCACGGCCGCTGTCGCTCCTCGCACGGACATGACGCCAAGGAACACGGTCAAAATGAGGCCGAGCAAACCGAGGGAGGCTTTGTTGAGCAAATCGGCGAGCTGAGTCGCCTTGTAACGGTCGCTGAGCGTGCTGACGACAGAAAGCAGCGCAGCCAAAAGCAAAAGCGGCAAGGTGACGTATTCAACGACCGTGCCGGTGGTGTTCATCACAAACAAAATGATCGGGTGGAAAAACGCCGCCGACGCGACCCCGCCGGAAGTGGCGAGCAGGGCGAGCAGCAGCGGAACGAGGGCGATGATGAAATGGCTCATCGTCCGCACCGCCTCAAGCGCATAATCCGCCGCGAGGCGAAAGCTGTTTAAGGCGATCAACAAGAGCACCATATAGACGACCGCCTGGGCGATTTTGCTTACTTCCTGCTGAGCGAACGCATTTTGCAGCGATTGCAGCACCGTGCTGAAGACAGCAAGCAAAATGAGCGTGCCGAGCAGTTTGCCGTTCACCTGCAGTTCATAAAACAAATAGCGGGCGAGCGCCTTCAGCCATTCGGCCGGCGACCATTGCTTGTCGCCGCTTAAAAAATCGGTGAGCGGCCCTTTCTCGCTTTCCGGCAAAAACCCTCCATACTCGCTGACGATCGTTTCCCAATAGCGGCGGATATCGCTCACATCGAGCTGAGCGAGCTGCTCGCTGACCGACGGTCCATCGCTTGCGGCTTGTACGACCAACGGACAAAAAAAGAGAGAAAGCAGCCCGACAATAAGGAACGCTGTTCGCTTCAATCCGTTCCCCCCTTTAGCGCGCCGACGGGATGAGGCCGATGACCGCTTCAATGATCGCCGTCAAAATCGGGACCGCCAGCGCCAAAATGATGATTTTTCCGCCGAGCTCAATTTTGGCGGCGATCGCCCCTTGGCCGGCGTCTTTGGAAATTTGGGCAGCGAACTCGGCAATGTAGGCAATGCCGATGATTTTCAGCATCGTCTCTAAATACACCATCTGAATATGGGCGCCTTCGGCCATTTTTCGCAACATCGCCAAAATGCTGCTGATTTGATCGACCAACAACAGAAAAATGGTGCAGCCGACAAACACGGTCAACAAAAAGGCGAGATTCGACTTTTGCTCTTGCAGCAACACGACCAAAAACGTCGCGATCAACCCGAGGCCGACGATTTGCAAAATGTCAATGGCCGATCCCTCCTACCCGCGGAACAAAAAGACATCCTTGATTTTTTGGAACAAATCGCTGACGATGGAAGCGACTATAAACAAAATATAAATAAAGCCGAGCAACGTCACCCATTGGGCGTATTCTTTCCTCCCCATCTGATCGAGCACCGTATGCAAAAACGCGATGACGATGCCGACGCCGGCGATTTTCAAAATGAGATCGACATCGATGCCCATGATTCTGCCTCCTGTCTACATGAGTAAAATGACGAGCAGCAGGCCGGCCAACACGCCTAAACTTTTCGCCATCTTGGCGTAGCGCGCCTGGTTGTCTAGCGCTTCCGCTTCCTCCCGCTCAAGATGGGCGAGCGCCAGCGCGATTTGCCTTTGCTGGGTGAGCCGGTCGTATTGGCCAAGCGTGGCGCCAAATTGTTTCATCACTTCAAATTCTCCTTGCTTTAGAGCGGTTTTTCCCCATACGGCTCGCAAGCTTTTTTCCCATGCCTCGGCGGCGCTCGTTTCTTCTGTGCATAACGCGGCGGCAAACCGCTCGAACAATTCGGACAACGGGGCGGCCGTTTGCCGGGCGAGATGCATAGCGGCGTCGGCAAGCGGCGTATGGCCATACATCACTTCCGCCTCAAGCGCCCTCAGCGCCGCTTTCAGCTGGCGGAGCTGGCGCGGCCGCTCGTGCAACACGCGGGCGGCGGCAAACCCAAGCCATGTTGAGGCGGCGAGAATCAACAGAGCGCCAAACCATTTCATCGATGGACCACCGCCCTTTCATACAGCACCGTTCCGCCAGCGTCGAGAATGCGTCGGATTGAGCCGGGATGGGGAATGTTCGTCAGCTCAATAAACCGTTCAAACACCTTTTGTTCCATCACCGGTCCGAGCGTCGGACGCTGCCAGACGTCTTGGATGTTGCGGCCGTGCACAGTCGTCCATACAGAGACGCCAGCATTGGCCGCTTCAAGCACTGCCTCGCTGTCCTCCTCGCGCCCGATTTCGTCGACAATCATGACATCAGGGCTCATCGAGCGGATCATCATCATCATCCCTTCCGCTTTCGGGCAGGCGTCCAACACGTCAAGGCGCGGGCCGAACGAAAACTGAGGAATCCCTTTCACACAGCCAGCGATTTCCGATCGTTCGTCAACGATCGCCACCTTTTGCGCCGGAATGCGCCTCGTCCCGCTGCTAATCAAGCGCGCCGCATCGCGCAGGAGCGTCGTTTTTCCCGTCTGCGGCGAGCCGATGATCATCGTATGACGCCAGCGGCCGTCGTACACATACGGAATCAGCGGCTCGGCGATGCCGATCTGTTCCTTGGCGATGCGAATGTTAAACGAGGAAACATCGCGGATCGCTTTCACCTTGCCCCCTTCAGTAATGACTTTGCCGGCCAGCCCAACGCGATGCCCCCCCTCAATCGTCATAAATCCGCGCTTCAGCTCTTCTTCGACGGCATAGATCGAATAATGACTCAATTTGTTGAGCAAATGCACGCCGTCTTCTTTCGTCACTTCATACGGCAGCAATCGGGCCGTTCCGTCGACGATCACCTCAAGCGGCCGGGAGACGCGGATGCGGATTTCTTCAATTCCGCGGCGGCATGAAGGAAGATGGTGCTGCAACGCGGCGGCGACCGTTTTCGGCAAAATTCCCCACACCGCTTCCATGGCCCTCCCCCTTTTCTTGTGGACTAGTTCATATGTATGGGCGGAATGCGCCGTTTATGCCTTACTTGTAAATTGCGAACAAAATGAGCGCTATCCCGAGCGCCACAAGCCCAAGCCGTGAAAACGAGAGCTCGTCCGCAAGCGAAAGCAGTCCAATCGCCATGGTCACCATCATGACGGTTGGACCGACGACAGCAAGCGCGGCATTAACGGCAAGCGCTTTTTTCACGTCATTGAACACAAGCATCAACAGCGCCGCGCTCAGTTCAATGAACGCGGACACCATCCGCATGCCAGCCATGGCCATAACGGACGGGTCGATCGATCGCAGCCAATGTTTCATGTTCCCCTCCTGTTTTGCCAAATGGGATCGATTAGTACAAACGTATGCGAAAACAAGCCGTTTCAGAAGAAGTTTTTACTGAGGAAAACGATGGGGGAGAGCAAAACGGCGCCCATTTTGCGCATAAAAAACACCGCCCCGGAAGGTGTCCGAGACGGTGCCTGTCGGGCTTGCGCTTACGCCCGCGAAACGTACGTGCCGTCGGCCGTATTAATGATGAGCGTGTCGCCTTCGTTGACGAAAAACGGCACTTGAACGACAAGGCCGGTTTCGAGCTTCGCCGGCTTCGAACCGCCAGAAGCGGTGTCACCTTTAATGCCCGGCTCTGTTTCGACGACTTTCAGCTCGACGGTGTTCGGCAACTCGACGCCGATCGTTTCGCCTTGGTACATCATAATAAATACTTCCATATTCTCTTTCAAGAACTTCAATTCATGCTCGATTTGTTTCGCCGGCAGCTCGATTTGTTCGTACGTTTCCATATCCATAAAAACGTGTTGGTCGCCGTTGGCGTACAAATATTGCATTTTGCGTGTGTCGATTTGCGCCCGGTTCACTTTTTCGCCGGCGCGGAACGTCCGCTCCTGAATGGCGCCGGTGCGCAAATTGCGCAGCTTCGAACGGACGAACGCCGCCCCCTTGCCCGGCTTGACGTGCTGGAATTCAAGGACGCGCCAAATCTCGCCGTCCACCTCAATCGTAAGTCCTGTGCGAAAATCGTTGACTGAAATCATTAGCCGAAATCCTCCTCACGCAATCCATTATAAAATGATCAGTTCTTTTGGCGAATGGGTGAGCGCTTCGTTCCCGTCAGCAGTGATGACCGTATCGTCCTCGATGCGCACCCCGCCAAGCCCCGGGATGTAAATGCCCGGCTCGACGGTGACAACCATGCCTGGCTCAAGCACGACATCCGAACGGAACGAAAGCGTCGGCCCTTCGTGAATTTCCAATCCAATCCCATGGCCGGTCGAATGGCCGAAATAGTCGCCATACCCTTTTTCGCGGATGTAATCGCGCGTGAGCGCATCAGCCTCTTTGCCGGTCATGCCTGCCTTGAGCCCGTTCATGCCGCGTTGCTGCGCTTCAAGAACGATGTCATAGATCGTCCGCAGCTCCACGCTAATGTCGCCGACGGCGACCGTTCTCGTAATGTCGGAACAATACCCTTTATAGTAAGCCCCGAAATCAAGCGTGACGAGCTCGCCGCGCTCGATCGTTTTCTCTGACGCCACCCCGTGCGGCAGCGCCGAACGGTAGCCGGAGGCAACGATCGTATCAAAGGAGGACGAAGACGCCCCTTGTTTGCGCATAAAAAATTCCAGCTCATTCGCCACTTCGATTTCTTTAACGCCTGGACGGATGAACGACAAAATGTGCGAAAACGCCGCATCGGCGATTTCTGCTGCTTCCTTTAATATCTTAATCTCTGCCTCTGACTTAATCAAGCGCAATTTTTCTACGAGCCAAGACGTTGGCACGAGTTCAGCGCGGATGGCTTCTTCATACGACTTGTATGCGGCATAGGTGACATGTTCTTGCTCAAAGCCAAGCCTCTTGATGCCAAGCCGCTTCACCTGATTGGCAATTTCTTCGATGATCGGCCCGCTGTGCTGGACGACTTCAAACCCTTGGGCTTGCCTCGATGCTTGTTCGACGTAGCGGAAGTCCGTAACCAACACCGCCCCTTGACGGCTGACAAGTACAGCGCCGGCCGTGCCAGTAAACCCGGTCAAATAGCGGCGGTTGTAGCCGTTTGTTACTAACAGCCCGTCGATATGCTGCTCGTCAAGAAGCTCCCGAAGCTTTTCCAGCTTTTCCATGTTTCCGTCTCCTCTTCCCTTAGAGTGTGCTCGTCTCCTCCGCTGCCTGCGTCGAGAGCGGAGAAAATCTTCGCGGTCAGGATGACGCGAAAAACCTCGTAGGCGCGCCAGTTTCACGAGCGCCCGCAGCAGCCATGGACTGATGCTGAAACATGCAAAACCTTCTTTATTTTACCATAAAGATGGTCGTTTCCGCTAGACGTCCGCGCGGCGCTTGATGCAGCACTTACTTCAGCGGATGAGAGCGAAAAGAAGCTTCGTCAGTTTCCTTCATTTGCCGCCTCTTTTCCGACATTTAACGCCGTTCGATTCATTTCTTGCGTTTCAAAAGAAATCGAATACCCGACAAATACGCCATATAAAATGTATAAGCAAAGCGTCGTAATAATCGTATTCGTTTCTAAATCTGCAACTGGTTGGACGTTTGGAAACAGTGGATTAAACAAATAAAAGACAATCATCCAAAGCACCACGCCATATACCATTCCCGCCCACATACCGGCGATCTTGCGCAGGAACGCGTAGTACAAAAGCGCCGCCGCAATGGAAATGATGCCGATCAGCACGATGGCCGCATAATTGCCGGCTTTCCCATATTTCCAGTCCCCGGCAACCCACGGGATGAGAATCATATTCGGACTGATTTCACTGAAATGGAAAAAATAAGCCAAATAGCCGATCAAACTCCAAAACACCCCGCCGACAAACCCGATGATGATCGTTTTTTGTATGAGCGTCATCGGCCGCTCCGTCTCCTCCTGCTCAAGCTTCCCTTTTTGTTCCGCCATCATCGTGCACCTCCTTGTCAGTTAGTATGACCGACAGCCGACCGTCCCATGAATCAAACGAAAAAATGACCGCCCTTGTGTAAATCATGGATTTTTTGGAAATCATAATAGTAGCATCAACCTAGAGGTTTCCGGATGTTTCTTGTAGAATAAAATAATAAACATAAAAAATAGGTTGGTGTTGGCCTGATGAAATCATCAATGGAGAAACCGTTATACGGCGGCCAAGCGGTCGTTGAAGGGGTGATGTTTGCCGGCAAGACGCACTCCGTCACCGCTATTCGCCGTCATGACGGGACGATTGACTATTTTACGCTGCCTCGCCGCAGCCATCCGACGCTGGCTGCCCTGAAAAAAATCCCGTTTGTCCGCGGCATTGTCGCCATTATTGAGTCGAGCGCAAACGGGGCCAAGCATTTGCAGTTTGCCAGCGAACAATATGAGGCGTCCTCGGACGAAAAACAGGCCGCCGAAGAAAACCGCTCCAAATTCGGGCTGATTCTCGGCGCCGCCGTCATCGGCGTGCTATCGTTTTTATTCGCCAAAACCATTTTTACGCTCGTTCCGGCGCTCGCCGCCGACGCCTTTAAACCGCTCGTACCGGGGAAAATGGGGCAAATTTTGCTTGAAGGAGCCTTTAAGCTTGCTCTTTTGCTCGGCTACATTTACTTTATTTCGTTGACGCCGCTTGTTAGGCGCGTGTTCCAATACCACGGGGCGGAACATAAAGTCATCAACGCCTTTGAAGCGGGGTGGCCGCTCACTGTTGAGCACGTCCAGCGCGCCTCGCGCCTTCACTACCGATGCGGCAGCAGCTTCATTTTATTTACTGTCATGATCAGCTTGTTCCTTTATTTGTTCGTGCCGACGGATCCGCTTTGGCTGCGAATCGCAAACAGGCTCGCTTTAATTCCTGTCGTGCTTGGCGTTTCGTTTGAAGTCTTGCAGTTTACAAATAAATTGAGGGATATTCCGCTGCTAAGCTGGCTTGGCTATCCCGGGCTATGGCTGCAGCGGTTGACGACAAAAGAACCGGACGATGACCAAGTGGAAGTGGCCATCGCCTCGTTTCAGCGGCTTCTTGATTTGGAAGCGGAAGCCGAAAGGAAACAAGCGGTGCAGTAATCGATCAAAGGGGGTGGACTCATTGCGGCGCCGGGCCATTCATCCGCTTGTCGGGCTTATGATTTTGCTTGGAACGCTTGGCATTGTCTATACCCTTTTTGCCCATCCGACGGTGCTGTTCCGCCAGCTGTTGTTTGTTGCGCTGTTTTTGGCCGCCATTTATCTCTTCTACCGGTTCGTATACCAACGCCGCACCGATCAAGATCGGTTATCGTATTTAAAGGCGGTGCGGCAGTCGAAAAAGCTCCATCCCCGCTCCGGGCGCAAACAAGCAAAGCCGGCGAAACTGAAGCGGTCGCTGAAAAAACGGACGGCCATTCCGCACTTGACCGTGATCGAGGGCAAAAAAGGCAAAAAAAAGAATCGAGCTTCGTTTTAGCTTGATTCTTTTTTGTTTGCCTCTGCCGTTCAGCTAAAAAATCGGCGGCAGAGGTGTGACCTATTGTCGCTTTCCCGTCTAGTACGCCCATTGGCGCAAAAACTGCCGCGTCCGCTCGCGTCCGTAATCGATCAGGCGCCGGCGCGCTTCCAGGTCGATGGAAAATTCCGTGGAAATAACGTTGTCCACCGGCAAAAAGACGATGTTTTTTTCATGGCGGCGCGAAATGTAGCGCGCATCATGCGCCTCTCTCATGGCCGCAAACAGCGCCTCATACAAATCGAGCGCATTGGTGATCGTTCGTTTCGGCCGCTCCCCTGGTTTTGGGCTCAGCTGAACGCCCAGCACCGGCCGTTTTTTCTTCTTTTCTTCATCGAACAAAAACAGCGGAAAGTTGCTCAACACCCCTCCGTCGACAATGAAAGCCACACCGTTTCGCCCGCGAAGGCGGACCGGCTCAAAGAAATAAGGAATGCTGATGCTCATCCGCACTGCCTTGGCGATGGAAAACGACCCAGGGTCAATGCCGTATATGGCTAAATCGTCCGGCAGCACGACGAGGCGTCCGTTCGTCACATCGGAAGCGACGATATACAAACTGCCGGCCGGCACATCTTGAAACGTCCGCACGCCGCGGGCGGCGAGCGCCGCCTCGAGCCACCTCTCAAACACCTTTCCTTGATACAGCCCAAGATGCCAATACAGGCGCACCCATTTCCAAAGCGAAAACGGAATCCATAGCGGCCGTTCATCCAAAAACTGCTCCAACTCCAACTCCTCAAGCAGTCGGGCGATGTCGCGGGCGCTGTAGCCTGCCGATAGCAGCGCCGAAAGCAACGCTCCCGCACTCGTGCCGGCAAGCCGCTTCCAGCGCAGACCTTTTTCCTCAATCGCTTCATACGCTCCAAGCAACGCAAACCCTTTCACCCCGCCGCCGGAAAAGACAAGATCAATGTCCACCGCCGCCTCCCCCTTTTTGCCGTTTATACATATGTAAGAAAAAAGGAGGACATTTAGTACGGCAAACAAAAAAGAGCAAGCATCGGCTTACTCTCCTTGTTCATTGCGCTTTTGGACATCGCGCAGCGCTTCAAGGCGGCGTTCGTCCTCTTGAAAATACTGCACCAAATCGCCGATCCGGTCGATGGCGTTCCAGCTCAAATGGTGTTCAATCCCTTCCACGTCGCGGTAAATGTTTTCTTCGCTGACACCGATCAAACGGAGAAACTGCTCAAGCAGCTCATGGCGGTAGACGAGCCGCTGGCCGATTTTTCTTCCTTTTGGCGTCAAGACGAGTCCGCGGTATTTCTCATACACTAAATACTCATCTTTATCGAGCTTTTGCACCATTTTCGTCACCGAGGAGGGATGGACGGACAACGCTTCAGCGATGTCAGAGACGCGGGCATAGCCCTTTTCTTCAATCAAAATGTAAATTTGCTCAATATAATCTTCCATGCTTGGTGTCGGCAACGTTTGTCCCCTCCCATTACATTTGTCTGCCGCAGACAAGTGCAGCGGCCGTCAGCATCTCTCATGAACATTGCCGCTTTGCCCGCTTCGGCTAGACGCTGCCGGGCCAGTCGGCCGCCCAGGCAAACAAAAAATAGCAATCAATCCCATTATACCATGAAGGGGACATTACGTAAAATACTGCACTTGGGCCGATGGAAAAAAGCGAGCAATACCTTTCCGAGCGGATGCGGCAACGCCTCCGGTTCGAAATACACAAGTTTGGGCATAAACGGTTTCATTCATTTCCCTCCATGTTCTCCGTATTTGATGTTAGTATGATTCAAGGATGGAGGGAAATCGCGTGCTTCTTTTGCTTGGCATCATTTTTCATGGAAGGCTCATTACCCCCAATTTGATATGTTCATCTCCCAGCGAAACCAACGACCATGCCCATCGGTTTCAGCCACGATTTGCCGATATTCTCGGCCGTCAATCATGCCATCCAGATGCAATTTCCGATCCCACATGTTGTTATACACATGGAACAAATCCCGTTGGCGGCCGATTTCGCGAAGCTGCTCAAGATTTGCCATGACAGCTCATGAACGCAATGATACAATAAAACTAAACTGAAAGGAGGGATGCAGAATGTCTCACGAGCTTGTCGAATTGCTTCGCTCGGTGCTGAAAGAGGAGTTGCAGCCGATTCATGAACGCCTCGACCGACTAGAAGCCGGACAACAGCGCCTCGAAGAACGGCAACAGCGCCTCGAAGAACGGCAACAGCGCCTCGAAGAACGGCAACAACGCCTCGAAGAACGACAACAGCGCCTCGAGGAAAAGTTGGACCATTTCATCATCGAAACGCGCAGCCATTTCAAAAAAATCGAGGACGAGCTGGCTGAGCATCGGCGTATGTTCGAGATACTGTCACATGATTGGCGTAACGCGAACATTGCGATTGAATATTTAAATCATAAGATCGGCCAGCACGATCTGGAAATGTATCAACTCAAAAAGCGGCTCGAACTCCAAGAAACAAAATAAAAGCGCATGCCCGATGACCGGCGCATACGCTCTAACTGCTTAGCTTACCCACGCTTGCGAATGCGGAAATTGTCTTCCAACAGCACCCAGTTTTCCGGATACGGATACCCGAGCACCCAGTAGCTGATTCCGCGCAATCCGTATTCTTTCACCAAGTCAAATTTCGCCAACGCGCTGCGGGCGTCCTCAAACCACACTTCATGTTGTCGCCCTTGTTCATCTGTATAGCGGTAAAACGGCGAAGCCGCCGCCGCATCGTATTGGATGGACGCCCCGTAGCGAATGGCGCGCTCTAGCGCCTCTTTCGGACTGAACGTTTCCGCCTCTTGCCCTTGCACGTGCGGCAGCACCCAGTCGCGGGCATAAATTTGAAACCCCATCATGATTTTGCTACGCGGAATGGCGGTCACCGCATAATCGAGCACGCGCCGAATTTGATTCACCGGCGAAATGGCTTGCGGCGGCCCAAACCGGTAGCCCCACTCATAGGTCATAAGGACAACAAAATCAGCGATGCGTCCGTGGGCTGGGTAGTCGTGCGCTTCGTACAGCAGCCCTTTTTGTTCAGCGCTTATTTTGGGCGCCAGAGACGTCGATAAAACATACCCTTCGGCGTGAAGCCGGTTGGCCGCCCGCTGCAAAAACTCGTTATACCGCTTGCGGTCGGACGGATAGACATTTTCAAAATCGACATTCAACGCGCGGTACCCTTTTGCTCGCATCACTTGAATGACGTTGTCAAGCAATCGCGTTTGCAGCGCAACGTCGGCCAGAATCGTCTGCGCCAGCCTCGAGCCCGGGTCTTGGTACGTAAAGTTCGTGATCGTCATCATCGGCACGACACGGGCGGCATAAGCCGCCTGAATGAATGCTGTATCATTGATCGGATTGAGCCCACCATCGGCGCGGATCGTGTAGGCGAATGGCGCGGCATAGGTCAAATGGCGGCCGACTTCGCGCACTTGCTCCGCTCCTTTCTCCCCTTGGTCCACCGTAAATGCGTTCACCTCGATGAGCGGCTTCGCCGGCGGGATGATGAGCCGCTGTCCGGGGACGATCCGGTTCGGATCGGTAATATCGTTTACTTCGATCAGCTGCTGAACCGTCACTCCGTAGAACGAAGCGATTTGCGCCAGCGTCTCCCCGCTTCGCACCGTATGGATGCGCGCTGGGATGAACAACGTTGTCCCTGGATAAAGGAGCGACGGATTCGTGATCCGGTTCGCCTGTATAATCGCTTCGACCGCCACTCCATACTGGCGCGCAATTTGCCATAACGTTTCCCCTGTGCGGACCGTATGGTAACGATATGGAACCGGGATGACGAGCGCTTGGCCAACGGCTAGCCGGTTCGGGTCGCTCAGTTCATTGGCGGCGACAATCCGCTCGAGTGGAACGCCGTAACGCTGAGCCAACTGCCAAAGCGTCTCCCCGCGCTTTACGACATGAACAATCATGACGCTCCCCCTTTCGTTCCCTCCTTTTACCACTATATTTTGGCTTTTGCCTTTTATGTAAAAAAAACGCCGGTTCCTCTACGGAAACCAGCGTTTCATCCATTCAAACCCATCCGTATCGCCATTACAGGCCGCACTTCAGCTGCGCGCCGCAGCTTGTGCACGTGTTGCAGCCGCCGATCTCTTCGATCGTCCCTTCGCGGCAAATCGGGCAAATATTGCCGATTTCGGAACCGATTGTCACATCGGTGGCGCGCACATCTTGAATCGTATCAACGAGCACGACGGGGCGTTTCGTCTCTTTTTCCTCGAGCTCCTCTGGAAGCAGTTCAAGTTGCTCTTCAATCTGATTCTCCTCAGCCTTTAACGTCAACACTTGTGCATCGCGGCTGCCGTCGACATAGACGGTTCCGCCTTTCGCACCGCAACGCCATAAACGCTCGTACACTTTTTGCACTTGCTCGACGGTGTAGCCCTTCGGCGCGTTGACCGTTTTCGACAAGCTCGAGTCGACCCAACGTTGAATGATGCACTGCACATCGGCGTGCGCTTCCGGCGGCAAGTCCATCGCCGTCACAAACCAAGGCGGCAAGTGGTTCGGGTCGGCTTCCGGGTGTTTGTCCAAATATTCTTGGACGATGTCCGCTTTCACTTCGATAAATTTGCCCAAGCGCCCGCTCCGGTAGTACGAGAACGAGAAGTACGGCTCAAGCCCGGTTGAGACGCCGACCATCGTTCCCGTCGATCCTGTCGGCGCCACCGTCAGCAAGTGCGAGTTGCGGATGCCGTATTTCAAAATATCTTGACGAATATCTTCCGGCATCCGTTTCATGTAGCCGGTGTTGATGAACGCTTCACGCAGCTTGCGCGTCTCTTCCTCCGTTTCGCCGACAAGAAACGGGAAGCTGCCTTTTTCTTTCGCCAGCTCGATCGATGCCCGGTATGCGGTCGTGGCGATCGTGCGGAACAGCTCATCGACAAGCTGGTTTCCTTCCTCAGAGCCGTACGCTTTTTCGCAGTAAATGAGCAAGTCTGCAAGCCCCATGACGCCAAGGCCGATGCGGCGCTCGCCGAGCGCTTGTTTTTTGTTTTCCTCAAGGAAGTACGGCGTGGCGTCAATGACGTTGTCTTGCATCCGCACCCCGATTTCGACCGTGCGTTTCAGTTTTTCGTAGTCAATGACCTTCCGTTCTTTGTCCACCATGTTCGCCAAGTTAATGGCGGCCAGATTGCACACCGAATACGGTGCCAACGGTTGTTCCCCGCACGGGTTGGTCGCAACGACTTTTTGCCCGTACGCGCGGGCGTTCGTCATTTCGTTGGCGTTGTCGATGAAGAAAATGCCCGGCTCGGCTGAATACGTCGCGCAAATGTTGATCAGCTTCCACAGTTCGCGGGCGCGGATTTTCCGGTAGACGCGGACGCGATAGCCCATTTTCTCCCATTCGCGTACATCGCCGACTTCATGCCATTTTTCGTTGTAAATGCGCATTTCCTCTTCGGAATAGGTTTCCACGTCCGGGAAGCGGAGCGCGTATTCTTCGTCCTTTTCGACCGCTTCCATGAACTCTTTCGTCAGGCAGACGGAAATGTTCGCACCGGTCAAAAAGTCTGGGTTGTGCACCGTATATGTACCGCCGGTGCGCAGTTTTTCTTCGGCGTCTTTGATGATTTCTTCAGTGAAACCGCCGTAGTCAGGCGCGTTCTTGTATCGGACGATCGCTTCATACATCGCCCGCTCCCGCTCGGTGAGCGGCGTAAATTTCAGTTTGTCGCGCGCTGCTTTTTTGATGCCTTCGTCTTCCATATTTTCGAGCAGGTAGCGCAAAATGCGCGGGTTTTGCATTTTCGAGACGATGAATTCGATAATGTCCGGGTGCCAGTCAGCAAGCATAATCATTTGGGCGCCGCGGCGGGAGCCACCTTGCTCGACAAGGTGGGTCAGCTTCGCAATATCGTCAAGCCACGAGACCGACCCGGACGATTTGCCGTTCACCCCGCGCGCAAGCGTATGGCGCGGCCGCAATGTCGAGCCGTTCGTCCCAACGCCGCCGCCGCGGCTCATGATTTCCATCACCTGCTTCCGATGTTCGGAAATTCCTTCGCGCGAGTCTTTCACAAACGGCATCACATAGCAGTTGAAATACGTCACTTCCTTGCCCGAACCCGCCCCGTACAACACGCGGCCGGCCGGAACAAAATTCAAGCTTGCGAGCTCTTGATAAAACTTTTCGAACCACTCTTTCCGCTTTTCTTCTGTCTTTTCCACCGCCGCCAGCCCAGTCGCATTGCGCTTGGCGATTTGCTCATAGAAAATTTCGAGCGGCTTATCAATAATGTCGAGCGACCGAACCACAATGCCGGTCTCCGCCTCTTCCCCTTCGAGCACGTGCCGGTATTCGTCTTCAATCAACACGCGCGCCTTTTTCGCCTCCCAATCGATGTCGACGATAAACCCGAGCCCTCGTGCCGGGAATTTCGGATCCTCCTTGATCGTCAACACGACGAAATCGCCCGGTGTGAGCGTCAGCTTCTCCGTATCTTTGAATGAATACCGGTCAAGCATGACCAAACGGGATACGCCTTTATGGGTGATGTGCATATCCGGCGTAATCGGATGCACTTGCGGAAATAGGCGGATATCCTCGTTCAGCTTGTCAATATTGATCTTCATTTTTTCGGATGACGCCACCGTCATTCTCCTATCTCTCCTCTTTTATATAATCTCTCATGTTTTTGGCAAAGTTGTCCTGTCTTCTCTACCTTACCATATCAAACAGAAAAAAACAATATATAGTATGATTTTTTATGAAAATCATACTATATATTGTTAAAGAGAACAAATGATTTCATTTTGTCAAGCAAAAAAAAAACAAAACACGGCGAAAAGCGGAGAAAAACGGGGGAGTGCCGCTGTTTTTGCCGGAAAACGAACGATTTACCGCGTCGCTGCTCAGCGCTTGAAGTTCCATTCGTCGCTTTCGTATTTCGCCCGCGCCAGCTCTTCAACGTACGCCCGCTCTTCGGCGGTGAGCGTGTACGGTTCCAATACGATGTTCAATCCCTTTTCAAATCCTTTGTAAAACGCCTCTTTCGCTTCCTCGATCGTCACCGTGCGGCTCGTCAACTCATTGATCGCGACTGCCTTCTTTTTAAAATCGCGCTGCAGACGCTCTTTCACCCGCTCGTTTGGATATTTAAACAAGCTGAACAGCAGCTCTTCGTCCAGATCAAGCAAAATCGATCCGTGCTGCAAAATGACGCCTTTTTGCCGCGTTTGCGCGCTGCCGGCGATTTTCCGCCCCTCAACGACAAGCTCGTACCATGACGGCGCGTCAAAACAAACGGCCGAGCGCGGGCTGCGCAAATCTGCCTTCTCTTCTTCCGTTTTCGGCACGGCAAAATACGCATCCAACCCAAGATAGCGAAATCCCTCTAAAATTCCTTGCGAAATGACGCGGTATGCTTCCGTCACCGTCTTCGGCATCGCCGGGTGCGACTCGGAGACGATCACGCTGTATGTCAATTCTTTATCGTGCAGGACGCCGCGCCCGCCGGTCGGCCGACGGACAAAGCCGAGGCCGTGCCGTTTGACCGCCTCTAAATCAATTTCTTTCTCCACTTTTTGAAAATAACCAATCGACAACGTCGGCGGATTCCAGCCATAAAAGCGGACCGTCGGCGGAATTTTGCCTTCGCTGTGCCAATCGAGAAGCGCCTCATCGAGCGCCATATTGAACGCCGGCGGGCAATAGCCGGAATCGATAAAGCGCCATACTTCTTTTGCCATCGTTCCACCTTCTCTATTGTTCCATACTCTAAACGCTGCGGCGGCTTGTCGACCACCGCCAAGGGGCGGGACGCTTTTGGCCGCCTTTATTAGTTTAGCAAACAACGCCGGTGAAGGAAAGAAAAATGGCATCACGAAAACCTCTTTGCTTCCCGGCGGCGACTTTATATAATAGGAAATAGCAGACGAAGCGAAAGGAGGCATGACGGGTGGAAGCATTGCTCATTATTCTCGGCGCAATCATCGTGTATTCCGTCATTACGTACTTCTGGCAGAAGAGAATTGTCAAAGCATTGACAGAGGAAGAGTTCCGCGCCGGTTATCGAAAAGCGCAACTCGTCGACGTCCGCGAACCGGATGAGTTTGCGGCTGGACATATTTTAGGGGCTCGCAACATCCCGCTCACGCAGCTTCGCATGCGCATGAAAGAATTGCGCAAAGACCAGCCGATCTATTTGTACTGCCAAAACGGACTGCGCAGCGGGCGAGCCGCGCAAATGCTCTACCGAAAAGGATACCGCGACTTGTACCATTTAAAAGGCGGATTTAAAACATGGACCGGGAAAGTGAAGAAAAAAGCGTAGCCCGTTAACCAAAAAGGCGCTCTGCCCAAACAGGCAGGCGCCTCTTTTCGCATGCGCTAGACCGCCGCAAATTCCGGCGGCAGGACGACCGCCTCAAGCACCGAAGCAGCCGCGCCGATGGCGCAGCTTTTCTCTTTCAGCTTGGAGGAGATGATGGACGGCTCGCTTTCTTTTTTGACGAGAATCCGCTTTCTCACTTCTTGGCGCGCCGGACCGATCACATACTCGCCCGCTTGGGCAATCGGACCGCCGATGATGACTGCTTCTGGATTGTACGCATAAATCACCTGCAACAATCCAACGCCGAGATAGCGCCCCGTTTCCTCCAAAATGCGCGCCAGCTGTTCATCGCTTTCTGCTGCCAACGCCATCGCAGCGATGGAAAAGCGTTCATCGAGCCATTCGGAACGCCCTTCTTCAGCCAAACGGCGCTCAATGTATTTTTCCGACGCATACATTTCCCAGCAGCCGATGTTGCCGCAGCTGCAGCGAATGCCGTTGACATCGATCGTATGATGGCCGATTTCACCAGCTAGGCCGCTGACACCCCGATAGAGCTGATGGTGAAGAACGACGCCGGCGCCAATGCCGATTCCGGCGCTGATGTAAACAAAGTGGGCGAACTCGTTGCCGGCGCCGAACCACTTTTCTCCAAGCGCCGCCAGTTTCGCCTCATTCTCGACAATGACAGGACGCTCAGGCCACCGTTGCCGCAAAACAGCCGCCAAGGCGACATCGTCCCAGCGCAAGTTCGGAGCAAACACAACGGTCCCGCTTTCGGTATGGACGACGCCCGGCACGCCGATGCCGATTCCCATCACACCGTACGGTGTCGCCGGCGCCCGGCGGATGGCCGCCTCGATGAGCTCCATCATTTCGCCGATGATCGCCTCCTGCCCTTCAGACGGGCGGAACGAACGCCGTTGCTCCCAAAGAATGTCCGCGTTTAAATTGGTCAACACGGCATACAAATAGTTCACCCCCAGCTCAACGCCGATAAGCGAGCCGGCGTCGGCGTTGAAGCGAAGCATGAGCGGCCGGCGCCCGCCGGTTGACTCGCCGATTCCGCTTTCATGGACGAAATGCTCGGCGATCAGTTCGTCAACAAGCGCGGAGACAGTGGCCTTGTTCAATCCGGTTGTCTTGGCGATATCGGCGCGCGAAATCGGATGCTGGTCGCGAATCAATTTTAAGACGAGCTGTTTATTCATTTTTTTTACAAGAGAAATGTTTCCTGTCCGCACGTCTCTGTCATCCTTTTCATTTGATTGATCGAATGTGTCTTGCGAAAGGGCAGGGGCGCCTCGCTATTATGGCGGTTGCTGCATCCGTCGATTCCTGCCGTGCAGGCTTCTTGGCCATCCGCTTTTTCACTCAAGCCGTCGGGCGCCCGTGCACCGACTGTTAAGGCTAACTTCTCCATATGGACACATGCTTTTTCTTTCTTGATCTTAGTTTATATAATAAACTAATTCAACGTTTTTGTCAATGGCTCATCCGGCGTACAAAGAAACGGCCCGCTCCGTTAGGGAGCGAGCGCTCATCAATGCTCAAACGTCAGTTGTCGCTATGTTTTGGTTTTTGATAGCGCAAAATCGGCTTGCGCGCTGCGGTCGTTTCATCAAGTCGCTTCACAACGGTCGTATGCGGCGCTTCTTGAACGATTTCCGGATTTTCCTCCGCCTCTTTGGCAATTTGGATCATGGCGTCAATAAACGCGTCAAGCGTCTCTTTCGACTCCGTCTCCGTCGGCTCAATCATCATGCACTCTTCGACGATGAGCGGGAAGTAAATCGTCGGCGGATGGAAGCCGAAATCAAGCAGCCGTTTGGCGATGTCGAGCGTTCTGACGCCGAGTTTCTTTTGCCGGCGTCCCGACAGGACGAACTCGTGCTTGCAATGGCGGTCGTACGGCAAATCGTAATAGTCGGCAAGCCTCCGCATCATATAGTTGGCGTTTAACACGGCGTACTCGCTCACCGCTTTTAAGCCGTCCGGCCCCATCGAGCGGATGTACGTGTACGCCCGGACGTTGATGCCGAAATTGCCGTAAAACGGCTTGACGCGGCCGATCGACTGCGGGCGGTCGTCATCGAGATAATAGCCGTTTTCTCCTTTTTCGATGACCGGCTTCGGCAAAAACGGAACGAGGTCGGCTTTCACCCCGACCGGGCCTGAGCCTGGGCCTCCGCCGCCGTGCGGGCCGGTGAACGTTTTATGCAAGTTCAAATGAACGACGTCAAAGCCCATGTCCCCCGGGCGCGCCTTGCCAAGAATGGCGTTTAAATTCGCCCCGTCATAATACAGCTTGCCGCCGGCTGCGTGGACGATTTCAGCCACTTCGACGATCTGCTCTTCAAACAGCCCGAGCGTATTCGGATTCGTGAGCATAAGCGCCGCTGTATCCGGACCGACGACGCGCTTTAAGTCCTCTAAATCAACAAGTCCATCGGCGGTCGATTTGACCGTCACCGTCTCAAAACCGGCGACCGTTGCCGACGCCGGGTTCGTCCCGTGCGCTGAATCCGGGACGATCACTTTCGTCCGGTTGAAGTCGCCGTTTGCTTCATGGTAAGCGCGGATCATCATCAGCCCGGTCCACTCGCCGTGGGCGCCGGCCGCCGGCTGCAAGGTGACCGCATCCATGCCCGTGATTTCTTTTAAATGCTCTTGCAAGTCGTACATCAACTCAAGAGCCCCTTGCACCGTTTTCTCTGGCTGAAGCGGATGAATGTGGGCAAACCCGGCGAGGCGGGCGACGTTTTCATTGATTTTCGGATTGTATTTCATCGTGCACGACCCGAGCGGGTAAAAACCGGAATCGACGCCGTGGTTTCGTTTCGAGAGCGCCGTATAATGGCGCATTAAGTCAAGCTCCGACACTTCCGGGAGCTCCGGCTCTTCAGTGCGAAGATAATCGGCCGGCACGAGCTCGCTGACATCGACAGCCGGCACGTCAAGCGCTGGCAGGCTGTAGGCGATGCGCCCCGGCTTGCTTCGTTCGAAAATAAGCGGTTGATCGTTACGCATGGCCATCCCCCAATTCATTGACAAACCGATCGATTTCTTCTTTTGTCCGCAGTTCGGTGACAGCAACAAGCATATGACCGGCAAGCTCCGGATAGTCAGCCCCAAGGTCATAGCCGCCGATGATTCCTTTTTCGAGCAGGCGATCGTTCACATCAGAAACCGGCCGTCCAAGCCGGATGACGAACTCGTTGAAAAACGGGCCGGCAAACGGCGACGACAGTCCGCGCTTTTCAAGTTCCACCTTCGCATAATGCGCTTTTTGAATATTCATCGCCGCCATTTCTTTCACGCCCCGCTTGCCAAGCGCCGACAGCGCAACGGAAGCGGCCAAGGCGTTTAACGCTTGATTGGAGCAAATGTTGGATGTCGCCTTATCGCGGCGGATGTGCTGTTCGCGCGCTTGAAGCGTCAAGACAAACCCGCGGCGCCCGTCCTCATCGGTCGTCTGCCCGACAAGACGGCCTGGAATTTTGCGCATGAGCGGCGCTTTGACAGCGAAATAGCCGCAATGCGGGCCGCCAAATTGCGTCGGGATGCCAAATGGCTGCATGTCGCCGACCACAATGTCGGCGCCAAACGCTCCGGGTGGAGTCAACACACCAAGCGCCAATGGGTTGCTGGCGACGACAAACAAACTTTTCTTTTCATGCGCAAGCGGCGCGATCGCTTTCAGCGGCTCGATTTGACCAAAAAAGTTCGGGTATTGGACGACAACGCACGCCACATCATCCCCCATTTCCGCTTCAAGCGCCTTAAGATCGGTGATGCCGCCGTCATACGGAATTTCTTTCACTTCGAGCTTCTGTCCTTTGGCGTACGTGCGCACGACTTCCCGATATTGCGGATGAACGGCGGTCGAGATGAGCACTTTCTTCCGCTTCGTATGCGCGGCGCTAAGAAGCACCGCTTCGGCAAGCGCCGTGCCGCCGTCGTACATCGACGAGTTGGCGACATCCATGCCGGTCAACTCGCACACCATTGTTTGAAACTCAAAAATCGCCTGCAGCTCGCCTTGGGAAATTTCCGGTTGATACGGCGTATAGGCCGTATAAAATTCAGAGCGCGACAGGACATGGTCGACGACAGCCGGAATATAATGGTCGTACACCCCGGCTCCTAAAAAGGAAACGTATTGTTTTACGCTGGCGTTTTTTTCCGCTAAGGCCGCAAGCTCTTTCCACAGCTCTGGCTCGGATTTGGCCGGTTTCACCTTCAGCTCGCCGCGGAAGCGGACTTGTTCTGGAATATCGGCAAACAAGTCGTCAATCGAGGCGACGCCGATCGTCTTCAGCATCTCCTGTTTGTCTTCTTCCGTCATCGGCAAATAACGATGGAGCACTGCGTTTTTCCCCTTTCCTTGTCGCTTTGGAATCGTCACTTGGCCCGCCTGTAAAACGGAATCGGCACGATGTTCGCTTTCAGCCGCTTGCCGCGGATGTCCACCTCCACCTCCCGGCCGATGGCAGCCACATCCGCTTTCACCAAGGCCAAGCCGATGTTTTTCTTCAGCGTCGGCGACTGCGTACCGGTCGTGACGAACCCGACCTCTTCGCCGTCGGCAAATACAAGGTATCCGTGGCGCGGAATGCCTCTGTCGATCATTTCAATGCCGACGAGCCGGCGCGGCGGCCCTTCCTCTTTTTGCCGTTTCAATACAGCTTGGCCGATAAACGGCGTCTCTTTTTCCGTTTTGACGGCAAAACCAAGCCCGGCTTCAACTGGTGAAATCGAGTCGGACAGCTCTTGACCGTAAAGCGGCAGGCATGCTTCAAAGCGGAGCGTATCGCGCGCCCCCAGTCCGCATGGGAGAACGCTGTCACGAGCTCCGGCCGCTAGGATCGCCTCCCATAGCGCGGCGGCGTCTTCCGCTTTACAATATAGCTCAAACCCGTCTTCCCCCGTATAGCCGGTGCGCGAAACGAGCGCCTTCACGCCCGAGACTTCGACGCCGTCGGCGAATGAAAACGGGCGCAGCGCCGCCAAATCAAAATCCGTCAATCGCTGCAAGACGCGCTCCGCTGCCGGCCCTTGCAAGGCAAGCTGAGCCGTTTCGGACGATACATCTTGAAGCTCGACGTCGCCCTCAACATGCCCGCTTAGCCAAGCGAAGTCTTTTTCCGTATTCGCTGCGTTGACGACCAGCAAGTAGTCATTCTCTCCTTTTTGATAGATGAGCAAATCATCGACTGTGCCGCCGTCCTCATAGCACATGAGCGTATATTGCGCCCGGCCGGGCCGCAGTTTGGCGACGTCATTGGTCATGAGCTTTTGCAAAAACGCGAGGCTCCCACGGCCGCGGACGACAATTTCCCCCATATGGGAGACGTCAAACAGCCCGGCGCGCGTTCTTACAGCCTCATGTTCTTCCTTGATGCTGGAAAACTGCACCGGCATTTCCCAGCCGCCAAATTCAATCGTTTTGGCGCCGCAACGGGCGTACACCGAGAATAGGGGCGTGCGCTTTAGCATCTGATTCCCTCCTTTGATCCACGTCACACAAAAAAGGACAGACTTCCCCTATCAACAAGTAAGGGGGCTCTGTCCTGGCACCTGAAAGTTTCCCGCCGGCCCGTTTGGCGCGTCCGTTCGCGGTCCATGGGGCCGATCGGTTTCCTCTTGGGTGGCCTGCGTGAACGCAGGCGCTCTCCAGAGCTGCGTCAAGCAAGAGTCTTTTTGCCTGAGAGATTCGCGTTTCCGCTTGCTCCTTCGGCGCTACATTCCGTAGTCTCTCCCCTTGCCGTCATCCGCCCATCAATAAATTGTTTCCATATCGGGCATACTAACAAACACCCTGATCAACGAGTCATGAGAATGTTCTAAATTTATACTACCATCAATCACAGTCAAAGGGCAATAGGAAATAATCGAACTTTCATGGCAATTAGTCATAATAATGTTCTTGTTTTATTCAACATACCACATGCAATCTATATAAACATTCGCAACAAGGGAAGGGGATCGCCATGAACATTGACCTTGAAATGGATGAAACATGGAAGGAGGAATTTTTGGCACGCATCGAAAAAGACGGTCCGTGGGCGAGCTGGGAAATGTACGAACTGGCTCTTGAGGCCGCCCATCATTTAAGCGTCCCAGAATTTAATGGCTTGCAGGCGCCCAAACACCTGCCCCACTTGACGATCCTTCCGCACCAGCTTGAAGTGGCGCGCCGCGTCGTCGAGGAGATGAACGGCAAAGCCATTTTGGCGGATGAAGTCGGGCTTGGAAAAACGATCGAGGCCGGGCTCGTCTTAAAAGAATATATGATTCGCGGCCTTGTGAAAAAAGCGCTGATTCTCGTTCCCGCCTCCCTTGTTTCGCAATGGGTGAGAGAGTTGAACGAAAAATTTTTCATCCCGGCCGTCCAGCAGAAAAAGAGCTACGTCTGGGAGCAGTGCGATATCGTCGTTTCCTCGATCGACACGGCGAAAAAACCGCCGCACCGTGACATCATCTACGGGCAGTCGTACGACATGATCATCATCGACGAGGCGCACAAACTGAAAAATAACAAAACGAAAAACTACGAGTTTGTGCAAAATTTAAAAAAGAAGTTTTGTTTGCTCCTGACAGCGACGCCGATCCAAAACCGGATCGAAGAAATTTTCAACCTCGTCTCGCTGTTGAAACCCGGCCATTTAGGCAGCTCGGAACAGTTTGCCAAAACGTACGGAAAAACGCGGGCTGTACAGACGAACGACCATTTAAAAGCGCTCGTCAACAAAGTGATGATCCGCAACCGCCGCGCTGATACGCCGATCGAATGGGCGAAGCGCCACGTTGAACCGGTGCTGATCGAGTTTACGAATGAGGAGCGGGAACTGTATGAAGCGGTCAAGGCGCTCCGCCGCGAATCGTTCGCCGGCTCGTTTTCGCTCATCACGCTTCTTCGTGAGGCGTGCAGCAGCCGCGAGGCGCTGTTTCTCACGATCAAAAACATGATCGATAAATGCAGCGGAGCGGTTCCGGAGCCGCTTGAACGCGTATTGGAAAAAATCAACGCCGTCACGACGAACTCAAAGGCGGAAAAAGCGCTCGAGCTTATCCGTTCCATTCATGACAAAGTCATTATTTTCACGGAATACCGGGCGACGCAGCTTTACTTGCAATGGTTTTTAAAGCAGCACGGCATCTCGTCCGTTCCGTTTCGCGGCGGCTTCCGGCGCGGCAAAAAAGACTGGATGCAGGAACTGTTTAAACACCACGCCCAAGTGTTCATCGCCACCGAGGCGGGCGGCGAGGGCATCAACTTGCAGTTTTGCCGCTATGTCATCAACTACGACTTGCCGTGGAACCCGATGCGCCTTGAGCAGCGAATCGGCCGCGTCCACCGGCTCGGGCAGACGGATGACGTCTACATTTATAACTTCGCTGTCAAACAGACGGTCGAAGAACATATTTTAACGCTTCTGTACGAAAAAATCCGCCTGTTCGAACGAGTCGTCGGCGAGCTGGACGACATTTTGGCGAAAATGAACCTCGCCAACCTGGAGCGCTACTTCGAAGACGCCTTCGTTCATTCACGAAGCGAAGGGGAGATGAAAATCAAAATGGAAAACATCGTCGCGATGATCGAGCTGGCGGAGCAGCTTGGAAAGGAAGGAGGAGAGCGGCATGCAGCAACATGAAATCCGCCGCTTTGTCGAACGCTATTTTGCGGCCAACGGCTGCACGTTTGTGGAAGCAAGCGACGACTACCTCACCGTGCAGCTGACGGCAGAAATGGACAAAGAACTGATGAATCGGCCGTTTTACTGGCATTATATTGAACGGACAGGCGGCGTGCCGCAGCCGATGCGACTGACGCTCATCACCCGCGCGAGCGAGCGGACGGACAAACTCAAAGGCGAGCGCCTCCATTTCGGCGCTCCCCGGCTGCACCAGCTGTTCCGCTCAGCGCAAAAACGCGGCAGCTTCATCCGCCTGTATGAGGAGCCAAGCGCGCCTTTGGACGGCAACGCCGCCCTCCATCCATGGCTCGGCATGAACGTCACGATTTCGTACGAATGCGACCGAAAAAAAGATGAAATCGTCTCCCTTGGCCTTCATCTCATTAGCGGAACGATCGTCGAGTCGTTTCATGAGCGGATGCGCGAGCGACGGCTGACGCCGAAAATCCCTGATTACTGTTTCACCATCTCCCCGCTCATTAAACCGAGAAGCGGCATCGGCCGTCTCGAGCAATACATACGCAGCCGCATCGCCGCCGACAACCATGCGTGGGCGGATGAGGCGCGCCGACGCTGGGCCGACGATTTGGCGTTGCTTGATGAATTTTACAAAGACTGCGAAGAAAAGCCGGAGTGCTATTATATTGAGAAGGAAGCGTTGGAAAAGCAGTACAAGCCGCGCATCACCGTTTCCGTCATCAACGGCGGACTGTTTTATTTGCTGCCCCGCTCATCGTGAATCAACCCCGGGATGGGTCCATCCGGCTCACAGCGCTCAAACCGACGAACTCCCTTCCGTCGGCACGAAAACCGCCCGCCGGCCTAGGCCAGCGGGCGGCTGCTACGGGCGGCGCCGAAACAGCAAGCGAAGCGAAAGCGGCACCATGCCAAACAAGCGGTATGAAAGCGGAAGCTGCTCTTGTTTCCGCACCTGACGCCGCTGCCTCCGCTCCTCTTTCGGCAAGTCCATGTAGGCGACAAATTGTTGGGTGACAAACTTGACATAATCGTTGACCGCCATCAAATCCCCCCTTTTTTCTTTTAGTTTTTCCGCTTCTTTCCTCTTTTAACCGTTTTGCTCGCTCCATTCGACAATATGAAGCGCCGGAAGCGTGACAGTAAACATGACAGCGCGCCTCAGCCCAGAGGCTGAACGGATGGACAAAGAAACCCGAACGTGCGCTGCATCTTCCCGCACCCACCGGTAGACGGCCCTTCCGCGCGGATAGGTCCATTCCCCAGCCTCTCCCGCGGTCGACGGATCGGCTGATGCGATGCGTTCTTTTACGTCAAACACGGCCATCTGCACAAGCTCGTCCGCCTCGGCTGCCTGCCGGGCCGCATAAGCCGCCTGTCGTTCCGCTTCATAGAGGAGCAAGACATGCGTGACAGAAAAGACAAGCAACAAAGAAACGACAGCCACAATCGGAAAAATGACACCATCTTGTCGACCCATTTCCCCTTCCCTCGTTTTTCCAGTCTAAAAGGGGGAAGCGGCGGTCAAGGGGGTCTCACCGTACAAGCCGCCCGCTAAAACGCCCGCGCCACAAACGCCTCGCAAACGGTGCCGTCATCAGCCGTCACTTGCAAAAATATCCCGCGGGTGCCGGCGCGGTACGAAACAGCGCGCACATGACGGAGCGCCGTTTCATTGCCAGCGCCGTCCACCTGGCGGATCAGTTGGGCTCTTGACGCAACAACAGAAAAACTGACCGTCTCACCGCTCCATTTTTGCAAATAGAGGACATGGCCCCCAGTCGACCACTGCCTCGTTTCATTCAGCTCGATTTGCAGCTGTTGCAAAAACAGCCGCCATTCCAATCGGGAAAACGCGTCCGTCGGCTCCGGAGCCAGCAAGCGGACGGACAACAACGCCGGAACGACCGCCGCCACCGCCATCGCAGCCGCCAGCGCCAACAGCGCTTCGATCATCGTAAACCCGTTTTCTTTTGCCGCTACCGCTTGCCATACCCGCACCGCTCCATCTCGCGGCCGACGTAATCGTTCCAACGCACGCATACTTTCCACATTCGTCCCCCTTCATCGCTCGCTTGCAGCCGAAATACTGTACGCCCGTCGGCGATCATGGTTTCTCCGGCAAACGGCTCCTCATACAACGCGATGGCCAACAGCCGGCGCGCTTTCTCCTCGAGAATGAGGCTGTTGCGCTCATGCGCCATTTGCATCAACAGTGGAAGAAGAACGGCCGCTGTCGTCCATAGCAGCGCCAAAGCGAACAATGCTTCAACAAGCAAAAATCCGCCGCTACATTTTTTGCACATAAAATCGCCCTTTCCCCAGCAAAAAGGTGACTTTATAAGTTATTTGGCCACCCCCTATCCAAATAGTTCCAGCCCGTTCAATGTTGCCGTTGTCAGTAAAGATGAGCGGATTGCGCAGCGTGCCGAGCCGAAACCGCCACGGAGAAGGGAGCGAACGAGCGACAATCTGCCGGCCGCTCGTTGCATCAATCGCCTTGTACCCAGCGCCGCCGTCTGTAAAAAAAACCGCTACATTCACCCGCCGGGCGATGGCATGCTGCTGCGCGCCATACAAATCCGCGCGCAGCACAGCCAGCATATACATCTCCTCTTGATGGCGCACAGCGCCGCCAAGCGTCGGAACAGCCAGCGCGGCAAGCACCAGCACCACCGAGAAAACGATCAGCATCTCAAGCAGCGTAAACCCGCCGTTACGAGCCACTTTCACTCACATCGCCGTTCGCGCTGATTTGGATGGCATGACCGTTCGGACATTTGTCCGACTTGATATAGCGGCCAGCGAGCAATTCCTGCACCGTCGGAATTTTGTTATGCTCCATCTCATACGCTTTCACCTGCGCTTGCACGGTGTTCAAAAACGCCTCGCATCCTTTCGAATTGATCATGCTGTTGTGCTTTGTCATATTCGGAATGGCAATCAGCAGCAGGACAGAAATCACCATCATAACGATCAACATTTCGATCAATGTGAATCCCTTTTGATTCATTGTCACTCCTCCTCGCATACGAAATTTCAGAAAGAGCGCTTAGCGAATGGCCGGTTCAGTTCGATCCGTTCCTTGACCATCGAGTCTGTTCATTGATTGGGCCTTGGGAGGAGGGGCGCGTCCCTCTCTCAAGGAGCCAACATATCAAGATTGAGCATCTTGTTCCTACAGAGCCGTCCCATCCTTGTTAAACGGAAGTTATTTACAGTTCATTCAACATAGAAAACATCGGCAACAAAATCGCCAAATACATGCCGACGACAAACGAGCCAACCACCGCCAACAAAAGCGGCTGCATGCATTTTAAGACCGACTCGATTCGTTGTTCCATCACCTGCAGCAAAAACTCGCTGTAATGTTCAAGTTCTTTGCCAAGCTCGCCGTTCGACTGGCCGTGGCGGATGACAAGCGCCAGCTCTTGTTCGTAATAGCGGGCGGCGCCGATTAATCTGTCAAGCGCCATCCCTTTCATCAACCCGTGGCGAAGGCGCCGGCCTTCCATTTGCAAAAATGGCCAGGACGACGGCTCGCTGAACACGCCGAGCGCATCATAAACCGACAACCCGGCCTGCAGCAAGCGCCCGAGCTGTCGGGCAGTCAGGCAGGTGAGGAACAGTCTCAGAAACGAAGCAAGCCCTGGAATTCGCAAGGCGAATTGAAGTTTTCGGGAGACCGGCCAGCGGCGGAAATAAGCGGTGTAAAACAGCCCGGAGAACACCGCCAAGACGGCGATGGCCGCCATCGCCATAGGGGCATGGGCGACCACCGCAAGCAGCCAAGCGGTGTGCCCGCGTTGTGGAGAAAACGCCGCCGCCGCCCGTTCAAACTGCGGCAGCAGCCACCATTCCATCAAGACGAGCATGATGATGAGCAAAGAAAGAAGGAACAGCGGATAGCGGCTGAAGCGGTGAAGCTGCTCGTAGAAGCGCGCTTTTTGCGCCAGCGCTTCCCCTGTCTCTGCCATGCCGCGCGGTAAATCGCCATGCCGTTCGGCAAAAAAGAGAAGGTTAACCGCCATGCGGTCGACCGACAGCGCTTCGACAGCCGCAAACAGCGGCAGCCCGGCGCGCAGCTGCTGCAGACAGCGTTCCACTTCCATCCGGCGGTGTGTGGGAGCCTGAATGGCCAAAAACTCAAGCGCTTGCCCAAGGGGGTAACCGCGCTCGAGCAACCGGCCGAGCCGAGTGAAAAACAACGCCTGTTCAGCGAGCGGCCACATTTTGCGTTTCATCTTTCTCCCCCTCCGACGAGCTCAAGCATGCGAACGGGCAGGTAGCCGAGCGCAATCCCCTTGCGGATCAAGCGCGCCAGCGTCATATAAGAGCGCTTTGGCTTCCCTCTCCCATTGGAGAGGGAACGAATCACGTCCTCCAGCGCTGAACCGCAAAGCAACTCATAAACAGCCGTGCGCCGGCGTCGTCCAAGACGGCCGCACGATGGATGGCAATCGTCGCCGCACAGCGGGCAGCAAAGCTCGACAAGCCGCTGGGCAGAGACGGCAAGCAGCGTCTCGGCCAAATCGCCGAGCGGAATGCCGAATTCATGCAGCCGGTAGACGGCGCCGACTGCATCGGCGGCGTGCATCGTCGAGACGACCAAATGGCCGCTCAACGCTGAACGGATGGCAATGGCCGCCGTATCATGATCGCGGATCTCGCCGACCATCAACACATCCGGGTCATGGCGCAGCGCCGCTTTTAACCCGGCGGCGTATGTGATGCCTGCTTTTTCATTGATTTGCACTTGCAACAATCGTTCGTTCTGTTTTTCGATCGGATCTTCAAGCGTGATGATGTTGCGTTGCCTTTCAGCTTGGCAAAGATCAAGAAGGGTGTAGAGGGTCGTCGTTTTTCCCGACCCCGTCGGGCCGGTCAACAGCACAAGCCCTTGCGGATGCTGCATGAAGGAAAATAATCGTGCGGTGGAGCGGAAGAATAAAGATAGTTCGCGAAGCGGCAGCGAGAGGCGCTGCGGCAGAAGCCGAATGACGAGGCTTTCATCGTAGAGCGTCGGCAATGTCGATAAACGCAAATACACCGTTTCCCCAAACTCAGCCACTTCCATGGCGCCGCTTTGCGGACGGCGTCGTTCCCCGATGTCCATGCCGGCTAAAAATTTAAAGTGGGCGATGAGACGTTCCGCCGTTTCCTTCGAAAGCACGCCAACGTCGACAAGCATGCCATCAAGCCGAAGACGAACAGCGGCATCGCGGCGGCGCGGAACGAGGTGAAGATCCGAGGCGCGGCGCTGCACCGCTTCGGCGAGAAGGCGGTTTGCCGTTTGTTCGATCTCGTTCAGCACATATTCCCTCCTTTCGACAGACTGCTTTGTATTTCGACGAGCATGAGTCGTTATCCTGCTTTTGGCGCAGCTTTTTTGTGAAATTTTTTTGAATGTCAGTCCACTCACTGCCAATAGTGACAAAAATCATTCCTCGCTTTGGACGATTTCATTATAATAACCATATCAATGATTCATTTAGGAGGGAAACCAATGGAACAAACGCTGAAAATCACAAGCGTATTGTCTGACCCGACAAGATTTCATATTTATGAATATATGGCAAAAGTGCATCGCGAAGTTTCTGTTCAAGAAATCGCAGAAAAATTTCATATCCATCCAAACGTTGCCCGCTTGCATTTAACGAAGCTTGAAGACGTTCGCATGGTCGTATCGGATACGCAAAAAACGGGAAAAGGCGGGCGGCCGAGCCGGCTGTACCGCCTGTCCGACGAAGTGATCGGGCTGTATTTTCCGTTCCGCGATTATCAACTCCTCGCCCGCATCGCCATTCAAACGATGGCCAAACTCGGTCCCATTGGAAGCGAGGCGTTGCGTGAAACAGGAAAGCGGTTCGGCCGTGAGCTCATCGCCAGCCGTTTGCCGCATAACGGCACAGCGAGCGCGCTCACCATGGCGGACAAAATCGCCATAATGGAAGAGGCGGCCGAAGCGGCTGGATTTTTGCCGCAATTGCACTATGATGAAGAAAAAGGAGTGCTATACCTCGATATTTTCAACTGCCCGTTCAAAGAAATCGCCGCGCAAGCACCTGATACCGTCTGCGGCATGCACCACGCTTTTTTGGAGGGAATGGTCGAGACGCTGTTTGCCGGTGCTGAAGTAACGGAAACGGAAAATATGATGGAAGGCAGCCACCGCTGCGCCTACCGCACCATCATCCGTCCGTGACAGCGTCCCTCCTTCCTTCTTTTTTGTCTGAAGCAAGCAACGGCCGGCATTGGCATCATTTCTTACCACTTGTCCGAAAGCGTTATTTACATTCCCAATCATTGTACATTATAATAAGTAAGGACCAATGGTTTGCACAAACAAAGGAGGGATACATAATGGACCGCATGTTCCGCGTGCTCGCCTTTTGGACCGGCATTTTTGCTGTCATGTTTTACCTTGGCCATATGCATACGACGTCGCTCATCTTCTTTGGCCAAACCGTATTTTTCCTGTTCCTCGGCTTTTTAAAGCTGACCGAGAGAATGTACATTTACATTTTCGGGGCATATTTGACGATTTTCTTCGCGGCATTTACGTATTGGACGACTTTTATGATGGTGCCCGGCATGGGTGAATAAAAAACAGGCAGAACCTCCTGCCTGTTTTTTTGCCGCTTTGACCGGAACCCCTTTTCTCCATTGCAGATAGGCGAAGGAAGCCGTTAATCGGCCGGCAAAAACTCGGGCGCTGGCCAAAAGTGTCGCGCGGGGAGACTCATTCCTTTCTGCAAAATAAGCACGTCAAAAAAGCGGCTGACGCCATCGTCGGCGATCAGCGCGCGGATCATTCGATTTTGGCGGCTTGCCGGCGAAAAGAAATCGCCGCCTTCTGAAACGTTCCATTCATGCAAAAGGCCGGCCGCGAGCAAAAACCGATCTTGGCGAACGAACGCCACTTCCTCCCACCCAGCCTGACGGGCGTACAAGCGAAGCGCATCCCATTGTACATGGCTCGTCAAGTCCATCTCCCCCGGATGGCGAAGCGGGTCGGCAACAAGCTGATGGCGGAAATATCCGCGCAAGCTTCCATGCCGCCGTGCCGGGGCGCGCAACTGTTCGTCCGTATAGCCATAGTCGACCGTCACCATCACCGCCTGATGAAACAGCGGCCCAACCTCGAGCCAAAACGCCTTCATCGCGAGAGGCACCTCAAGCCTTTGCCCTTCAGCAAGATCCAATCCGCGCTCATGTAAATAGCGGACAATAGCGGGACGGCAAAGCGGCGCCTTTTCTTCAACGAGCCGGCCATCGCGGGCGGCGACAAAACATTCGTGCAAAACGCCGCCTTCCTTTACAATGACGTGAACGGGAAACGCATCAAAAAATTCGTTGCTAAACACAATGCCGGAAAACGGCCCACGCTCGGCCAGCCAGCGAGAGACATCGTCATATTGCTCCACCTTCTCGGCTGCGGGTTGAAGCGTTTCGCGCTGGCGCCGGCGGTGGAACGGGCTTTGGTCGATGATCGTATACGACAAGCGGTCGTATGTATGTGGACTTTTTTTCTTCCATTCTTCCAATACCGAAAGCGCCAATCTTCCGTCTCCGCCCCCCCACTCGCAAACAGCGGGCGGCAGGCCGCTCTGTTCCACCATCCGAACCCAAAGCGAAGCAAGCGCTTTGCCAAACACCGGCGCGAATGAGCTGTTCGTAAAAAAATCGCCTTCCTTGCCGATTTTCGCCCGCTCTCGCATATAGTAGCCGAATCGTTCGTCGTAAAGAACCATCTGCATGTAATCGGCGTACGACACCCGCCCACCCGGCGCTGCGGCAATCTGTTCATACAATCGACCCATCACCATTTCTCTACCCCGTCTTCATCATCATTCCGAAAGAAGCTCCCGCCTCAAGCAAAGTGAAGTGGGAGTCGTTCACTTTTTTACTGTTGACATAGTGAAAATAATCATATATTGTTATAGTAGCAGCTTAACTATATCCCCTCCCATTATTGTGGATAGAACATCCCCCAAAAACCCTTCTTGGCGCGGCTAAGAAGGGTTTTTTTGTGTGTTCCGGCGCCAGGAGGCCTTCCGTTGCGCTTTTCCTTGCCCAAAGGAGCCGCCTGCGTTTGCCCGAGGGAATTGCTTGTGTGAAGCCGACGTAGACGGCTTTTTTTCTTACGAAAACCCATGCAAAAACGGATTTGTATCCATCTCCGCGGCGATCGTCGTCTCTGGCCCATGGCCTGAAAGAACGATCGTTTCCTCCGGCAGCGTAAGCAGTTCGTCATGAATGCTTTTCAACAGCTGCTGATGGTTGCCGCCTGGCAAATCCGTGCGTCCGATGCTGCCGGCAAACAGCGCATCGCCGGAAAACACAATATTGGCTTGTTTGCAATAATACGAGACGCTGCCCGGGGAATGACCCGGCGTTTCGCGGACATCCAACGCAAACGGACCAATGTTCAGCACCGTCGGCCCTTTCAGGCATGTCGGTTCGCAGCGGACAGCGACCGGACCGCCGAAATAAAGCGAGCCATTCAATGCCGGATCTTGCAGCCATTGTTTTTCCTTTTCGTGCACATACACTGGAATGTCCCAGCGGGCAAGCACGTCCGGGATGCCGCCAATATGGTCAAAATGCGCATGCGTCAGCAAAATCGCCAACGGGGTCAGCCCTTTTTCCTCGATCCGGCGGACGAGCGCCGCGCCTTCCGCGCCGGGGTCAACGATCAGGCATTGTCGATCTGCAGACGACAACAAGTAAGCGTTGGCCTGAATCGGGCCGACAGGGATGCGCGTCCATTCCATGGCCATCTCCTCCTTTCCTTGACATGTCCAATATTTAACTTTATTTTACTGCTTTTTTTCAAGCGATGGAAGAGAAAAGAGAAAGGGACCTCGACAAATGGAGGAAAAAAGATTACAATGAAAAAGAATGGACACGTTTGTACATACTGTTTCATGAGGGGGTAAAACGATGGGTACGGTCATTATTTTTGCACTTGTGACGTTGCTTGCCCTTTATGGAATGCTCCGTACATTGCGCGAGAAAAACGTGCTCGGATTTTTGTTTGGACTTGCCACTACCGCCGTATTCGGCTGGTTTACCATCATGACCATTTTACATCATGGCATTCCAACCGGCACGCACTGAAAACGCAAGAGGCGAATCATGCCTCTTGCGTTTTTTTATGCCATTTTGAGCGCTGCTAAAAACAGGCCGAGGCTGTCGCGGTATATTCGCGCAAACTGCGAGAGCGGCAATGGATTGACACCCTCGCCGAGCTCCACCGTGTAACCGCGCCGTCTCCACGTTTGAATGAACCAATCGCGGTAGCCGGCATGGCTGTCAATGTAGCGAACAGCCTGGTAGCCGCTTGCTTCAGCCATCGCCTGAACCGTTGCCTTCGCCTCCGGCGGCTCGAACCCTTCATATCCCCAATAAATTTCCTTGCCTTGTGTATGAAACGCGACGACCATCGCAAAATCGCCCGACTCGGCGAGCGCCGCCATCGCTTTCGCCTCCGGCTCCGTAAGCGGGGCGAATCCTGGAAAATCACGCGGTGCCGGCGCTTTCGGCGGTTTGCGGGTCTGTTCTATTTCCCAGTTAGCTGGGAATTGATTGTTTAAATCAACGCCGCGGATGTTCGCTTTCCATTGCGAAAAGTCGAGCGATCCACCGTTGATGCAGACGACTTCGCTCCGATGCGGCTCTTCTTCCGGCGGGCCGTTCAGCACAAGGTTGACGCCGTCGGGATTGACCATCGGCACAACGGAAAGAGTCACTTTACGGTAATAATCAAGCACCCGATGGCCAGCAAGCTCGTCATCGTTAACCAACGCCCTCGCGTACTCGTCGATGAGCGCCATGATTACGGCCGTCGTGATCCACTCATTCGCGTGGAATGATCCGTTCATATGCACGCGCACCGGCCCGCGGCCGATTTGCAGTTCAACGAGCGGCAAGCCGAGAACGCTATGGCCGATCGTCCGCTGGCGCACAAACGGATAGCGACAGACGAGGGCGGTGATATCCTCCATCAAAGCGGCAAAATCGTACGGACGGACGCTGCGGACGACCGGGGACGAAATCCGCTTCGGCAGCGGCGCTGTTCCGTTGATGACCGCCATCGCCCCCGGCAGCCGCCGCAGCACCTCCGTCGGCAGCGATAGGCGGTCAGCGAGCGCTTCCCACGTATCGATCGGCGCGTATCCCGGGATGGCAACGGTCTGCCCAGGGCGCAATCCCTCTTCCACATGCGGATTCGAATCGATGATCAGTTCAGTCGGCACCGAAAACCATCGTCCATATGTTTCAAACGTATCGCCGGGCCATGCTTGAAGGTGCATGCGCCGTCTCCCCTTCCCATTTCTTTACCTTAACATATGTCGGCAGACGGCAAAAAATGAGCGCCTGGCAGGCGGCAGTGCACGAATGTTCGCAAACATCTCCTTCTTTAAAGTTCGTTCCAATCTCATATCATCCAACAATAAGAAAAGGCGCCCCAACCTTTTTGGGACACCTTCCGTTGTTTACGCGCCGACAAGCTCTTTCGCCAGCCAGGCGGCGCCGATGACGCCGGCATCGTTGCCAAGCGTCGCTAAAACAAGCTTCGCCCCAGCGGCGACGCGCGGGAACGCGAAGCGGCGGAAATGGGCGGCCACGCGCTCGACAAGCATGTCACCCGCCTTGGACACGCCGCCGCCGATCACGATTTTCTCCGGGTTCGTCACATTGGCGGCATTCGCCAACGCCCAACCAAGATAGTACGTTGCTTCATCGACCACTTCCAATGCCAGCGCATCGCCCGCTTTGGCGGCGTCAAACACCGCTTTGGCCGTCACATCCCCGTTGCGAAGCTCACTCGGTCGCTCATCTGCGGTCAATTTCTCCTTGGCGATCCGCACGATGCCGGTGGCGGACGCAATCGTTTCCAAACATCCGGTTTTGCCGCAGTTGCAACGGGCGCCGCCATCAGGGATCATCGTCATATGTCCGATCTCTCCGCCGGCGCCGTTTATGCCGCGCACAATGGCTCCGTTGGCAATCACACCGCCGCCAACGCCGGTGCCAAGCGTCACAAACAACAAATGGCGCGCTCCTCCCCCTGCTCCTTTCCACATTTCGCCAAGCGCGGCGAGATTGGCGTCATTATCGACCGAAACGGGCAGCCCCGTCGCCTCTTCCAGCCGTTGCTTCAATGGATAATTCGTCCACCCTATATTGACCGTCTCATACAACATGCCGGTTTCCTCTTCGACCGGTCCGGGGGCGCCGATGCCGGCGGCAAGCAGCCTCTCTTTCGCTCCGCCGAGCTGGGCGAGCGTCTTTTCAAGCGATCGGGCAATGTCAGCGACGATATGCTCACCGCGATTGGCGGTGTTCGTCGGAATTTCCCATTTGTGCACGATGTCACCCTCGGTGGTGACAAACGCCATTTTGATTGTCGTGCCCCCGAGGTCAATGCCTACCAACCATGGTTCCATTGCATCCTCATCCTTTTTTCATCCGTTTTTCCCGCTCCATTTGCGCTTCCTGCCGCAAAATAAACAAAGCGGCTTGCAGCTGTTTCGCATCGATCAGCTGGGACTGGTACAGCTCTTTCACTTCCTCTTCCATCAGCTCCAGATCAGCGAGCCGGTCGCCCACGTAAATGATCGTGCCAAACCGTTTCAACAGCTGCTGAACATCGTATACCGTCTTCATCATCATTCATGCTCCTTTTTTCCTCTTTTAATGTAGCGGCAAACGGCCGCGGCCGTCAAGACAAAAAACGCAGGCGCTAAAAATCAGCACCTGCGTCAGCGGTCAGGGTCGCGCGGGTGAAGAATCGCCGGCCGCCGGTTTTTGAGCGGCATCGGCGACCGGATGAGCACGTCGCGCATCGCTCGGTAGGAGAACGGGATGAACGGCCATAAGTACGGAACGCCAAATGACGTCATCCGCGCCAAGGCAAGAATCCAAACGGTGATGCCGATGACATAACCGTACAGGCCGAACAGGCCCGACAAAATGAGCAAGGCAATGCGGACGAGCCGGTTCGCCAAGCTCATTTCATAGCTGGGCGTCGCAAACGTACCGATGGCCGTAACGGAAAAATACAAAATCACTTCATTGGAAAAGAGTCCAACTTCCACCGCGATGCCGCCGATCATAAGCGCGGCGACGAGGCCGAGCGCGGTCGCCAGCGAAGACGGTGTATGAATGGCGGCCATTCGCAGCATATCCATCCCGATTTCAATCATCAAAATTTGTGCAAACAGCGGAATGTCTCCCAATTTGGCCTTTCCCAAAAACTGGAGTGGATCCGGCAACAGTTCCGGCTCGATCATGAGCAAATACCAAAGCGGCAGCAAAAACACCGACGCCCAAACGGCCAGAAAGCGGACGAGCCGCAAATACGCCCCGACGATCGGCTTATTCCGGTACTCTTCAGCGTGCTGCAAATGATGCCAAAACGTTGCCGGGGTAATAATGACACTTGGCGATCCATCGACGATCACAAGCACATGGCCTTCATACAAATGGGCCGCTGCCGTATCAGGGCGTTCCGTATAGCGGACAACCGGGTACGGATTCCAATGCCGTCCGGAAATAAACTCTTCCACCGTTTTCTCAGCCATAACCAGCCCGTCTGTGTCAATGGCGGTAATCGATTCCCGAACGCGGCGAACGAGTTCTGGGTCGGCTATTTCCTCGATATAGCAAATGCAAATATCGGTCTTCGAGCGCCGCGCCACCTGCACGTACTCCATGCGCAAGGAAGGGTCGCGGACGCGGCGGCGGATGAGCGCGGTGTTAAAGACGATCGTCTCGACAAAACCGTCGCGCGCCCCGCGTACGACCCGTTCCGTATCCGGCTCTTGCGGCCCGCGCACCGGATACGTGCGGGCGTCAATCAAAATGATCCGCTCAACGCCGTCAACGACTAATGCCGTCGGCCCAGCAAGCACCATCGCGACCGCTTCTTCCAAGTCGTCTGTCTGTCCGATCTCGACGTACGGAAGATATTTTTTCAGGAGCTTCTCAAGCGGGTGAACGTCCAGTTCGTGTTCCTCAAGCCGGGACAAATATCTCATCAAATAATGCAAAATATCGTCTTTGACAAATCCGTCAATCATAAACAACGCCATCGCCCGGCCGCCATATTCGACGTCAAGGCGAATGACATCGAAGCTCTTCCCGACTCCAAGCCGTTCGGCTAAATAGGATGCATTGTCATGAAGGCGACGGGACGCCAGGCGTTTGGGCATCTGTTTCTCCATCGTCATCCCCCTGCATCGTTTGCACTGTATACTCCCCATCATAGACAAGCATGAGGAAATTCATACATAAATGTTCCTTGCAATGCATATATTGGTGAAAACCTTGTCCAATCCGGGAGGATGTCATGAAACGATGGATGATCCCCTTCATGGCGCTTGCTTTTTTCCTTGCCGCCGCGCTCGCCTCGCTGTGGGAGCACGATCAGACCGCTGAAACGATCAAGTTTTTCCCGCTTGATCGCGAAGCGGCGTTCATCGAAGCGAAAACATCGCTTGCGCTTGAGGGCGGCAATGAACCCGGACGCTACGCGCTCCGCTGGTCAGCCGCCTCCATTTTAAACCGCCGCGCCTATTTGCGTCAGGACGTCTCGTTGTTGTTTGCCGATGGCCGCTTGGCCGATGTGCTGTCGAAATGGAAAACGAACACGGATGCCATCGACATGGAAAAGACGGTCCGGATGCGGGACAGCCGCTTTTTTCAAGCCGTCTCGTTCCATCACGGCGAGCTGCATACAGGAGAGAACATCACAAGCAGCCAAACGATGTCAAGCAGCTATTTGTACGTCATTGACTCACCGTACCATCCGCGCGCATCGTTCCGGCGGCCAAGAACAGATGACGAGCGCGAATGGCAGCGCGTCTTGAACAAAGCCACGAATGAATTTCTTCGTCATAAAGCGGACGAGCTGCTCACCCACTTTTCTTTGTCAAAGAAAGATTATTACGCCCTTTATTTGCCGGAGCTCGTCGCCTACACGGAACAACCGTTGCCGGGGTTGTCAACGGCAAAAACGCAAACCGTCATCGGCCGTCTTTGGGAAGGATTGTACAAGTCGTACATCCTTGGCATAAAAAAAGAGGATGGATCCATCCTCTCGCCAATCGGCAGCACGATGCCGCTCATTCTCATTCGCAAAGATTACAGTAGGCTCTTCGTTCTCATTGAAGCGAAAACCGGGGAAAAAGTGATGCTCGTGCAACTTCTTTAACACATTTCGAAAAGAGGCCTCCCACTTCAAACAAAGCGAAGTGGGGGCGTTTACCGAAATCCGATCCATAAGCCAGCGGCGACAAGCAACGCCGCCACCGCCAACGCTCCCGCCTGCCGCCCTAAAGCGGTGTGTTTTGGCAAATGAACGACGCCAGCCGCCAAAAAACCGCCAACCAGTCCGCCGATATGGCCGGCGTTGTCGATGCCGGGAACAAGCAGGCCAAACAACAGGTTGACGATGATTAAACTGATGACGTTCATCCCCATCGTTCGAAAAAATAAATGCCGGTAGACAGTGCCGAAGTAAAGAAGAGCCCCGAACAGCCCGAAAATGGCTCCCGACGCCCCGGCCGATAATGACGGTGTAAACAAAAAACTCGCCAGCGCTCCGAAAAATCCAGCCGTTACGTAAATGAACAAAAAGCGAAGCGAGCCGTACAGCCGCTCAACCGTGATCCCTAAATAATACAAGGCGAGCGTGTTGGTCAGCAGATGCAAAAAACCAATATGCAAAAACATTGGCGTCAACAGCCGCCACCATTCTCCCGCCTCAATGAGCGGATTGAATTTGGCGCCGTAGTGGATCAACACATCCGGATTCGTGCTCCCGCCGCTCCATTCGAGAACCAAAAACATCGCAACCTGCACGACGATGAACAGCCGGGTGAACATCGGCTTGCCATACTCAAAAATGCGCCGTTCCTCCTCACGGCGGCGCCGCCATTCGCGGACCACCTCGCGCTTTAAGCGCTCGGCGGCAGCAAACGGATCGGACGTTTCCACAGGCGGCTCAAAACGGAGCGCAACACCCGTCATCTCCGCAAGCCGCGGCAGCACGTCCCCCATATTGCCGCTGTGAAGGAGGAGCGTATGAAGCACGCCATCGGACACTCCAGAGAGCGGCAACGGCTCGGCGACAAGAAATTCCCAATCGTCAACCGGCGGATACACCATCACATAAACATTGATGACCCGGCCCGCTTTGCTGAAATTCCATCCCCTCATTTGCTGAACGAATTGCCATGTATATTCCATATCAAGGCGCAACGATCGGCTCCAATCAAAATCAGCGCGCACGAGGCGGATGAGTGTTGGGCGACGCCAATGGTTTGATTCCAGCCATACTTCATCGGCCTGCTCAGACATCCGTACGATGCGGTAGCCGCCGCGAGACAAACGCTGAACAAGCTGCCAAAACAGTACATCCATCGTTCCCATCACGTTCTCCTCTCCCTTTCCCTGGCGAGGCCAAGTCCGACAAACAGCAACAAAGCCAACTCATCGACCGTCCGGCAAACCGGAGCGAATGGGCCGGCGGGCGCCGGCCGCGGCGGCCGGTTTTTTCATAACCGACTTCTTCAAAAATGATTCACCGCTATTGCATCATGGACGCAACATTTGCGAAACAAGAGCGTTGCGCACAGGAGGAATGTGGAGCGCAAATCGGACAAGTTGCTTTCGCAACGACGGAACGCGCAATGCGAAGGCGGCCATTCGGTAGCGATAGCGGTAAGCAAGACATCCAGCGGCAACGACAAGCAGCGGGTACGACCATTTATTCATCGTTGTTCCTCCTTCATCATATGACATGCTCGTTATTCTTTTTCCCTTTTTCTCTCCAAATATGAAGCGGGGCGCGTCTAACGCGCCAGCACGAAGGCGGCCAGCACCGCAAAGATGACCGAAAGAACGTTCACCGCATCATTGTCAAGCCACCGCCAGCCTTTCATATGAATGGTCGCCTGCCCGCAATGCCATTTCCGCTCAGTCGTCGCCCCGCATGCCGGACAGCGGTAAGCCGCTTGCCAAGCCGCGCCAAGCCACGTATCGAACCAGCTGCCGAGCCAACCGAAAAAGGCAAGAGTAAAAACGGGTCGGACGTCGAGAAAAAACACGCCAACAGCCGCAATAAACAGTGCGCCGGCAAACGAAGCAGCCGTGCCAAGGAGCGTCACAGCCCCTGAGGTGCCGGCTTCCACCGGCCGAAAGCTCGGCCAAACCCGAGGCGGCCACGGGCTTAAAGAACCGATTTCAGATGCCCACGTATCAGCGTTCGCTGCAGCGACGGCGACAACAAACAGATCATCCCAAATCGGGTCGGGACGGACAGCGGCCAATAGCGCCAACACGGCCGGCACCCCGCCATTGGCCAGCACTTGGATGGCATCGCGCCGCCCGCCTTTCGCCAATTTTTCAGACAGTTTTGCCTTGCGTTGCCTTCCGATGTGGCTAAAGAAGCTGGAGCTGACAAAAAAGCAGCCTAACACCCATATTCCGCCCCATGAAAAGCCGCATCCAACCGCTGCGCCGATGACAACGGTTGCCGCCGCTCCTGATATGGACAACAAGCGCAACAACCACCCGCCGCCGGCGGCGAGGGCAGAGACCGCGATATACCACCATTCATCGCTCACAGTGAAGAACTCCTTGATCAGTAATAATGAATTTCACCGGCACATCATGCTCCTCGGCCGGAATGTCGTCCATCACTTGAAAGGAGTAAGCCAGCGCTGCCGTCACCGCCGAAGCTCCCGGCAAATATCGATCGTAATACCCGCCGCCATAGCCGATCCGGTAGCCGGTTTTGGCAAAACAGACCCCCGGGACAATGATGAGATCAAACTCATCGCGGTCGATCGGCGTTGTTTGTTTTTCAATCGGCTCAAACAATCCGGCGTACGCTTTTTCGAGCTGGGAAAACGACTCAAGCCGCCGAAAGGACATCGTTTTCGCCCTTGGATCGCATTTCGGGACGCCGATCGTTTTTCCTTCCCGCCACGCCTGTTCAATGATCGGCAAGGTGTTGACTTCCGTCTCTCTCGACACCGTCATGGCGATCGTCCGCGCCGTTTGCCATAATGGCCACCGATATAAATGAGCGGCGATTTGCCGATCGTACATCTCTTTTTCTGCCGCTTTAAGCTGCCGAAGCTGATTCAACATGCGCTGGCGCCATTCCTGTTTGCCGTCCATCATCTTCCCCTTCCTCCCATAAAGATAAAAAGCAGCAGGAATCATCTTCCCACTGCTTACTTCGTTTCGCGGTGCAACGTGACTTTGCGATCGCGCGGGCAATATTTTTTCAATTCCAAACGCTCTGGGTTGTTGCGTTTATTTTTCGATGTAATATAGTTGCGTTCGCCGCATTCTGTGCATGCCAATGTAATGTTCACGCGCATCTTTTTTCCCTCCAAACGAGCTTTATACTTTATATATAATCAGACCTTTCTATGATACCATTTTTCTTCGGCGATTTCCACCTCTAAATTTCATCTTTGTTCAATAAGAGCGCCACAAGCAGAGAATGGTATGGTATAGTGAAAAGGGGAGGGATGCATGTGGTGGAATACGCAATCATCGCTTTGGCAGCTCTAGCCATTATTCTCCTTGTTCTTTCCTTTTTTGCGAAAGATGAACTGAAACCGCTCGAAGAACAAATCGATCATTTGACCGTTTCCCTGGCGCAAGAAACGTACCAGATCAAAAAGCGGCTGCAAGTCATCGAGGAGGAGCTCCTCATTCCGGAGCGGCAACGGTCCGCTTCGCCGCGGCTTGGCGGATCATTGTCGCCGGCCGATCGGCGCATCTTGTTTTTGCATAAACAAGGATTCCCGCTCGAAGACATCGCCCGTGAGACGGGGCTGACCGTTGCGGAAGTCGAGCGGGCGGTAAGGAGGTTGCGCCGATGAACAAGCGATCCATGCGTTCGTTTTCCCTCGGGTTGCTTGTATCGACAGCACTGATCGGCGCCTCGTATTACGCTTCACCCCCGGCTGCACCGACGGAAGCGGAAATCAAGACGTTCCTCAAACAGCATGGGCTTGTCGCCGTGGCGAAAGAGGAATACGACAGGCTCCGCAGCGCTCAGCCGAACGCCGCTCCGAAAGCGGCGTCCAAGCAGATGTCCGAACCATCAGGGCAAACCGTTTACGTCTATCGACTCGTTATTCAAAAAGGAGATACGCCAGAGACCTTTGCCCGCGAACTTGAAGAGGCTGGCATCATTCAAAGCGCCCGCGCCTTCAACGACTACTTGGAACAACATGGGCTGACGCGCTCCATCCGCCCCGGCGTCTACAACGTGCGGAGCGATATGGACTACGCAGCGATCGGCCGTTTGATTGCCGAACCATAACGAAAGAAGGTGTCCCTCCCAAAGGACCGGGACACCTTTTCTTAAGGCTGTGTCTGCGCATCAAACAGCGTTTTTTTGAAAGAAACACATCTTTTTTGAAACGAACTTTTTGTCCGTCATGCCTGACGCCCTCCGGCCGCTTTTATCATCCGAACCGCCCGGCGATATAATCCGCCGTCCGCTGATCAGCTGGACGAGAAAACAACGTTTTTGTCTCTCCGTACTCAATCACTTCTCCGTTTAAGAAAAACGCTGTCCGATCGGAAATGCGAGCCGCCTGCTGCATATTATGCGTGACAATGATGATGCTGTATTTTGTTTTCAGCTCGCCCATCAACTCCTCGACCTTCGCTGTCGAAATGGGATCGAGCGCTGATGTCGGTTCATCCATTAAAATGACATCCGGCTCGACGGCCAAACAGCGGGCGATGCACAGCCGCTGCTGTTGGCCGCCCGATAAACCGAGGGCATTTTCATGAAGCCGATCTTTGACTTCCTCCCAGAGCGCCGCTTGGCGCAAGCTTTTTTCGACGATCTCATCGAGCCGCCGCCGGTCGCGGATCCCATGAATGCGCGGCCCATAGGCGACGTTGTCATAAATCGACTTTGGAAACGGGTTGGGCTTTTGAAACACCATGCCCACTTGCGTCCGCAGCTGTTCAACAGGGTATGACGTGTCAAAAATGCGGCGGCCGCGATACAAAATCTCCCCTTCGAGCCGGACGTTTGGAATGAGCTCGATCATTCGATTGAGCGTTTTGATATAGGTTGACTTGCCGCATCCTGACGGGCCGATAATCGCTGTAATCTCGCGTTCATAAAAAGACAGGTGAATATGTTTTAACGCATGATGCTCGCCATACCATACGTTCAGTCCATTCGTTTCGTAAACAACCTCTTTTTTCACCAACTGGGCCGAAGGAATGTCCTCTTTTCGGCGCTCCACCACCGCCATCGTACTCATCGGCGTGACTCCTTTCATTTCCTTCCGCCCTCACTGGCAGCGGAAGATCGAGTTTTTCCTATCATAAGCATACAAAACGATCGTTAACGCTGTGTGGACGGTATGTAAAGTTTTTGTAAACGAACATCATTTTTTGGCTCTTCACCACAACATGTACTTGACAAGCAATACGGTTTCCTGCACAAAGATATGCAAAACGTGCTGATTTTCCCTCACAAGCGTAAATAGGGTATGTTCAGAAAAAATCAAGTACAACTTTTAGTGAAGATCCATTTTTTTGCAAGCGCAAAAAAAGAGGCGCCTGGCTAGGCGCCTTTCATGTCAGCGCGCATCGGCGGCCTCCGCACCGCCTTGCGCATCGAAGCTGCTCCCGCCTCCGGCCGCCCGCTTCGCTTTCAATTCAAAATAGGCGTCCAAAATGCGGCGGCCGATCCGGTCATTAATCCCGTCGCTCTCCCCTTGCGTCGCCCACGGGACGACAACGGCGAACGACACTTCTGGATCGTTGTACGGCGCATAGCCAACAAGCGTCAAGTTGTACGTTGGATCATTCCGTCGGCTTTGGATCGGTCCATCGTAAAACGCCTCTGCCGTCCCCGTTTTGCCGGCCGGCTTGTACGAAGCACTCGCAAAGTACGAATACGCCGTTCCGCCCGGCTCTTGCATCACACGGCGGAATCCTTCTTGCACCCGCTTGATGTATTCCGTCTTCATATCAATCCGGTTTAGCACAACCGGTTCGAACCGTTTCATGATCCGGCCAAGTTTTTTTCCGTCAGCCGACGGCTCACGAATTTCTTTGACAAGCTGCGGCTTCATCCGATAGCCGCCGTTGGCGATCGTCGAGACGTATTGCGCCAGCTGCATCGGCGTATACATATCGTACTGGCCGATGGCTAAGTCGAGCAAAAATCCGCCGCGCGTGCTTTGTCCTTGGAAGCCGCTAAGTTCGTTCGGCAAATCGATGCCCGTTTTCACGCCAAGGCCAAATTGGCTGAAATAGTGGCGAATCGTCGCAAATGCCTCTGGATTGATGCGAAGCGGCGCGTGCGGACGGTACACACCGCCCCCGATGGCGATCGCTGTTTTGAACATATAGACGTTCGACGACTGCTTGAGCGCTGTCAGTTCGTTGATCGTCCCCATCGTCTTCCATGATTTTTTCACCGGGGTTCCTTTAATATACAGCGGCTCGTCCTTTATATACGTATTCGGATGAAGCACCCCGGTTTGAAAGCCGGTGAGAACGGTCGCCCCTTTCACCGCCGATCCCATCGCATAGGCGGACGTGATGTTGCCGATGGCAAAGTCGACAAATTTGCCGTCTTGAAGAAGCTTGCCGGCCATCGCCAACACTTCGCCCGTCTTCGGGTTCATCATGACGACAAACGCCCGGTCCAAGAGCGGCGATCGGCCTTTGCGCTTCGTCGCCAGAATCTCTTGTTGAATGATTTGCTCAACCTTTTGCTGGAGCTCGGCATCAATGGTTAACACGAGGTCTTTGCCGCGCTCGCCTGGATACACTTGCTCAACCGAGATGACATTGCCCGATTTGTCAACAACGTTTTTCACTTTTGCCTTTTTGCCGTGCAGCACTTCTTCATACTGCATCTCCAAATAGCTTTTGCCGACGCGGTCATTGCGGCTGTAGTCGCGGGCTAAAAAGTAATCGAGCCGTTCGCGCGGGACGCCTTCGTCTTCTTCAGTCACACTGCCGAGCACAGAGCGGAATGTGTTGTCATAGACGTATTTCCGGTCCCAATCCACCGTCGTATTGACGCCGGGCAGCTCGCTCAAATGCTCGCTGACGACCGCATATTCGCGGTCGGTCACTCCTTTGCTTTTGACCGTCTGTGGCGTCAAGGCGTAGCCGCTCTCCATCTCATGTTTAATGGCGATCACTTCAAGCTCTGCTTTCGAAATTTGCGCCAAATCTTGCTTGGTGATGCGATCGAGCGTCCACTCGTACACTTTTTTGTCGATCTCTTTTTGCGTCAATCCTTGATCAGCGAGCTTTTTCCGTTCTTGTTCGCTCACCTTCCGTTTCGCTTCTTTCGGATGCGTTAAAATCCAATAATCTTTCATATCGCGCTCAGTTACTTTTTTCTCAGCATCGGGAATGTCGATGTATTGGGCAAGTTTCCTTGCTACGTCCAATATTTCTTCCGGCTGTGTCGTTTTGGAGCGCGTGTACGTAATCGCCTTTTGCGGTGTGTTGTCGACGATCACGCGGCCGAATCGATCGTAAATTTTGCCGCGCGGCACCGGCGTGCTGACGATTTCATCCTGCGTTCGCTCCACTTCGCGCCGATAATCTTCACCGTAGACGATTTGTACGACGCCAAGGCGTAAAATCAGTGCTGAAAACAACAAAAAAACAAAGAAAAACAAAATGTTTAACCGAATCGGCACTTGTGCTCGCTTTTTCCGTTTCATCCCCCGGTCCTCCTTCTCCTCCCCCTATTGTAAAAGAAAAAGTCGGTCATGGCTAGGGAAAAACTTGGCCCCTCACACCGGCGAACGGCCTCGTTCGCCGGCCAGCTTCGGCCGAAGCAAAAGCCTCTCGCGCTGATCGCGCTCCGGACGGCCATCGGTGAAGCGAATGCGGCGGACAAACCAATAAATCACCAAATGCCCGGCCCCGCACACAAACATAAGCACCCGAATGCCAGCCTCTTCACCAAAGAGCGCCATAGCCGTCAAAAAGGCTAAAATCGATGCCACCCGTCCGGCGTTTAAAAACAATTCCCGGACAACAATGTATTCGACGCGCGCCTCGGCCGATTTCCAGCTCTTTCCGATGACGTCAAACGTCAAGGAGGAATACGGAACAAGCAGCAATGGATACGCAATGGCGATCGTGATGGCATAAAGAATGAGGCGCGGATAGGTCGGATGGAAAACGATCAAAAAAATCGCCCCATATAGCAGCGCTCCTCCCAACAAAATCGCTTTCATCCGATATTCACGCTTGATCAGCCGGGAGACGGCATAATAGGCGACAAACGATGTAAACGAGTTGACAAGCCCGAATTTGCCGAGCGCCCATTCACTTCCAGAAGTGACGTACACAAGCACGGAAATGATAAACACAAACGTGCCTTCGCGCAATCCTTGAAAAAAGTGGGCATTCGTAATGAGCCGCCAGTTCCGGTTTTCATTCCGCTCCTTTAAAATGCGGACGAACAAATAGTTTCCCGCGGCCGCGCGGCGCTTCAAGAAAAAGCTGAGCAGCACAGCGACAAGAAACAAGCCGAGCGACAGCGAGAAAACGAACGTATACCCTTTCGCTCCATGGAGCGATGAGATGATATAACCGGCGACAATCGGCCCGATCATGCCGGCTGATGAGGTCAACACCCCGAAAAAACCGTTAAAAAAGTCGCGCGTCTCCGGTTCGGTAATTTCAAATGTCAACACGTTAAATGCCAGCCAATAAAAACCATAGCCGACGCCGAGCAGCGCACCGAGAAAAAGCAAATATTGATGGGCGCGAGAGCCGACCAGCAAAACCGTGACAAAAAAAACGGCTAAACACGACACTCCAAGCCGCAAAACGAGAATGCGGTCAATTTGTTTTGCCATCCGGCCGGCGAAAATAAACGTCAGCGGCTGCATCGTGACAATCGCCAAATTGTATAGCGCCAAGTCGCGGAAATCGCCGGTCTGTTTCCATAAATAAATGTTGACAAACGTGTTCGACAGGGAAACACCGAGCGCGTAAACCCCACCGATGCAAAGCAAAAGCAACAAATCGCGGTTCACTTGTTCTTGGCCGGTTAGTTTTTGGAAAAATGCCATTGCAAACTCCCCTTTTCATCTATCCGGTAGTGTGGCCGTTTCCGCAGCCTCTATGCACCCGGCGCGAAGAAAACCGCTTCCTTTGCCTGCACCCTCCGTCGCTAAAAAAAGCGGGGCGTTTTGTTTCGCCCCGCTTTGTTGATTACTTCGCTTTCGCTTCGCTGTACCGTTTCGCCACTTCGTCCCAGTTGACAATGTTCCAGAATGCGGCAATGTATTCCGGACGGCGGTTTTGGTATTTCAAGTAGTACGCATGCTCCCAAACGTCCAAGCCGAGAATCGGCGTTTTGCCTTCCATGATCGGCGAGTCTTGGTTCGGCGTGCTCGTAATTTCCAGCTCGCCGTTGTTCACGACAAGCCATGCCCAGCCAGAACCGAAACGGCCGGCCGCTGCTTTCGAAAACTCGTCTTTAAACGCGGTGAAGCTGCCGAATTTTTTGTTGATCGCCTCAGCCAGCTCACCCGTCGGCTCACCGCCGCCATTTGGCGACAAAATCGTCCAGAAAAGCGAGTGGTTTGCATGACCGCCGCCGTTGTTGCGCACCGCCGTGCGAATGCTTTCCGGAAGGGCTTCCAAATTGCTGAGCAATTCTTCGAGCGATTTGTTTTGCAAATCCGGATGCCCTTCAAGCGCCGCATTCAAATTTGTAACGTATGTGTTATGGTGCTTCGTGTGGTGAATGTTCATCGTTTCTTTGTCGATGTGCGGCTCAAGCGCATCATACGGATACGGCAATGCTGGCAATTCAAATGGCATACCGATCTCCTCCTTTTTGATTTATGTACACGAACGCCAAAGCGTTCGCTTGAGATTAGCTTACCAAAGTTGGCACAATGTTTCAATCGATTTGCTTGTCCTCGCTTTTTGTTTACATATTTTCAACACACCGTTGACCGTTTCTTCATAATGACAAGCTATAGTATAAGGTAGCTTCCAGTTAAGGGGGAACTCAGCGAAAATGGAAACAAAGCGATCACGTTCTTTATGGAACGCCTTTCGACTTGAGACAATTGTCATGATGGCCATGGTGCTCACAACGACGTTGTCGGCCCTTGTCATCACCTCAATCAGCTATATTCAAGGGCGCCATTCAGCGATTCAGTCGATCCAACAACAGTTGCAGCTATCAAGCGAAACGATGGTTGAAAAAATTTCTATTTTAAAAGCGACAACGACCAATGAAGCGTTTTCTCAAAAACTGAATTATTCATTGACGTTAAATGAACGGAAATTCCACGCCTTACACCTTCATCCGGTGCAATTGATTGTAACGAAAACGGGAAGGGCGGTGGCAAAACGGCCATCCTCGCCTAACCAAACGCTGCCCGAACAGGTCGTGCGCGATATATTGAAAAAGAAGCAAGGTGTTTTGCATACAGACCAATGGCTGGCTGCATTTTCTAGTTCAAGTGATTTGCAAGGAGCCAAGATGTGCAAAGCCAAATCGAGGCCGCGGTTCAATCGATGAAAGAAAGCGCAAAACAACTCGATGAAACGAAAAAAACATTCACGGAAAGCCAACAAGCCTTTGAAGAAATCACCACAATGGTGTCGCATTCATCCGCACATACGCTGCAAATTTCAGAACAATTCGCCGCCATCGAGCGGCAAATCAGCGAAATGCGTGAACATATCGCAGAGATTGCCACCGTCGCCCAACAGATTGCTTCGTCGATGGAGCAAATTTCGAGTTTTACCGACGGCCAGCACAATGCCATGGCTGCCATTCGTTCCGAAGCCGATGCACTAAATGAACGGGTGTTGCAATGGCGCGCCTTGCTTGAAACCTTTCATTTGCCTTCTGACTAAAGCGGGAAGATGCCCGCTTTTTCTTTGTCTCAAGTTGAATTCTTCCTCTTTCCCGGCTACAATGGAAAAGGAGATAAAGAAAGGTGTGTCTGCGATGAACGTATTCGTCCAGCTGTGGAAAAGCTTATATTCTCCGAAAGACATCGCCCGCTTTCGATTTCAGGGAATTGGGAAAACGATCGGTTATTTGTTTTTGCTGACTTTGCTGTCCATTCTTCCGACGTTTTACTATGTCTCCTCGTCGCTCACTGAAGGCATCCGCACAACGAGCGCCTTATTGAATAACGAGTTGCCGCCGTTTTCGATTGAAAACGGCGAACTTCACTCGGAGGCGGCCACGCCGATTCATATTGATCAAGGCGGATTTACGATCATTTTTGACAGCACCGGCAAAGTGACGAGTGAGAACGTCGAGCAGTTTCCGAACGCCATCGCGCTCTTGAAGCATGAGGCCGTGCTCGTCGCCGGCCATCAGGCGCAGCATTACAGCTATGCCACGTTTCCGGATGTGACCATTACCGACGAAGACGTTCGCGCGTTCATCGCCGGTCTTCAGTCGCTTCTCCCTGTCCTCATCCCGCTTTTTGGGTTCGTTTTATACGTGCTCGCCTGCGCCGGGAAATTCATCAGCGTGTGCATCTTTGCCTTTTTCGGCCTGATTCTTGCCGGCGTGCTCGACAAAACGCTGCGCTACCGCCATACATGGGTGATGTCGGCTTACGCCATTACGCTGTCGACCGTCTTTTTCACCGTGATGGAAACGGTGCAAGCGGTCGTGCCCTACGGCGCGTTGATCCATTGGTTCGTTTCGCTTGTCGTTCTCTTTTTGGCAGTCAAGGAAGTGCCATCAGCCAAACGGGAAATATAAAAAAGCTGCCCTGCCTGTCGATGCAGGACAGCTTTTTTTGTGCTTACGCTGCTTTGCTTCTTTCTCCTCGTCCTCGACGCGCGCGCCGCCCCCCGGAGAAATGCCGCGCAAGCAAGGAAGAAGCGAGCCGTGCAGCCAAATTGAATAAAAGAACGGCCACCATCAACACAGCCGCCGATTTGGCCGCGATCAGCTTCGCGTCTGGGACAATGCCTTCCGAATTCAATTTCCAAATATGCACCGTCAGCGTTTCGGCCGGCCGGAACACGTTCAGCGGGTTGGCCTGGCTGCCCCAATCCGCATCCCAACGAAGCATCGGAGTCGTCAGCCCAGCGGTATAAATGAAAACAGCCGCTTCGCCGAAAATGCGCCCAGCCGATAAAATGACGCCGGTGACAATTTGCGGGATGGCGGCCGGAAGCACCGCTTTGACCAACGTCTGCCAGCGCGTCGCTCCAAGGGCAAGACTCCCCTCTTTAATGTTGGCTGGAACATCCAAAATCGCCGTTTCGCAAATGCGCGTCAATCCAGGCAAATTGATGATCGTGACGGCTAACGCTCCGCCGAGCAGCGTATAGCCCCAACCCGTCAAGGTGACAAACGCCAACAATCCAAACAACCCGACGACAATCGACGGCAATGATGCCATCGTTTCCAAGCAAAGGCGAATGAACCCGACGATCCGCCCTTGTTTGGCGTATTCGGCCAAATAAATTCCAGCTCCCAACGAAAGCGGAACCGACAAAAGCAATGTCACAACCAACATATAAAATGAATTGATGAGCTGCGGACCAATGCCGCCGCCCGCTTGCGTATTGCTCGGCCGTCCGAACAGAAACTCAGGTTGCCAAAACCCCGCTCCTTTCGACAACACAACGGCAAAAAAGAACATGAGCAACCCGATGACTGCAGCAGCCACCGCATAGAAAATGCCTGTCCAAACTTTATCGATCATTCGCGCTGTCATCTTATCGCTCCTTTCTCGGGCCGACCAAACGGATCACGGCAATGAAGAAAAACGAGATCAAGAGCAAAATGAGCGCCAATGTCCATAACGCGTTGTTCCATGGTGTTCCGTTGATCGTATTTGCCATATCCATCGTCAATACACTTGTTAACGTCGCCGTCGGGCTGTCAAGGCCTGAAGGCAGCTTAATCGTATTGCCGATCACCATCTGCACAGCAAGCGCCTCGCCAAACGCCCGCGCCAAGCCGAGAACGACGCCGGTGGCAATCCCGGCTTTCGCCGCCGGAACGATGACGCGGGAAATCGCCTGCCAACGCGTAGAGCCAAGCCCGTATGATGCTTCCATATACGTCATCGGGACATTGGCCAAGGCGTCGGCCGCAATGCTGGTGATGGTCGGCAAAATCATCATACTAAGGACGATGATCCCCGCCAACAGACTAAAGCCGGAGCCTCCGAACCATTCGCGCAAGAGCGGAACGAGAATCGTCACCCCAAGCCAGCCATACACCACCGACGGAATGCCGACAAGCAGCTCCAGCACCGGCTTGAGCAACGAAACGAACCATTTGGGAGCGATAAAGTTCATGAAAATCGCCAACGCCAACGCGATCGGCGCACTGATCAACAAAGCGCCAAGCGAGACGAGCATCGAGCCAACAATAAAAATGAGCGCCCCATACTTCGGCGGCGTGCCGTTTGGATCCCATTGCATCGAAAGCAACATGTCGGAAAGCGAAAGACCGCTGTCCGTAAAGGACTGAATTCCCTTTACCGCCAAAAAGATGATCATCGTCACCGTAATCAGAACGATCAGCCAGCCGCAGATGACCGCAAACGTGCGGCCGATGTACTCTTCAAGCCAGCGATTCCGCCGTTTCGTATGCATTTGTTGCATGGCTTCATCCCTCCATTGTCAAAGGCCGGCCTAACGAGCCGGCCTTCCGCCCTTCTCTACTCCAATTCCGTCATCGGGATATACCCCATCTTTTTAACGGTCGGCGCAAATTCTTCGCTCTTGACAAAGTCGATAAACGCTCGCACTTCTTCCTTCGCTTCCCCTTTGGTAATCATGTATTCATACGACCAAAACGGGTACTTTTCCGTGCGGATGTTTTCCACCGTCGGTTCCGCGCCGTCAATTTTGACCGTTTTCAAGTTTTTCTTTTCCCCAATTAAATACGACATGGCTACATAGCTGACAGCGCCCGGCGTCGAGCTGATCGCCTGTTCGACCGCTCCGTTCGAATCTTGCACCGTACCGATGGAATCATCGATTTTTACGCCTTTCATGATCGTTTTCTCAAATGTCGCCCGCGTACCCGATGACGCCGGACGGTTGATCACGTGAATGGCTTCATCTGGTCCGCCGACTTCTTTCCAGTTTTTAATCTTTCCGCTGAAAATATCTTGAATTTGCTTCGTCGTTAAATTATCGACCTTCACATCGTCGTTGACCACAATCGCAAAGGCGATGCCGGCCACTTTATGGTCAACAAGCTCTGACGCTTTCGATTTGTCGTCCAGCTTCTCCGCCGCCGGCACATCCGAGTTGCCGATTTGCACGGCGCCGGCTGCCACTTGGTTGACGCCCGTACCGCTGCCGCCGCCTTGAACGGTGATCGATACGTCCGGATACTTTTCCATAAACGCGTTTGCCGCTTCCTCTGCCAGCGGCTGAAGCGCTGTAGATCCCGCTAGTGCAATGGTGCCGGAGTAGGTTTCTTCTTTCTTTGCCGTTCCTTCATTGCCGCCCGCGTTGTTCTTTTCAGTCTGCCCGCAGCCGGCCAAAACGCCGGTCATCAACAAGGCGGCCAATCCCAATTTGACTCGTTTGCTCCACATTCAGAAATCCCCCCGTTTTGTTTTCGTACTTTCAACGTACAAGACCATTGTAGCGAGACATTGTTAGGCCCTTATAAAGCAGTTGTTAAGTTTCTGTAAAGACAAAAAACAGGAATATTTTCAAAAAGCCGTCAAGCGAGCCTTGAAGGCAAAGAAGAACGGTGATGCCGTTTTTCAAATTGGAGACATTCTTTTGTTGAAGTGTTTTCCTCATGAACTCAACGACCTTGCTAAGGAAGACATATTTTCGCTGGACAAGCATACATATGAAATAGATATACGCATGCGGAGGAAGCGTCATGAAAAAATTCATTTTTCTCCTGCTTCTCTTTCTTTCCAGTTATATCGTTTACCGCGACCTTGTCATCGGAACGCTTCACCCTTCATCTGAAACAGCGGCAGCCGTTGTCCAGTCGAAACAGGCGGCCATCCCGTACCGGACGGTGACCATTCGCCCTGGCGATACGTTGTTGTCCATCATCGAGAAAGAACTCAACGGTCCATTGCCCGTTCCGCTCGAGCAGCTGATCCGTGATTTTGAACGGTTAAATCCAGGCGAACATGCGCAAACATTAAAAATCGGGAAAACTTATAAAGTGCCGATCTATCGCTAACCGGCGAATCGCTTGTCAAACGGCGGATGGCACTGTTACAATAATGCAGAAAGCGACTTGAATGTTAAAGGAGCGAATTCCCGTGGGTGAAATCATCCATCGTTCAAAGACTCGGCCGGTCCGCGTCGGTCCGCTGACAATCGGCGGCAGCAACGAAGTCATCATTCAAAGCATGACGACGACAAAAACGCACGATGTCGAAGCGACGGTGGCGCAAATCCACCGCCTCGAGGAAGCGGGGTGCCAAATCGTCCGCGTCGCCTGCCCGGACGAGCGGGCGGCTGAGGCCATACCGGAAATCAAAAAGCGAATCAACATCCCGCTTGTCGCCGACATCCACTTTGACTATAAATTGGCGCTGAAAGCGATCGAAGGCGGCGTCGATAAAATCCGCATCAATCCAGGCAACATCGGGCGCCGCGAAAAAGTCGAAGCGGTCGTGAAAGCGGCGAAAGAGCGCGGCGTACCGATTCGCATCGGCGTCAACGCCGGATCGCTGGAAAAACGCATTTTAGAAAAATATGGATATCCAACAGCCGACGGCATGGTTGAGAGCGCCTTATATCATATCCGCGTTTTAGAAGAACTTGATTTTCACGATATTATCGTTTCGTTAAAGGCGTCCGACGTACGCCTCGCCATTGAAGCGTACGAAAAAGCGGCGCGCACGTTCGACTACCCGCTCCATGTCGGCATCACCGAAGCGGGAACGCTTTTTTCCGGCACGATCAAAAGCGCGGTTGGACTCGGCGCCATTTTAAGCAAAGGCATCGGCAATACGATCCGCGTTTCGTTAAGCGCCGACCCGGTTGAAGAGGTAAAAGTGGCGCGCGAAATTTTAAAAACGTTCGGACTCGCTTCCAATGCGGCGACGCTCATTTCCTGCCCGACGTGCGGGCGGATTGAGATCGATTTGATTCGCATCGCCAACGAAATCGAAGACTATATCGCCAAAATTCAAGCGCCGATCAAAGTCGCTGTGCTCGGATGCGCCGTCAATGGACCAGGGGAAGCACGGGAAGCCGACATCGGCATTGCCGGCGCCCGTGGCGAAGGCTTGTTGTTCCGCCACGGCAAAATCGTCCGAAAAGTACCCGAAGAGCAAATGGTGGAAGAGCTGAAAAAAGAAATCGACAAGCTGGCGGAAGAATACTTTGCAAAGCAAAAGGAAAACAAAGCCGCTCTGAAAGGCAGCGCCGCCCAATGAGCGGAAGGTTCCTGCACAACGAGAAAGGGCGTCCCCGCTTGGGGACACCCTCGCTTTTTACGTATAAAACGGCATAATAAACAGGCGGACGAGAATAGCGATGACGCCGATGCCGATGGCCCACGCACCGAGCGTCTCTGCGCCGCGCCGGCGCGCGATAAACCCGACAATAATGCCGGCCGCCCCTAACAAAATCGGCCAAATAAACAAGGCGATGATGGACAGGGCCAAAGCGAGCCAGCCGAGCCCGGCGCCGTCCGCGCGTTCTTCGTCCCGTTCGTCGCCGCGGCGAATCGGTTCAGCGACTTCCGCCGCTGTTTCTTCCATAAAATTGCGTTCTGGTTCCTCTTTTCCGATCGATTGCACGTAACTTCCGTTATACGTGCGCTCGCGGTCGTCTGCCATATGCTTCCCTCGCTTTCCTAAAGTAAGAAGCATTATTAGTATGAGAAACCGGCGTTATTTTATCAGTGTGAATATTTTCTAACAGGAGGATGAAGCGGTGAAAAAACGGCTTGGCATCGACATTGACGGCACGGTGACATGTCCGAGCACGTTCATTCCGTATTTAAACGAAGCATTCGGCAAAGAGCTCGCATTAAACGACATTACGCAATACAATTTGGCGCCGTTATACGGCGTGGCGGAGGAAGAAATGGACCGCTGGCTTGAGGAAAACGAAGCGGATATTTATGAAAGGGCTCCGCTTGCCCGCTATGCGCTTGAGGTGATTGACAGCTGGAAAGACAAATACGAGCTGTATTACATCAGCGCCCGTGGCCGCCATTTGTACGATCTCACCGAGCGCTGGTTCCGGCGGCACGGCGTCCATTACCACCATATTGATCTGATTGGGTCGCACGACAAAATCGCCGCCGTCCGCCAATATAAGCTGTCGGCCTTCTTTGAAGACAAGTACGATAATGCCTGCGAAATCGCCGAAACATGCGGCATTCCCGTCATTTTGTTTGACACTCCGTACAACCAAGGCCCGCTCCCCGAAAACGTCATCCGCGTCAATAACTGGCTTGAAGCAAAGCGAGAAATCGAACAGCGCCTCCGGCCATAAACAAGGGGCTGATCCAAAACGCGAATGCGTTTTGGGATCAGCCCCTCTGTTGACATTGCGGACATGTGCCGTAAATTTCAAACTTATGGTCCGTGATCTCATACCCATCGAGCTGCGCCGCAAGCCCATCCATCGGACAAGCGTCAATCTTCTTCGTTTTTCCGCACTGGATGCAAATGAAATGATGGTGGTGGCGGCGGGCGCCGCAGGCAAAACGGAAATGTTTCTCCCCGGAAAGCTCGGTCATTTCCAAAATGCCAAGCAGCGCAAAGAGCGACAAATTGCGGTACACGGTATCAACGCTCAAGCCCGGATAGACGGGACGGAGCGCTTCAAGCACGTCTTTGGCCGTCAAGTATTTGTCGCTTTCGGCAAACAACTCAAGCATTTGTCTCCGTTTTTCCGTATATTTAAATCCTTTCTCTTTCATCAACTGCAACGCTTCATCGATATTCATCGCTGCCGCCCCCTTTTCCATCCGAGTGCGAAAAGCAAAATGACAACCGCTGCGATGACGATCGTTCCACCCGGCGCCCAGTCTAGCTCATACGCCGCCCAAAGCCCGGCGATGACGGCCAGCTCCCCGAACAAAATCGAAAGCCCGATCATCTGTTTAAAACTTTTGGCGATGCGGATGCTCGCCGCCACCGGCAGCGTCATGAGCGACGAGATGAGGAGCACGCCGACGATGCGCATCGATGCAGCAATGACGAGCGCAACAAGCACAATAAACAAAAAATGGATCAATGTGGTGCGAACGCCGGAGACACGGGCGTATTCCTCGTCAAAGGAAAGAAGAAACAGCTCTTTGTAAAACGTCAAAATCACTATCGCGGCAGCTGCGGCGACAGCAAACGCTGTCCAAACGTCAGCACGGCTGACGGCGCTGACGCTGCCGAATAAATACGAAAACAAATCGGTCGTAAACCCGTTGGCCATCGAAATGAAAATGACGCTCAAGCCAAGACCGGACGACAACACGATTGGAATCGCAAGCTCTTCATAATGCCGATACACAGCGCGCAGCTTTTCGATAAACAGCGACCCGACGACGGAAAACCCCATTCCGATGTAAAGCGGGTTCCAGCTCGCGGCCGCCGGCGCCGATGAACTGAGCAAGAGCCCGGCGGCAATGCCCGCAAGCGTCACATGACTCAATGCATCAGCGATGAGCGACAGCCGCCGAACGACAATAAAAACGCCGAGCAATGGCGCCGTAAAACCGGTCAAAACGCCGGCAACAAACGCATTGCGCAAAAATTCGTATTGCCAAATGGCTTCCCACACGTGTCATTCCTCCACCGTCACCGTTTCATTCCGCTCGTTCATGCTCGTGAGAGAGAACGTGGAGCGGATGGCCATAAAACTGCGAAATCGCCTCGTTGCCAAGATGTTCGAACTCTTCCGCCTTTCCATGGAAATAGAGGCGCTTGTTCAAACAGGCGATATCGGTCACCCGGTCCGTGATCGTCCCGATGTCATGCGTCACTAAGATAAGCGTTAAGCCGCGGCGGTTCAAGTCGCCGAGCAGTTCGTAAAATTCATGCACATGGCGCGCATCCACGCCGACCGTCGGCTCGTCTAAAATGAGCAAATCCGGCTTGCTCGCCAGTGCGCGGGCGATAAATACCCGTTGTTGCTGGCCGCCGGACAGCTCCGCGATATTGCGCTTTGCCAGGCCGCTCAACCCAACGGCCGCGAGCGCCGCTTCGACCGCACGGCGGTCTTCGTGTGTCAGCGGCCGAAATAAGCCGCGTTTGGCCGCCAACCCACTCGCCGCCACTTCCTCAACCGTCGCCGGAAAGCTGCGGTTGAAGCTGTTCGCTTTTTGCGACACGAAACCGATTCGATGCCATTCGCGAAACGATTCAATCGGCTCGCCGAACAAAAAAATGCGGCCGCTGTTCGGTTTTAACAAGCCGAGCACACATTTGAGCAGCGTCGATTTTCCCGAGCCGTTCGGGCCGACCAATCCTAAAAATGCCCCTTTCGGCACCGTTAAACTAACATGCTCAAGCACGTTCTCGTTTTCATAGCGGAACGACACATCCTCAATTTGCACAACAAGCCCATTTTCCATGGCGGTTCTCCCTTGCTAATTCAGAATCATTCCGATTTGCTTCACTATGCAAGTATACCCCACCATCCGCGTTTTGTAAACCTCAATGAATCGCTGATTTAAAGCGGGCGCCGCGCACTTCATGCGTCGGCATAATGGTGATGAACGCATCCGGGTCGATTTCATTGACGATCGATTTTAGTTTTGTCACTTCCAAGCGCGTGACGACTGCATAAATGATTTCCTTTTGCTCGTCCGTATATCCGCCTTTGCCGAGCAATTTCGTCGTCCCGCGGCCGAGCCGGTGCAAAATGGCGTCGGAAATTTCCTCATAATGATCGGTCACAATAAAGGCCGCCCGCGTCTCGTCAAGCCCTTCAATGACCGCATCGATCGTTTTTGAGGCGATGTAGTACGTCATCACCGAATACATGGCTGGCTCGAGGCCAAACACAAACGCCGCCCAGCCAAAAATAAAAACGTTGACAAACATGACAAACTCGCCGACCGAAAACGGGATTCTTTTCGTCATCAAAATCCCCAAAATTTCCGTCCCATCGAGCGATCCGCCATGACGGATGACCAATCCGACGCCAAGACCGAGCGACAACCCGCCAAAAACGGTGGCTAAAATCGGCTCGGTCGTCAGCGGGGAAAGATGGTGAAACAGCCGTTCGGTGACGCCGAGGATCACGACGCCTAAAATCGTTGACAGCATGAACGTTTTTCCGATTTGCTTGTAGCCGAAATACATGAACGGGGCGTTTAAGAGGATGACGAGCGTGGCGAAATTGAACAGCCGCCATTCGTCCGGAGTCAAGTAGTCCAGAATCAGCGATATGCCAATGATGCCGCCGTCGATCATTTTGTTCGGAACGAGCAGCCGCTCGATGGCAAACGCCGCCAAAGAGGCGCCGATGGCGATCATCAACACCCGATACAACACATGGCCTAGCGGTTCTTTTTTATGCTGTTTTGACGCCAAACTACCACCCTTTCCCTTTTTGTTTTTTCTATTATACCATACACGCCTTTTCCATTCACGTCATATGATGGAACAGAAGCAAGGAGGCGGCTGCGATGAACATTTACCAACAGCTTGTCAAGCAAAAATTAAAAACGATCACCCCGGAAGAACTCGTTGCGTACAGCCGAGAGTACGGCTTGCCCATCACGACAAGCCAAGCGAAACAAATTCTTCATCTCGCCCGGACGAACGACATTAACGTCTTTGACCCCGAGGAGCGGAAAAAATGGGTGCGAGAGTTAGCGAAAATCACCTCGCCGGACATCGCTCGAAAAGCGAACGAGCTATTTTTGAAATTCGTGCAAAAAAAATAAAAGGGCGCATAGCCCTTTTCTCATTCCGCCCCAGCGTTGATTTTTTCAAGCAACTGGTCATCGAACGACTGCGCCCGCAGCATGGCGATTTCGTGCTTGTACGGTGGTTTTTTGTTGTGTTTGTCCTCGCCCACGTATGGGGTTTCTAAAATTTTCGGAATATCCTCAAGCTGCGGGTGATGGACGATATAGTTGAGCGCAGCAAACCCGATATGGCCGAAACCGATGTTTTCATGGCGGTCTTTCCGGCTGCCGCGCGGGTTTTTGCTGTCGTTGATGTGCAGTACTTTCAGCCGCCCGAGACCGATGATCCGGTCAAACTCCTCAAGGACGCCGTCAAAATCGTTGACGATGTCATAGCCGGCGTCATGCGTATGGCATGTATCAAAGCAAACGGACAGCTTATCATTATAGGTGACGCCGTCGATAATGTACGCGAGCTCCTCAAACGTCCGCCCGCATTCCGACCCTTTGCCGGCCATCGTTTCTAGGGCGATTTGCACGTTCTGTTCGCGCGTCAACACTTCATTCAGTCCACGAATAATTTGGCGAAGTCCGGCTTCCACCCCTGCGCCGACGTGAGCGCCTGGATGGAGCACAAGCTGTTTGGCTCCAATGGCTTCCGTCCGCTCGATTTCCGCGCGCAAAAAGTCGACGCCCAGCGAAAACGTATCGAGATTGGTCGTATTGCCGATATTGATGATATACGGGGCGTGGACGACAATCTCTTCGATGCCGTGCGCTTGCATATGCTGGCGCCCGGCTTCGATGTTGAGCTCTTCAATCGACTTGCGCTTTGTGTTTTGCGGCGCCCCGGTGTAAATCATAAACGTGTTCGCTCCGTAGGAGGCCGCTTCCTCGCTGGCGGCCAGCAGCATTTTCTTTCCGCTCATGGAAACATGTGAACCGATTTTTAACATGTTCTTCTCTCCCTTTTCTTTGCGTTAAAGGCGGACGGCTATTATGATTTTTTGAAGCGGCCAAGCCGCTTTTTCTTCTTCTCCAGCTCCGCGCGCAACTTTTTTTTGTAGCCCGGCTTCACCTGCTTCGTTTTTTTCAGTTTGGCGAAAAGCAGCGCCAGTTCGTCATCCTTTTCGCCCGCCCGCTTGCTCCGCCGGTTCCACGGCGGCAGCTCCTTCCATTCGCCGCGCACGAAATCACGGTGGACAAACGAAATTCCCATTTTTTCCAACCGAGCAATCGCATCTTGGTCAGACGGCTCGTAAATCGTCGCCGCAATGCCGCTATAGCCAGCGCGCGCCGTCCGTCCGGCCCGGTGAATATAAAACTGCAGATCATCAGGCAACTCGTAGTTGATGACATGACTGACGCCTTCAATATCGATGCCGCGCGCCGCCAAATCGGTCGCGACGACATATTGAAACTCCAAATCGCGGATAAGATTCATCATCTTTCTCCGCTCGCGCGGCGTCAAATCGCCGTGCAGCACGCCGACTTTCAACCCTTGCTCAGCGAGACGGTCGGCGACCTCGTCAGCCATTTTCCTTGTGTTGACAAATACGATGGCCAAATACGGGTTGTAGCTGAGGAGCACATCACGGAGCAGTTTTGTTTTCTCGCGTCCACGCAGCGGGATGAGCACATGTTCGATGTTTTCGTTCGCCGTCCGCTTCGGGTCGACGTGGACAAAGGTCGGGTTTTCCATATATTTTTTCAAAAACGGCTTCAGCTTTTCCGGAATCGTCGCTGAAAAGACGAGCATTTGCAAGTCTTTCGGCATCCGGGCGGCGATTTGGTCGACATCAGTGATAAAGCCCATATCGAGCATCAAGTCAGCTTCATCGACGACAAGGATGTGGGCCGTATGCACATCAAGCGCCTGCTCGCGAATGAAATCGTTGATGCGCCCCGGCGTGCCGATGACAATATGCGGCTGCACGTTGAGCTTTTCGAGCGCTTTTTGCTTATCCGTCCCGCCGATCAAGCAACGGGCGACGATCATCCGATCTTTCGGGCAAAACTTCGTAATTTTCAGCGTTTCGTGATAAATTTGCGTCGCTAACTCGCGCGTCGGCGCCGTGATGACGGCTTGCACTTCGGCGCGTTCCGGCTTGATTTTTTCAATGATCGGCAATAAGTACGCATGTGTTTTTCCCGTTCCGGTTTGCGATTGGCCGACCATGCTTTCGCCGCGCAGCGCCCCCGGAATGATGCGCTCTTGAATTTCCGTCGGTTTATAAAAACGAAGCGTCTTGATCGCTTCGATGATAAACGGCTGAAATGAAAAACGAGTGAACTGCGTTTCTGTCATCAAGCACCACTCCCTTCTATGAAATAAATGCAACTGGAAGGTTTCCCATCTCGTTGGCCCAAAAGCGTGCCATCTATTTTTCCGACTGTCGGCGGCAAGCTTTGACGCGACGGAAGACGGAACAACCAACCGTTTCACAAATCCATGCATCGGTCTGGAAGCGGTATGGTTCGATCACCCGACAGTCGATCAAATACTGGCTGGCTCCATAAAAAAGCGTAAACGTGAACATTTTAAATGGCATATGGGCACCGCTTCGTCCGCTTCATCATTATAGCGAATCGCTGCCCCCTGCCGCAACTAAAGACGATCCTGCAACAAACCTTTCCCGCCTTGCCCGCATATTGTAGAAAGGAGGACATTCGTTCATCCGCACGACCGAAAGGAGGAAGCTGCTATGAGATACAGTCGGCCCCCGATGATGCCTTCTCCGTTTGCCGGAAGGCCGCCATCCCCGTTCGCCCGCATGCCGGCGCCGCCTTTTGGCCCCAGCGGCCCCGGCGGCTTCTTGGCCCGCTTGTTTTCGCGCGGGCAGCCGCCGGCTGCTGCATCGTCTCCGTGGGGGCTGCCGTTGCTGTCCAACGCCGCTAACACCGCCGCATCCAACACGGGCGGCGGCTTGGTTGGCATGTTAAACAACGTGCAAAAAATGCTTGGCATCGCACAAAACGTCATGCCGATGGTGCAACAGTATGGACCGCTCATCCGCAATCTTCCGGCGATGATCCGCATTTTCCGCGAGTTGAAACCGGCCGATGAAGGGGAAGGCGAAACAACGTCGGAAAGCGCACCGGCCAACGAAACGAAACAAAAGCCGGCCGCCAAGGCGCCAAAAAAACGCTCCGTTCCGCAGGCAAAGCGCGAAGAGCCGCAAGAAAAAGAAGCACCGGCCGCCCCGAAGCCTTCCAAGCCGAAACTGTATATCTAGTTTCTTTCCCCGCCCTAGCGCACCCGCTGTTTAGGGCGGTTATTCTTTGTCTTCTCCCCGGTGCTCCGATATAATGGAAGGTGAACAACCGCCGCACAACCGGCGGCAGGGAGGGAATATGATGGAAGTGATTAAAATTACCCCGCGCGGGTATTGCTACGGGGTGGTCGATGCAATGGTCATCGCCCGCAACGCGGCGTTGGACCCATCTTTGCCGCGTCCGATTTACATTCTCGGCATGATCGTCCATAATAAGCACGTCACGGACGCGTTTGCCGAAGAAGGCATCATCACGCTCGATGGAGAAAATCGTTTGGAAATTTTGGAAAAAATCAACCAGGGCACCGTCATTTTCACCGCCCACGGCGTCTCACCGGAAGTAAAAAAACGAGCGCTCGAAAAGGGACTTGTCACGATTGATGCGACATGCCCCGATGTGACAAAAACGCATCGGCTCATCGAACAAAAGCTCGCCGATGGCTACGATATTATCTATATCGGCAAAAAAGGACATCCGGAACCGGAAGGAGCGGTCGGCATCAATCCGGAAAGAATCCATCTTGTGGAAACCATTGATGATGTCGAACGGCTGTCCATTCACAATGAGCGCATCATGGTGACGAACCAAACGACGATGAGCCAATGGGACGTCGCCGACATCATGGCGAAAGTGAAAGAAAAATACCCGCACGTGGAAATGCATAAAGAAATTTGCCTGGCCACCCAGCTTCGACAAGAGGCGGTCGCTGAGCAGGCGAAGGAAGCCGATGTGACGATCGTCGTCGGCGACCCGCGCAGCAACAACTCGAACCGCCTCGCCCAAGTATCGGAAGAGATCGCCGGCACGAAGGCGTATCGCGTCGCTGATGTGACGGAAATCGACATCAACTGGATTAAAGATGCGAAAAAAGTCGCTGTCACCGCCGGCGCTTCCACCCCGACGCCGATTACGAAAGAAGTGATCGACTTTTTGGAGCAGTTTGACCCGAACGACCCATCGACATGGAAGAGGGAACGGAAAGTGCCGCTGCAAAAAATCTTGCCGAAAGTGAAAACAAAGAAAGAAGAGTGACGGTTGTTTCATCCATAAAGAGAGGCTGTCTTGGACAAACGGTTGAACCGCTCATCCAGGACAGCCTTTTTCGTTGGCCGTTCATACGAACTGAAACGGATCAGTATGGACGCTGGAAGCAACCACTTCTGCCTCCCATTGACGTTTCGAGAGCTCAGTGATTAAGTATCGGGCTACGCCTTCTTTCATGATTTTTTCTACATTATGTCCCGGATCAATGATGTGAAGGCCGAGCGCTTGGGCGTCATGGGCGGTGTGGTAATACACATCCCCTGTCACGTATACGTCCGCCCCGGCCGATGCGGCGGCAGCGACAAACTTATTCCCATCCCCGCCAAGCACCGCGACCGTTTGCACAAGATCATCCAGCCGGCCAACGACGCGCACCGCCGGAACGGAAAACGCCGTTTTCACCTGCTCGGCAAAAGCGCCAAGCGTCACCGGCTGCGGCAGCCGGCCAATGCGCCCGAGCCCGAAGCGGCGGCCTTCATTGTCAAGCGGATAGATATCATAGGCCACTTCCTCATACGGATGAACAGCCAGCATCGCCTGAATCGCTTCCCGTTCAAGAGAGGCCGGCACGATCGTTTCGATGCGCACTTCCTCAACTTCCTCGAGCCGCCCTTGCTCGCCGATGAACGGCCGCGCCCCTTCGTGCGGCAAAAACGTGCCGACGCCGCGGCTGTTGAACGTGCAATGGCTGTAGCGGCCGATATGCCCGGCGCCGGCATCGCCTAAGGCCTTCCGCACCACCTCAGCATGCGTCACCGGCACATAAACAACGAGCTTTTTCAACGGTTCGGTATACGTCGGCACAAGCACAGCCGTATCGTTTAAGCCGAGCGCCTCGGCAAGCCAATCGTTCAGACCGCCATCGGCCACATCCAAATTCGTATGGGCGGCGTACACCGCAATGTCATGCTTGATGCACGCGGCGATCATCCGCCCGTGCCCATCATCAGTCAGCAATTGCTTCAGCGGGCGGTACAGCGGCGGGTGGTGGGCGATGATTAAATCCACTTGCTGATCGATCGCTTCGACAACGACATCTTCGAGCACATCAAGAGCGATCATCACTTTTTTGACCGGCTTGTTTAGCGTCCCGATTTGCAGACCGATCCGATCCCCTTCCATCGCCAACTGTTTCGGAGCAAGCTGCTCAAGAAGCTGAATGATTTCATAGCCGTACGGAACGCGGCTCATAACAACGCCTCCTCCACCAATTGAACTTTTCTCTCCAGTTCACGCTTTTTCCGCTCAGCCGCTTCACTTTGCCCTTTGGCCGTCAAATCAGCGATGATCCGTTTCCAATTTTCAATCTCGCGCTTCCACTTTTCGCGGAACACCTCGCTGTTTTCCCGGCGCAAAAACGGTCCAAGGAGCAGCTCCGCCTCAAGATGTCGGTAAGGCCGTCGGGGGGCGCCAGGCTCGGCGACGAGTACTTCATAAATTTGCCCATCTTCTTTCAAAATGCGCTCAGCCACGAGCTCCCACCCATGATCAAGAAGCCAACGGCGAACAAGTTCCGCACCGATGTTCGGTTGCAAAATGAGCCGTTTGACACCGGCAAGCTTTTCCTTTCCGTCGCCCAAAATGCGGGCGATAAGCGCCCCACCCATGCCGGCGATCGTGATGCAGTCCGCCTCCCCCGGGGCAAGGACCGAAAGCCCATCCCCTTTGCGCACGGAAATGAGATGAGAAAGCCCGGACTTCTCGACTTGCTGCTGCGCTAGGCGGAACGGTCCGTCCGCCACCTCGCCGGCAATGGCTTTTGATGCGCAGCCGTGCAAGCAGGCATAGCAAGGCAAATACGCATGATCCGACCCGATGTCAGCAAGCACCGCCCCTTTTGGAATGAATGAGGCGACCGTTTCCAGCCGTTTCGACAGGCGAAATTCGTTCATAGCACCGCAATGGCAACCAACCTTCCGCCACCTGCAGCGCGAAGGCGGTTCGCCTTCCCCTCCTTTCCTCTCCAACACCGCGCGCCTCTATTGTACTAAACAAAACATCCCCTTGCCAAAAAGCAAAGGGATGTTCACCATCCATTATTTTAAACCGGCGAGCCATTTCGCCATGGCATCGGCTTTATCCGCCGGCACAAGCCCTGGCGGCATGTTGCCGCGCCCGTGTTGGATGACGTCTTTAATTTGGTCCATCGACAGCCGTTGCCCGACCCCTTTCAACGATGGACCGACGCCGCCTTCATAGTTTTGGCCGTGGCAGCTAGAACACGTTTGTTGGTAAAACTGTTCCGGATTGAATTCAGCCGTTTGTTCCGTTTTTTCGCCGCCTTTTTTCTCTTCGGCCATTTCCTTCGCATCGCCTAGCCCTTTAAACGACAAGACGAACGTCAGCACAATCCCGAATGCCATGATGATGAAAAACGGGATGAGCGGATTGCGGTTCATCTCTTTTACCTCCCTTATGTATAATGAAGAACGCTGCAAACAATTTTATTTTACTGTAAATAATGGACAAGGAAAAGCCCTAAGTTGCCGAAAAGGCAACAACACGCCTCAGCGCCACCAGATGGCGGCGGTTACAAGCAACACCCCGCTGACAGCGGCGAGCGAAAAGTAGCGAAGGTGAAGCAGGCGGCCGACAACAAACCAGAGAACACAGTTTCCGAGCACGACAGCTACTAGCGCACCCGTTTGCCTGGGAAAATACCGATCAACCTCAAGAATGGATGCCATAAGCAAAATCCAGGCGCTTCCGATGAGCGGAAAGTGAAGGAGCTCTCGCTTGTTCCGCCACCGCCAACAAAAGAACAAGCAGGCAGCCAAAAATAGGGCGAAAAGGAGCGTTTGCAAAACGAATGACAATTCAGTAAAATAAATGACAAGAGCAGCGGCTGGAAGCAATAAACAGAGACCAGCGGCGAGCGAGCTGCGCCACCGTCGTCCGTGCGAACGGGCGTCTCCTTCCGTGTACAACGCGAGCAAATAGTCGCAATAATGTTCCGGCAGAAGGCGCGAACGTTTCCAATATTCGATTTCTTGGATGATCGTTTCCCGTCGTTGCCGATTCATAGATAGACCACCTTTCCCATAAAGAAAGAAAAAATAGTTTACTTCCGAAGAAGTAAACTATCGAACAAACCGGTCACTCTAAAAAGTCTTTCAGCCGTTTGCTGCGGCTTGGATGACGCAGCTTGCGCAACGCTTTGGCTTCAATTTGACGGATGCGTTCGCGCGTCACGCCGAACACTTTGCCGACTTCTTCGAGCGTCCGCGTCCGTCCGTCGTCAAGCCCGAAGCGGAGACGCAGCACATTTTCCTCGCGATCCGTCAGCGTATCAAGCACATCTTCGAGCTGCTCTTTCAACAGCTCGTAAGCAGCGTGCTCGGATGGCGATGTCGCGTCTTGGTCTTCGATGAAATCGCCAAGATGCGAGTCATCTTCCTCGCCGATCGGCGTCTCGAGCGACACCGGTTCTTGAGCGATTTTCAAAATTTCCCGCACTTTTTCCGGTGTCAAATCCATTTCCTCGGCGATTTCTTCCGGCGTTGGTTCGCGCCCGAGGTCTTGGAGCAATTGCCGTTGGACGCGGATCAGTTTATTGATCGTTTCGACCATATGAACCGGGATGCGGATCGTCCGCGCCTGATCGGCGATCGCCCTTGTGATGGCTTGGCGGATCCACCAGGTCGCGTACGTGCTGAACTTGTAGCCTTTCCGATAGTCAAACTTTTCGACCGCCTTGATCAGCCCCATGTTCCCTTCTTGAATCAAATCAAGAAAGAGCATGCCGCGGCCGACATACCGTTTGGCGATGCTGACGACGAGGCGGAGGTTCGCTTCCGTCAGCCGGCGTTTCGCTTCTTCATCGCCTTGCTCGATCCGTTTCGCCAGCTCGATTTCTTCTTCCGCCGACAACAGCGGCACGCGGCCGATCTCCTTCAAGTACATGCGCACCGGGTCATTGATTTTGACGCCGGGAGGAACGGACAAGTCATTTAAGTCGAATTCTTCCTCTTTGGCCAAGTCGTCGATGTCCGGATCGGCTTCAAGGTCGGATTCGCTGATCACTTCAATGCCCTGCTCAGCGAGGTATTCATAATACTCATCCATCTGGTCGGAGTCCAAATCAAAGCCAGACAACCGCTCAGCGATTTCCTCATAGGTGAGGATCCCCCGCTTTTTGCCGAGCTCAGCGAGTTGCTCTTTCACTTGTTCAAGCGATTCGCCGGCAGCTTCAGCCTGCTTTGATTGGGCTGGTTTTTCAGCCATTTCATTACCTCCTTTAAAAACTCATACCACCATGCTATGAAGAAGATAACATTTTTTTCATCTCAATCATCTCTTTCGCGATGCGGGCGGCCGTCAAAAAGTCTTTTCTTCGCTCCGCTTCCGTCTTTTCTTGCTCTTTTTCCTTTAGCATTAACCATTTCGGGTGATTCAACACATGCCGGATGCAATCGGCAAGCTCCCGATCGGAAACGTCGTCTGCGACCAACAAAAGCGACAGCTCGCTCGCCAGCGTCCGCAACTCGCCGGGAAGCCGAGACATGAGCGCGCTGGGGTCGGCTTCATGCCCCTCTTCGTAAAAGGCGTAAATGTAAGCAGCCAACGCCCGATGCTCTTCGATATTAAATCGGCCGCCGACCTTCTCCTGAACGATGAACGCCACATCGCGGCTCCGCATCATATGGGCAAGCAGCAACCGCTCGGCATTTTGAAAGGCCGGAAGCAATTTTTTCGTCAATGCCGGCCGGACCGGTTTTCCGCCGTCATTCACCTGCGGCTTTGGCTGTTCCGGCTTGGAGCGGGACAACTGTTCGTAAAGCGCGGAGAGCGACAACGAAAACTCATCCGCAAGCTGGCGCATATAATAATCTTTTTCCACCGGGCTCGACAGCTTGCTGATTTCTCGGAGCGCTTCCTCGATATAACGGAGCCGGTCGCCTTCTTCCTGCAAATTTTTTCCCCGCCGCAAACGATCCATTTTAAACGCCATGAGCGGCCGGGCGGCGGCGATCTCTTCGGCAAAACGGTCGGCGCCGCAAGTGCGTATATATTCATCTGGATCCAGCCCGTCCGGGAGCAACGCTACCTTCACGCGGCACCCGAACGCGCTCAATTGTTCGGCGGCGCGCCAGGCGGCTTCCGTTCCGGCGCTGTCGCCGTCATAGCAAATCGTGACCGTTTCCGCATGGCGGCGCAAAATGCGTGCCTGCTCCTCGGTCAGCGACGTTCCCATCGTTGCCACCACATAGTCAACGCCGGCCTGCACGGCAGAGATGACATCGGCAAACCCTTCAACGAGCAGCGCCTCTTGACGCTTGCGGATTGACACGCGCGCCTCGTGAAAAAAATACAAAAGCGTGCCTTTGCGGAAAATCGGCGTTTCTGGGCTGTTCATGTACTTTGGTTGCCCGTCGCCGAGCAGACGGCCGGAAAAACCAACCGTCTCGCCGCGATGATCATGGATCGGAAACATAATCCGATTCCGGAAGCGGTCGACGTATCGCCCGTCTTCTTTTTTCACCAACAAGCCCGCCTTTTCCATCAACACCAACGGAAACGAACGGCTCTCCAGCAACCTGACGGCGGCATCAGGAACATCCGGCGCATAGCCGATTTCAAATCGGTCGATCGTTTCTTTTGTCCACCCGCGCACCTGCAAATAATCGAGCGCGGCTTGTCCTTCTTTTGTATGGACAAGCAAATGATGGTAAAATCGTTTCAACAACGTGTGTGCTTCGACCATCGCCTTCGCCTCGTCGGCCCGGCTGCCATCACTCCCGCGGCTGTCCAGCTCATAGGCGGACAAATCGATCCCTGCTTTGGCCGCAAGACGTTTCGCCGCTTCCACAAACGGAATGCCTTCGATATCCATTAAAAACGTAAAGGCATTCCCCCCTGCCCCGCAGCCGAAGCAGTGGAAAATTTGCTTTTCTGGGGAAACGGAAAACGATGGCGTCTTTTCTCCATGAAACGGGCATAAGCCAAAATAGTTGCGGCCTTGCTTTTTCAACTGGACGTATTCGCCAATGACGTCAACGATGTCAACGCCGCGGCGGATGGCTTCAATCGTTTCCTCGGGAATGCGATGTCCCATACGAACAACCCCGTATCGTATTTATTCTCGGCAGCAAGCCGATTTTCCTTTCCATTTCGACAAATTTTTTCAAAACGTTCGTTTCGCCCCCTTGCCCGTAAAGTCGGCTGGCTTGATCATCCGCTTCCCGCCCCTCAGCCCGCCGTCTGGACAAAGATTCATCAGAGCGGTGCATCTCGAAGATGCGCTTCGGTATATTATATTTCAGCAAGAAAAAGAAAATTTCACTTTTTTCTTGATGATCTTATGCAGCAGATGACCGCGCTCTCAAAGCAAGGGTTGCTTTACACCCCCTATTATTCTACACCATCGCAAAAAAATCCTGCTTTTTTGCCGAATGATTGACAACTTTGTCGAAAATCTTTTTTTCGTTCTTCTTGACAAGCGGCTATAAATAGTTTACTCGTCTCATGGCCGCTCTAAACCTATATAGGTCATTTTTCTCGCAATTTTTTATTATAATATAAGTGGCGGCAATATGCCATAAGAAAACGCACGACTCCAATCAAGAAATCGTGCGGATGAGGCGAAGCTAGCGCTTCAACTTTTTCATAATGATGCTCGCCGTCTCTTCGACCGCCTTGTTCGTCACATCGATGACGTCGCAGCCGATTTTTTTCACGACTTCATCAAAATAAGCGAGCTCCTCTTTGATTCGATCCATATTGGCGTAAATCGCCTGGTCGTTCAGGCCGAGCGATTTCAGCCGCTCGCGGCGGATCGAAAGCAGTTTATCCGGACTGATTTTCAAGCCGAAGCATTTCCCCGGACCGACTCGAAACAGCTGCTCCGGCGGCTCGACCTCTGGAACGATCGGCACATTCGCCACTTTCAGCCGCTTATGCGCCAAATATTGCGACAGCGGTGTTTTCGATGTGCGCGATACGCCGATGAGCACGATATCGGCGCGCAAAATGCCGCGCGGGTCGCGCCCGTCATCGTATTTGACGGCAAATTCGATCGCTTCAATCTTTTTGAAGTAATCTTCGTCAAGTACGCGCACTTGACCCGGCTCATATCTTGGCGTCAGCTGGAACAAATGGCTCATCTTTTCAATGAGCGGACCGATGATATCGTATGCGACGACCCCTTCGCGCGCCGCTTCGGCGAGCAAGAATTCCCGCATCTCCGGAACGACGAGCGTAAACGCGATAATGGCGCGGTTCATTTTCGCTAAAGCGACGACTTCAGCCAATGTCGTTTTATCTTCCACATACGGGACGCGTTTCACTTGAATCGGCGAGGCGTGAAACTGGCTGGCCGCCGCTTTGACGACAAGCTCGGCCGTTTCCCCGCCGGAATCGGATACGACGTAAACAAGGCGCTGGTTCATTCTTCTCCTCCTTTGTTTGGATTTAGTCCTCTTTGGCTAGCGACACGAATGCTTTCGTTATATTCGTTTTCGTAATACGGCCGATCACTTCATATCCTTTCTCCGTTTTGCGCACGACCGGCATGGCATCGATCTGTTTTTCAATCAGCTGTTCAGCCACGTCAATGAGCGGGTCGTCCTTGTAGCAAACGGCGATGTTCGGCATCCGCGTCATAATAATATTGACCGGGATCGCCGTCAGTTCCTGCTTGCCGAGGCTTGCGCGCAACAAATCTTTGCGCGACAAAACGCCCGCAAGCAACGACTCGTCATCGACGACAAACAGCGTGCCGACGTCCTCTAGAAACATTGTGACGATCGCATCATAGACGCTCACATTCTCATTGACGACAACCGGAATCGATTGGTAATCCTCGACTTTCATCTTTTTCATTTTATCGGCGAACAGCTGCTTGCCGGTTTTTCCCGTATAGAAATAGCCGACGCGCGGCCGTGCTTCCAAGTAGCCAGCCATCGTCAAGATGGCCAAATCCGGCCGCAGCGTCGCCCTCGTTAAGTTCAGTTTCTCAGCGATGCTTTCTCCGGTGATCGGCCCGTAGTCTTTCACAATTTGCAAAATCTGCTCTTGGCGTTTATTTAGTTCGATCGTCGTTCACCACCTTGCCAAAAAAGGTCCCACACGCTATCACTCTCATTTATATTATACTACACGCCCCATTCACAATGAAAATGATGCTCCTTGCCCTCCGTCGGGGCTGAGCTTGTCTTTCAGTTCACCGATTTGCTGCAAAAAACGCTTCGTCTTCAGCGACAGGCCGGCATATTCATCATAATAGGCGGACAATACGGCGCCCAGCTCCATCTTTGTGCTTTCTTTCACCGATATGGATCCAAGCCGAGCAAGATCGATATGAAAAAAGAGGCGCAACAGCCGGACGGAAGCCGAAGAGAGCGGGAACCGATGGGGATCGGACGCCTCGCAGCGATGGCAAAGGAAGCCCGCCTCCTTGACGGAAAACGAGAAGCGCCCCTCCGTCGCCCCGCAGCGGGCACAACGGTCCAGCACCGGCGGAATGCCAAGCACTGCAAGCATTTTCATTTCGTAAATGAACGTCAAAATCTCTAAATCGCGGCCTTCGCTCATATATTGTAGTGTCTGCAAAAGAAGCTCAAACAAGTACGGATTGCGCTTTTGCTCTTCCGTGCTTTTGTCGGTGAGCTCTACAATATACACCGCATAGGCGGCGGCAAACAAATCTTCGCGCAGCGCCCGCATCGAGTCGATGAGCTCTCCCTGGTGAAGAACGCCGACGCCGCGGCTGCGGCGGATGACATAATGGCCGTATGAGAGCGGCTGCGTAACAGCAGAAAGGCGGCTGCTTGGCTTTTTCGCTCCCCTTGCCATCGCAGCCACCTTTCCCCATTCTCGGGTAAACAATGTAACAATTTTATTTGTTTCGCCATAATCGACCGTCCGCATAACGATCGCTTCACACGTTTCGAACATCCCATCACCACCGCTTCTACCAACAACGATGCTACGAGATCGGCTGGTCGATTTCTTTCTGTTCAGCGTTTTGCTCTTCACCGCCAAACTGTTGCTCTCGTTCCAACTCTTTAAATAGGAGGTACGTGTCGATATTGCCTGTTTGGCTAAACAACTTCCACGTAAACTCAAGCATGGAATGACACCTCTTTCCGCCTGCAGGCATTGCGTATTGGTGGTTTACCTATAGGTTGGCTCAGGCAAAAACGGTTTATGTCGCGTAAAATTTTCTAACCGTCAATACTCGTCTTCACGGAACCCGAAATCACGCAGCTGCGAAAGGCGGTTGCGCCAGTCTTTTTGCACTTTGACCCACAGTTCCAAAAACACTCTTGACCCAAGCAGCGCTTCGATGTCAGCGCGCGCCCGCTGTCCGATTTCCTTCAGCATCCGGCCTTGCTTGCCGATGATGATTCCTTTTTGCGAATCGCGCTCCACAACGATCACCGCGCTAATATACACCGTTGGCGACCCTTCTCGCCGCTCGATGCGTTCGACGACGACAGCAATCGAGTGCGGAACTTCCTCGCGCGTTAAGTGAAGCGCTTTCTCGCGAATGAGCTCGGCGATGATAAACTGCTCCGGATGGTCAGTAATCTGGTCCGGCGGATAATATTGCGGCCCTTCCGGCAGCCGCTCTTTAATTTGCTCAAGCAGGCGGTCGACATTGTTCCCTTCAAGCGCCGAAATCGGCACGATTTCAGCAAACGGGTACAAATCTTTGTATCGGTCAATGAGCGGCAGCAATTCATCCGGATGGACGCGGTCGATCTTATTGATGACTAAAAACACCGGGGTGTCCACTTCTTTCAGCCGTTCGATGATGAACGCCTCACCGCGCCCAAATCCTTCCTCGGCATTGACCATAAACAAAATCAAATCCACTTCGCGAAGCGCATTGAGCGCCACTTTCATCATAAAGTCGCCGAGCTTATGCTTCGGTTTGTGCACCCCAGGCGTGTCGATAAAGATGATTTGCGCGTCATCGTCCGTGTACACGCCTTGAATCTTATTGCGCGTCGTTTGCGGTTTATCGCTCATAATCGCGATTTTTTGCCCGATGACGCGGTTTAAAAACGTCGACTTTCCTACGTTTGGTCTTCCGATAATGGCAACAAATCCTGATTTGTATCCTTCTTTACGCATGCAAATCCTCCGCTGAAAAAGCTTCTGGCAGCAATTCGCTGACTGTCATGACTTTCACATCGCCTTTGAGGTTGGCTAAAATGACTTTCATATCGCCGTGGCAAAGTTCGGCGATCACTTGGCGGCATGCGCCGCACGGCGGCACCGGGCGGGGAGTGTCGGCGATGACCGCAAGAGCAGTGAACTCCTTCTCCCCTTCCGAATATGCCTTAAACAACGCGGTCCGCTCCGCACAATTGCACACGCTGTAGGCGGCGTTTTCAATGTTGCAGCCGCGGTACACACTGCCGCCTTTCGTCAACAGCGCGGCGCCGACTGGAAACTTCGAGTACGGCACGTAGGCGAGTTCGCGCGCTTTTTTCGCTTCGACAATGAGCTGCTCAATCTCCACGAGTTGACTCTTCCTTTCCTGCAAGCAAACGCTGCTTTCTTTTATTTTACAAAAAAACGCCATCCATTTCATCATTTGAAATCAAAATGTAACAGAAAAATTCGAATTTTCTCTCTCATTCGTTTAGCGAAGATGCGGCCAAAACAGCAAAATGCCGATCACAACCGCAAATCCGGCCGCCGCGAGCACCGCCGCGGCAGCGATGTCTTTCGCCGCTTTCGCCAACGGATGAAACTCACCCGTCGCCAAATCGACGGCGCGCTCAATAGCCGTGTTGACAAGCTCAAGCGCAATGACCGTGCCGACCGCCATGAGCAGCACGATCCACTCCCAGCGCGACAGCCCAACGACCCACCCGGCGGCAAAGACGACAACAGCGGCCGCCAAGTGGAAGCGCAAATGAGCTTCCTCTTTCACCGCCGCCTTCATTCCCGCCCACGCCCAAGCAAACCGGTCTCGCTCTCGTTTGCCGCGCATTATCTTGTCAACCCGAACCTCGCCAAGATGTCTTCCTGCTTGGCGAACATGACGCGCTCTTCCTCTTCTGTCCCATGATCGTAACCAAGCAGGTGCAAGAAACCGTGCACAGCCAAAAACCCGAGCTCGCGCATGAACGAATGTCCATAGGCTGCCGCCTGCTCTTTTGCCTTCGGAATCGAAATGACGATATCGCCGAGCACCGGCGGCATATCAGCGCCGACGATGTGAACCTCTTCTTCCCCTTCCTCCTCAAGAGCAAACGAAAGCACATCGGTCGGCGCATCTTTGCCGCGATAGTCGCGATTCATCGCGCGGATGCGTTCGTTGTCCACAAATGTGACGCTCACCTCCGCCCCGTCCGGCACGTTTTCAAGGGCCGCCGCCTCGGCGAGCAGCCGCTCGATCGTCTCGATTTGCTCAGCGGTCACCTCGTTCGTTTCATCTAGAAAATCAATGTGAATGGTCATGCATGCTTCACCTTTTCCTTTCGTACTTCTGGGTATTCGATGCGCGAATGGAAGACGCCGTTTAAAGTCTCGCAAAGCGAACGGGCGACGAGTTCCAACTCCTTCAGCGTAATGTCGCACTCGTTCAGCTGGTTGTCCTGCAAGCGATCAGCGATGATCGACCGGACGATCTTCTCGATTTTTTCCTGCGACGGGTTGGATAGCGAGCGAACAGCCGCTTCGACGCTGTCGGCGATGTTGATGACCGCCGCTTCTTTCGTCTGCGGCTTCGGCCCGGGATAACGAAACTCCGCTTCCGAGACAAACTCGGTTTGCTCGCGCGCCTTATGATAAAAATACTTCAGCAGCGTCGTGCCGTGGTGCTGTTCGGCGATGTCGATGATCTCCTTCGGCAGCCGGTGCTTGCGCAGCAAAGCGACGCCGTCGGCGACATGGGCGATAATAATATTTTTGCTCAACTGCGGCGACAAATGGTCATGCGGATTGCCGCCTATTTGATTTTCGATGAAATAGCGCGGCCGCTTCGTCTTGCCGATGTCATGGTAGTAGCAGGCGACGCGCGCCAGCAAGCCGTCGGCGCCGATCGCCTCGCACGCCGCTTCGGCCAAATTGGCGACCATAATGCTATGATGGTACGTCCCCGGCGCTTCAGTGAGCAACTTGCGCAAGAGCGGATGGTTCGGATTGGACAGTTCAATGAGCCGAAGCGGCGACAAAATGCCAAACGCCGCCTCCAACACCGGCAAGAGACCGATCGTCAAAATGGCAGAAAAAACCCCTGAGGCCGCCGCCATCAGCACCAACAAGCCGATTTCCGTCGGCGAATAGCGGCCGTTTTTTAACAGCAACAGCGAAAAAAGCGAAACGATATTGACCGCGGCGACAAACACGCCGGCCCGCCAAATGTTCGCTTTCGCCAGCTCCTTTGGCAGACAAAACGTCCCGGCCAAGCCGCCGGCAAGAAAGTAAACAATCAACGACACCGACACCGCGCCGGCCGTTCCAATTTCCTCATTGAACAGCAAACTGCCGCACACTGCTCCGATGATGGTCGTCATCATCGCGAGCCGCTCTCCGAGCAAAATGCGGACGAGCATCGGCCCGAACGCCGCCGGCACAAGGTAACCGATGGAAACAGCGCCGCTAGATGGCAGAAGGCGAATGAGCGCCATTGTCGTCATCATCAACGTAAAAATGGCTGTATAAAGCGACAGCTTTTCATTCGTCGTTTCCGTCCGAAAATAGTAAATGAGCGGAGCAAGCAGCAACAAAACGAACACCAAAAGCCCAGCGGCGGTCCAAGACGGACGCCCGCTCTCAAGCAAGCCGACCAGCTCGAGCCGGCGGTAAACATCATTCGTGATAAACTGTCCTTCCTCGACGATCACTTGCCCTTGCAAAATTTTCACCGGCTTCACTTCATCCATCGCCTGCCGCCGTTTTTCTTCCGTCGCCGCCCGATCGTAGACGACGTTCGGAATGACCGCCTGTCGGCAAAGCTTCGCGACCGCCTCGCGAAGCGGCGGCGACAGCGCAGCGTATTCAAGCTCTTTGGCCGCTTCCGCCCGCGCCGTGTCAAGTTCCGCTTGGGAAATGCGCTCGCTCATGACGGCATGCACCGCGGTCAAGGCGGCTTCCTTCGCCGTCTTGAGCTCCTCCGGCGAGGCGGCAAGCAGCCGTTGCCATTCAGCGGCAGACAGATAGGCAAGCCATTCCGGCGGCAGCCGTTCCTCAAGTTTGGCGATCATATCGCCGAGCGGGCGGTCCGGCTCCGCCTCGCGCTGCACGCTTTCAATCGCGGCAAACAGCGAGGAAAGAAGGTCGACCCGGTTTTCGGCATATTCTTTTTTTAACGTATAGACATCCGCTACTTTCGCCGCCGCCTCTTCTTTCAGCTTGGCGGTCGCCTCTTTGTCCTCGACCGTCACCGGCGAACGGATCGTTTCCTTCGCGACGTCAAACAGGCGCAGCTCATACTGGCGCGGCTTCACTTGCCAATACAAAACGGCAAACAACAGAACAGCCAAAAGCAAAAACAGCCAAAAGCGGACAAAGCGGACTGTTTTTGTCCGCTCAAGAAAAAAACGAAACCTTCCCACCGGTTTTCCCCTCGCTTTGCAAGAAAAGACCGATCCCGTCGCTCTCGTTCTATAAGCCCGCCTCATCATAGGCGTCAATAATTTTCGCGACGAGCGGATGGCGAACGACATCCGACTGTTCCAAAAACACAAAGGCGATGCCGCCAATGGAGGCCAAAATGCGCTTGGCGACCGAAAGCCCCGATTCGACGCCCTTCGGCAAGTCGACTTGGGAAATATCGCCGGTAATGACCATCTTCGAGCCGAAGCCGAGCCGGGTCAAAAACATTTTCATTTGCGCTGGCGTCGTATTTTGCGCCTCGTCAAGAATGACGAACGCATCCTCCAGCGTCCGGCCGCGCATATAGGCGAGTGGGGCGATTTCAATCGTGCCGCGCTCAATCAACCGCTGCGTATACTCCGCTCCCAACACATCGTTTAAGGCATCATACAGCGGGCGCAAATACGGGTCAACCTTCTCTTTTAAGTCGCCTGGCAAAAAGCCGAGGCTTTCTCCAGCCTCAACGGCCGGACGAGTCAAAATGATGCGCTTGACGCTGCCGTTTTTTAACGCCTTGACCGCCATGACGACCGCCAAATACGTTTTTCCGGTGCCGGCTGGGCCGATGCCGAACGTCAAGTCATACTGTTCAATTGCTGCAACATAATAGCGCTGGCCCAACGTTTTGACGCGGATCGGCTTCCCTTTGGCGTTTTTTGTAATCTCCTCGTCGTACAGTTGAACAAGGCCGTCAAGCGCTCCTTTTTTTGCAAGCTGAATGGCGTAAAGAACGTCGCGCTCGCTGACCGCCGCCCCTTTGCGAATGACGATCAATAAATGGCGAAGCAATTCATCAACGAGCTGAACTTGCTGCGGCGTGCCGGAGACGTTGACCGTTTCCCCGCGCGTCACAATCGACACGCCGAGCTCTTCCTCGATCCGCTTTAAATGGATGTCATGGACGCCAAAGAGCGCCGCCGCTTCCTGCGGGTTTCGCACATGTTGGCTGATCGTAACGAACTGCTCTGACATTCTCAATCTCCTTGGACGATGGGTTGTGGTACAGCAATATTTTCGATGACTTCGTAATGCAATTCTACCCTTACTTTACCATTCTCTTTCGCCTGATGCAAAACTTTTTCGCTGCGAATGGCCGCCTCCTCCGGCAATTTCGCCCGCAGCTCGCGGCGGGCGATCTCTTTCGCTTCCGCGAACGCTTCTTCCCACGTGTAGCGCCGCTTCACTTCTTCCGCCTCGCGGATCGTGATGCGCTCGTAATAGAGCGGCAAGTCCCATTTCCAAAAACGAAACGGCCGTTTTTCTGTCTCAACGATGGTATGGGCAAACACCGGCTTCTTCCATCCCCAAACAGGAATCAAAAGGCGCCCGATTCCGACATAATGCCGTTCGGTGAACTTGCCGGTCAACACATGAAACGTCGTCTCAAGCGGCAGGACGACCGTAGACTTGTACCATGTTTCGCCAAACACTTTCCCTGACGCCGGCACAAACTTCGTCCTCCCTTCAGCGCCGATAATGCCAGAAACAAGCAGCTGGCCTTTTTGCACATAGTCGTTGACGGAAACGAGCGGTTGTCCCTCTTCAACGAACAAATCAGCGATGACCGCCTCTTTTTTTGCCACGAGATGACGCGGCGGAATCGGTTTTTTCGGCTCCGGAATCTCTTTTTCAACGACGCGGAAGTGAAGCGACGTCCCTTTCCACTCAACGCCGACCCACGTGATGTCCGGAACGCGTTCCGTCAGCTTTTTTTGCAGCGTCTCCGGGTCATCAAGCAGAAACTGAAATACGCCGCGCTCGACTCCCATTCGCTTTAACTCGCGGGCGATTTGATGCTCCGTCTCTGGAGCCGCCCCTTTGATTTCGATCTTCCAAACGATGTTCGAAAGCAAAAACACAATCGCTATAAAAAGGAGCAAGCCGAGCCAAAACCCGCTGTTCCGCCAGGCCTGCCGCCAAAAAAACGGCAGCCCGGTTCTCCCGACAAACGAAAGTTTGCATTCGCTTTGCCGGGCGACATGGCGCAGCCGTTTCACGTCGCTGAGCTTAATGAAAAACGTCGCGGTATCCGCGCTATGCTTTTTCACGTTCCAGACGGCAATCCCTTGGCGGACGCAGGCGTTGATCAACCGTTCGATCCCTTTCCCTCTCGCTTTGACCCGCACGCTGCCGGCGAGTGTGTCGACCCATTCGTTTTTCATCTCCGTTCCTCCTCGCTATTCATCTATATAAACGACTTGGCTGATTTTTCCTTCCAACAAAATTTCTTCCGGCAAAATCGTTTTAATCACAAACTGTTCGCCGCGGACAACGAGCTGTCCGTTCCGCAGCAAAAGGCGGAGCTCTTTATCGCTGAACGCGAGCAGCCCGCGGTGGTTTTCAATGTAAATATGTATGTGCCCAACCATCGTAATGCGGGGCAGATCCATCATAATGTCGGCGGGAAGTTCAAGCTTTTCCGCCATCCACCGCTTCATCTGCTGGCGCCATTTTTTCACCATCAAAAAGAACCCCCTTTCATCTCATATGTATGAGACAAAAGGGGGTTCTAGCACCGCTTTTCAAAAACAACGGGCCTGCCTGCCGGCAAGGCCCATTGCATTTATGACAGCTGTTGTTGGACAAGTTTGTTGACGAGCGAACCATCCGCTCTTCCTTTCACTTTCGGCATGATCGCGCCCATCACTTTTCCCATATCCGCTTTCGAAGAGGCGCCGACTTCCTTGATCGTCTGCTCGATCAATTCGCGCAGCTCGTCCTCTGTCAGCGGCGTTGGCATATACGATTGAACAATTTCAATTTCGGTTTTCACTTTTTCGACAAGATCTGAACGGCCAGCGTTTTCAAATTCTTGGAGGGAGTCTTTACGCTGTTTCAGTTCGCGAGAAAGAACCGTCAGCTCTTCGTCTTCCGAGAGCGGGCTTTTGCCGAGCTTGATCGCTTCGTTTTGCAGCGCCGCTTTCAGCATCCGGAGAACAGACAGTTTTTCTTTCTCCTTGTTTTTCATCGCCTGCTTCATATCGTCATTCAAACGATCGAGAAGACTCACCGATTATACACCCTCTTTAATGCATGCTCTTAGTGCTTGCGCTTTCTAGCCGCCTCAGATTTTTTCTTCCGTCTGACGCTTGGCTTTTCATAAAATTCGCGCTTTCTCACTTCTTGCAAAGTGCCCGTTTTCGAAACGGCACGCTTGAAGCGACGAAGAGCGTCGTCGATCGACTCATTTTTGCGAACGATCGTTTTGGACATCCTGCTTCCCTCCCTCCGAACAACAACCATTGCATATTGTACTTGTCAATTATAATACATGCTGACAGAAAAGGTCAATAAAAAAAAGCAGCGGCGGCCTGCTGGCCGCCTCTTCCCCGCGCTGAAAAAACGGTCATCACCCGCGGACAAGGCCCATACATATAGGGTGAAAGGGGAGTCGCCCATGGGGTCGTTTCTGATGCTGTTTGCCATTTACACCGCTTTGTTTCTTCTTGGCATGTTTATGATGAAAGCTGGGCTTTACACGTTGTCCGGCCATCGGTTAAAACGGTGGCTCATGCGCTTTACCGCCACGCCGCTGCAAGGATTTGCCGCCGGTTTGGCGACGACCGCTCTCCTGCAAAGCAGCTCAGCGGTGATGGTGATGACGGTCGGCCTTGTCGCCGCCGGCTACTTGTCGTTCCGCCAATCGATCGGCATCATTTTAGGCAGCAACATCGGCTCGACGGTCACGACCGAGCTGATGACGCTTGATATCGGCGATGGCGCCATCCCACTTCTTGTCAGCGGCGCGCTGCTTGTTTTTTTCGGCCGCCATCGCCTTGTTCTCGGCATCGGCATGACCACTGTCGGCCTCGCCGCTGTGCTGTTTGCCATGGACGGCTTTGGCAGCCTCGCTAAACCGCTTGCCGCCTATCCGTTCGTTGATGCATGGCTTAAAGAAACGAACCGATCCGTCGCTGTCGGCCTTCTTGTCGGCATCGTCCTCACCGCTCTCGTTCATTCGAGCGCGGCAACGATCGGCATCGCCATGGGATTTTTAAACGAACAGCTGTTGACGCTGTCCGCGGCGATTGCTCTGTTGCTTGGCGCCAACATCGGTACGTGCATCACCGGGCTTTTGGCTTCGATCGGCTCCAGCAAAGAGGCCCAGCTGACCGCCTACACCCATCTATGGCTGAACGTCGTCGGTGCCGCTTTGTTCGCCTTTTGGACCGAGCCGCTCGCCAGTTTTGCCGCCAGGCTCAGCCCAGCGCCTGATGTGCAGCTCGCTCATGTGAGCGTCTTGTTCAACGTCATTTGCTCAGTGGCTGCTCTTCCATTTGTCGGCGCCATCGAAAAGGTCATTCTGTTTTTGCATGACCGAAACCGGGCTTAGTAGTCAGCGCGGCCCGTCCCGCCGGTGACGATCGCCACCCCAGAGCTTGTGCCGATGCGCGTCGCGCCGGCGTTGATCATCGCCTCAGCGGTTTTCCAGTCACGGACGCCGCCTGATGCTTTGACGCCTGCTCTGTCGCCGACCGTTTTCCGCATCAGCGCCACATCCTCCACCGTCGCACCTCCGCCGGAAAACCCGGTCGACGTTTTCACATAATCAGCGCCGGCTTTCACTGCGAGCTGGCAGGCGCGCACTTTTTCCTCATCGGTCAAAAGCGCCGTTTCAACGATCACTTTGACAAGCGCCCTGCCAGCCGCCGCTTCGACAACCGCACGAATGTCGCGCTCGACAAGCTCGTCTTGCCCGCTTTTTAACGCGCCGATGTTGATCACCATGTCGACTTCGCGAGCGCCGTTTTCGATGGCGTTCGTTGTTTCAAACGCCTTTGTTTCCGGCGTCGTTGCCCCAAGTGGAAAGCCGATGACCGTGCAGACGCGGACATCCGTGCCGGAAAGCTCGCGCGCCGCCGTTTTCACCCACGTTGGGTTGACGCACACGGCAGCAAAGCCGTATTGCTTTGCTTCCGTGCACAGTTGCACGATTTGTTGTTCTGTCGCTTCCGGTTTGAGCAGCGTATGATCGATCATTTTCGCGATATTCATCGTCATTCGGAGAAACCCCTTTCTGCCATTTCCGTCAAGATGGAAAGTCTGACGTCTACCATCATACCATGCTCCCTCGACAAAAACTAGCCATCCGTATTGTCTCCGGAAAAAGACAGAAAAAACCCAGCAACTAGGCTGGGTTATGAGCTCCATTTGACCGAACGGGCCATTTCATCCGGCACAACGCGGACGAACTCTCCTTCATTGTACGGATAGCCGGCTTTCGTAATCTTCACTTTGACAAGTTCACCGACCATTTCCTCGGTTGCCGGGAAGCGGACTTTCAAATAGTTGTCTGTATAGCCGACGTACAAATCCGGCCGCTCTTTGTCGCGCTCTTCCGGAATGACTTCGAGCACTTGCCCTTCAAACCGGGAGGCGTACTCTTTCGCCAATTGGTCGGACAGAGCGATCAAGCGGCGGACGCGGTCATGCTTCGTTTCTTCATCGATTTGGTTCGGCATGCGCGCCGCCGGCGTGCCGGTCCGCTTCGAATAAGGAAAGACATGCAGTTCGGAAAACCGTTGTTCACGAATAAAGTTGTACGTCTCCATAAATTCGTCTTCCGTCTCGCCTGGGAAGCCGACGATGACGTCAGAAGTCACCGCCAGCTCTGGAAACACTTCGCGCAGCCGGGCGAGCCGCTCCGCGTAAAATTCCACCGTATATTTGCGGCGCATCCGCTTGAGCACCGTATTCGACCCAGACTGGAGCGGAATGTGCAAATGGCGGACGATTTTCTCCGACCGCTTCAGCACATCAATCACTTCATCGGTGATTTGGCTCGCCTCAATCGACGAAATGCGGAGCCGCTTCAGCCCCGGCACTTGCTCGTCCAAATCGCGCAACAAGGACGCAAAGTTATAGTCTTTCAGATCGGTGCCATAGCCGCCTGTATGAATGCCGGTCAGAACGATTTCTTTATAGCCGGCGGCGACGAGCTGGCGCGCCTGGCGAATGATTTCCTGCGGATCGCGCGAGCGCATTAAGCCGCGCGCCCACGGGATGATGCAAAACGTGCAGAAGTTGTTGCACCCTTCTTGGATCTTAAGCGACGCCCGCGTCCGATCAGTGAATTCCGGCACATCCATCTCCTCAAAAACGCGCGTTTTCATAATGTTGTGAACAGCGTTGATCGGCTGGCGCTCGCGCTGGAATTGCTCGATGTAATCCAAAATTTTATGCCGGTCTTGCGTGCCGATGACAATATCAACGCCCGGAATGGCCATGACCTCAGCCGGCGATGTTTGCGCATAGCAGCCGGTCACGCAGACGACGGCGTCCGGATTGCGGCGCACCGCACGACGGATGACTTGACGGCTCTTTTTATCGCCGGTGTTCGTCACCGTGCACGTGTTGATCACATACACATCCGCACGGCTTTCAAACTCTTTTCGCTCGTAGCCGGCTTTTTTAAACAGCTGCCAAATCGCTTCGGTTTCGTAATGATTGACTTTGCAGCCTAGTGTATGAAAAGCCACTGTCGGCATCTTGTTCACCTCACTCTGCCCCCCGCTTAGGGATCAGCGGGACCGAACTTTTATAAGAAACAGCCAATGTTGCTCACTAAGCGCGCTCCGCTTCGCCGTTCGGCGCGCGCAGCTCCCATTCATAAGAGGCGGCGGAAAGCAAATAGAGCGGAGCTGTTTCGGTCCGCAAAATGCGCGGCCCAAGGCTGCACGGCGAAAAGCCGTGCTGCCGAAGCTGTTCTGCTTCTTCCGGACTGAACCCGCCTTCTGGCCCGAAAACAGCCAGCAACGCGCCGCCCGGACGGAGGCGGGAAAGAAGCGCCGGAAGCGCGGCATGCCGGGCGTTTCGCGCCTCTTTTTCGTAGGCAAACAGCCGAACATCGACCGTTTGGCCAAAGGAGAGGAGCTCGACAAACGAAAGCGGCGCCCGCACGTCCGGCACCACCGTTCGTTCAGCCTGCTCAGCCGCTTCTTTCGCGATTTTTTTCCATCGCTCGACTTTTTTCTCCGCCTTTTTCGCGTCCCATTTCACGACCGACCGGGCGGCTTCGAACGGAAGAAAGCCGGCGGCGCCGAGCTCTGTTCCTTTTTGGATGACGAGCTCCCACTTTTCGCCTTTCGGCAGCCCTTGGGCGATGTAGATGCGCACCGGCAGCTCGCTTCGCTCCTCTTTCCATTGTACAATACGGGCTTGCACATGCTCATTGGCAATTTGTTCAATTTCACACACCGCCGTGCGCCCGTCTGGAAAGACGCAAATGATCCCGTCCCCCGGCTTCATGCGCATGACGCGGGCGATATGATGGGCATCATCGCCGCTGATCGCGACGATCCCGCCTTGTTGCGCCTGGCCGGAAACGAAATAGCGCTGCACAGCCATCCCTTCTTTGCTTACGGTTTCAGGGCGACAACCGCCACCCAGTCTTCCATCACGTTGATTTCCTCAATGGCAAAGCCGGCGGCAAGCAACCCGTCTTTGACGTCCTGCTTTTTCGCCTGAATGATGCCAGACGTGATGAAGCGGCCGCCTGGCTTTAACAACCGGTAGGCGTCACCAGTAAAGCGCAAAATGATTTCCGCTAAAATATTGGCGACGATCACATCAGCCGGTTCCTCGATATGGTCGAGCAAATTGTTTTGTGAGACCGTTACGACATGCTGCACCTTATTGAGCTTCACGTTCAGCCGCGCGCTGTCGACCGCCACCGGGTCCAAATCGAGCGCCCGCACCGACTGAGCGCCAAGCATCGCTGCGGCGATGCTTAAAATGCCGGAGCCGGTGCCGACGTCAATGACATGATCGCCGGGGCGCACATACTTTTCGAGCGCCTGCAGACACATGACCGTTGTCGGGTGCGTGCCAGTCCCAAACGCCATGCCCGGATCCATTTCGATGATCAGCTCATCACTAGACGCCGGCTCGTACGTTTCCCACGTCGGCACGATCGTAAACTTTTCGGACACTTTCACCGGGTGATAATGCTTTTTCCACGCCGTTGCCCATTCCTCTTCGTTTACTTCGCTCAATGTAATTTTATTTTTGCCAAGGTCGATATCATACAGCCATAAATTGTTAATCGCCTGCTTAATTTGTTCGACCGTTTCGCCAAGAAAACTGTTGACCGGCAAATATGCCTTAATGATCACCCCTTCTTCCGGATAGTCGTCCGGGTTGAGCTCGACGATCTCGCTGTACCAGTCGTCCCGTTCTTTGACCAAATCGTATGGGTCTTCGATGACGACGCCGCCGGCGCCCGCTTCATGCAAAATGTTCGAAATCGCCTCGACCGCCTCATGCGTCGTATGAATGCTGATTTCTGACCATTTCATCGCGCTTACGCTTCTCCTTTAAACGCCTTTTTGACTTTCTCAAAAAAACGGCCGTGCGGCCCGTCGTGCATCGTGTCTCCGCCGAGCCGTTCAAACTCGCGCAGCAGCTGCTTTTGCTTTTCGGTCAGCTTCGTCGGCGTCACAACGCGGACAATGACGTGCTGATCGCCTTGGCCGTAGCCCCGTACGTTCGGCACCCCTTTTCCCTTCAAGCGGAAGCGCGTGCCCGTTTGCGTGCCGGCCGGGATTTTCAGCTTCACATGGCCATGGAGCGTCGGCACTTCGATCTCATCGCCGAGCGCGGCCTGGGCGAACGACAACGGCACTTCGCAATAAATATCGTCGCCGTCGCGTTTGAAAAACTCATGTGGTTCGACTCGGAAGATGATGTACAAATCGCCCGGGGGCCCGCCATTGACCCCTGGCTCCCCTTGGCCGGCGACGCGCAGCTGCTGGCCGTCGTCGACGCCGGCTGGAATTTTGACGTGAATTTTTTTCCGCCGTTTGACGCGTCCCGTGCCGCCGCACGTTGGGCATTTCTCCGGAATGTACCGGCCCGTGCCACCGCAGACGGGGCATGTCCGGCGGTTGACGATGCGGCCAAATGGCGTCGCTTGTTCGCTTGTCACTTGCCCGCTGCCGTGGCAATGCGGACAAGACGTCGGGCTTGTGCCCGGTTTCGCTCCGCTGCCCTGGCACGTGTCGCACGTCTCTTCCCGCGGAATTTCAATTTCCGTTTCTTTTCCGAACGCCGCTTCTTCAAACGTAAGCGTCATCATATACTCGACATCCGCGCCTTTGCGCGGACCGCTCGCCCGCCTGCGCGGACCGGCGCCGAAAAACGTTTCAAAAATATCTTCAAAACCGCCAAAGCCGCTAAAGCCGCCGAAATCAAACCCTCCGCCTTGGAATCCGCCGCCGCCAAACGTTTCGTTCGGGTCGGCATGGCCAAAGCGGTCGTAGCGGGCCCGCTTTTCATCATCGCTTAACACTTCGTACGCCTCTTTAATTTCCTTAAACTTCTCCGCGGCGTCCGGGGCTTTGTTCACATCTGGATGATACTGCTTCGAAAGCTTTCGATACGCTTTTTTGATCTCGTCTTTCGTCGCGTTTTTGCTGACGCCGAGAATCTCGTAATAATCGCGCTTCGCCATCGTTGATCATCCACTCCCGATTCACTCACATAAATTTAATTTTATCATTTCCCTCTGCGGCAAGGCAATATGTCAATGCTAGAAAAAAAGTCAAAGCCAAGGCAGGCCTGACTTTGACTTTCGGTTGCATTATTTATCGTCGTTCACTTCTTCAAACTCGGCGTCCACCACGTTGTCTTTATGATTGGCAGCGCCGCCTTGCGATCCTGCACTTTGCGCCTGTTTCGCCGCTTGTTCATACAGCTTGATCGACAGCTGCTGCACCGCTTCTTGCAGCGCGTCTTTTTTCTTGCGGATGTCGTCGATGTCGTTTTTCTCGAGCGCCGCTTTCAACGCCTCTTTCGCATCCTGCGCCTTCTTGATCTCATCGGCGCTCACTTTTCCTTCGACTTCTTTGATCGTTTTGTCGGTCATGAAAATGAGCTGGTCGGCTTCGTTGCGCAACTCGGCGGCTTCTTTCCGCTTCCGGTCGGCTTCGGCGTTTTCTTCCGCTTCTTTAATCATGCGCTGAATTTCTTCTTCCGACAGGCCGGACGACGATTTGATCGTAATCGACTGCTCTTTGTTCGTTCCTAAATCTTTGGCGCGCACGTGAACGATGCCGTTGGCGTCAATATCAAACGTCACTTCAATTTGCGGCACGCCGCGCGGCGCCGGCGGAATGCCGGTCAGCTGAAAGCGGCCGAGCGATTTGTTGTCCGCCGCCATCGGGCGCTCTCCTTGCAAAACGTGAATGTCGACCGTCGTTTGATTGTCAGCCGCCGTTGTGAACACTTGCGATTTACTTGTCGGGATCGTCGTGTTCCGTTCGATCAGTTTCGTAAATACGCCGCCCATCGTTTCAATGCCAAGCGAAAGCGGGGTCACGTCAAGCAGGACGACATCTTTCACTTCGCCAGCGATCACCCCGCCCTGGATCGCCGCACCGATGGCAACGACTTCGTCCGGGTTGACGCCTTTGTGCGGCTCTTTGCCAAGCTCGCGCTTGATCGCTTCTTGGACAGCTGGAATGCGCGTCGAACCGCCGACCAAAATGACTTTATCAATATCGGCTGGCGTCAAGCCGGCGTCTTGAAGCGCCTGGCGGACCGGCCCCATCGTCCGCTCGACGAGGTGGGCGGACAACTCTTCAAATTTCGCTCTTGTCAACGTCATTTCCAAATGGAGCGGACCGTTTTCATTGGCGCTGATAAACGGAAGCGAAATTTGTGTCTGCGTGACGCCGGACAGCTCTTTTTTCGCTTTTTCCGCGGCATCTTTCAAGCGTTGGAGCGCCATTTTGTCTTTCGACAAATCGATGCCGTGCTCTTGCTTGAACTGATTGACCAAATAATCGATGATCACTTGGTCGAAGTCGTCGCCGCCTAAATGGTTGTCGCCGGCCGTCGCCTTCACTTCAAACACGCCGTCGCCAAGCTCCAAAATCGAGACGTCAAACGTCCCGCCGCCTAAGTCATAGACGAGAATCGTTTGGTCTTCTTCTTTATCAAGGCCGTAAGCAAGCGCCGCGGCCGTCGGCTCGTTGATGATGCGCTCGACTTCGAGGCCGGCGATGCGACCGGCGTCTTTCGTCGCTTGGCGCTGGGCGTCGTTGAAATACGCCGGCACCGTGATGACCGCACGCGTCACCGGCTCGCCCAAATAGTCTTCGGCGTACGACTTCAAGTATTGCAAAATGATCGCCGAAATTTCTTGCGGCGTATATTGCTTCCCTTCGATTTCGACTTTGTAATCCGTCCCCATATGGCGCTTGATCGAGATGATCGTGTTCGGGTTCGTGATCGCTTGCCGTTTGGCGACTTCGCCGACTAGGCGTTCGCCGTTTTTAAACGCGACGACCGACGGGGTCGTGCGGTTTCCTTCCGGATTCGGAATGACTTTCACTTCGCCGCCTTCTAACACGGCGACGCAAGAGTTCGTCGTTCCTAAGTCGATGCCGATAATTTTGCTCATCACTGATCACCCTCCGTTTCCGTTTATTGGCTTACTTTGACCATGGCGGGCCGCAGCACGCGGTCTTTCAGCTTATAACCTTTTTGCAGCTCCTCAACAACCGTGTTCGGCTCATAGCCTTCCGCTTCCGCCTGCATGACGGCTTGGTGCAAATAAGGGTCAAACGGCTTTCCGACCGCCTCGATCGCCTCGACGCCTTCTTTCTTCAAGGCGTCAACAAGCGACCGGTACACCATTTCCATCCCTTGCAAAATCGATTTCGCCTGTTCGTTGTCCGTCTCTATTTTCAACGCGCGTTCAAAGTTGTCAAGCACCGGAAGCAAATCGCTCGCCAAGCTTTGGGCGCGGTATTTTTCAGCCGCTTCCATCTCCTGGCGCGTCCGGCGGCGGAAGTTTTCAAAATCGGCGTACAGGCGGAGATACCGGTGTTCCATCTCTGAAAGCTTCGCTTCCAATTCGGCGATCTGCGCCTTGGCCGCCGCCAACTCCTCGGCCGTTGGCGCTTTTTCCGCCGGCTCCGCCGCTTCCTCCCCACCGGCCTCTTCAAGCGGAACGCCGCCTGATTCCCCCTCGGGCTGCGGG